>DATMKU010000057.1:0-5034 GCA_035570935.1 Allostellaceae bacterium
GCGATCAGGTCGATCTCGGTGCCGAGCCCCAATCCCAGCAGAATTACCCCGATCCCCGGCAGTTCGCCGGAACCGGCGCTCAGAAGAATGAACCCGGCGATCGGGGCCAGGAAGAATACCGTTGCGACAAAGGGTGCGAAAATGCGATCGACCAAATAACCGGCGAGCAGCCGGCCGGCCATCGTCGCCAGCCCGAAGATCCCCATGATTGCCGCCGCTGCGGCCGCGGACAAGCCGTGGTCGGTCAGCAGCGGGACAACATGCGCCACCGTGCCGTTGACCGCGACCGCGACCAAAAAGAAGACCACGCCCATCAGCCAAAAGCTGCGCGTGCCGGCGGCATCGCGCACGGTCAGACCCGTGACATCGGCTGCGCTTACGGCCCGGCGCTCGCCCTCGCCCGGCCGCGGCTCCCGTATCCACAGCGCGACCAGCGGAAATGCAATTGCGAGCGTCAACAAACCAAGGATCGGATAGGCGCCGCGCCAGCCCACCCGCTCGATCAGCATCTGAGCGAGTTGCGGCATGATGAAGCCGCCCAGCCCGACCCCCGACATCGCAATGCCGAGCGCCAGCCCGCGCCGGCGGTCGAACCAAGCCGAGATCGCTTTGGCATAGCCGATCGGGGTTTGAACCGCGCTGGCCGCCTCGGCAAGCGCGAACAGCAGGGTGAAAATCACCAGAGATTTCGGACTGAGCCCCAAGAGGCCCATCGCGATCGCGTAGATGACAAGGCCGGGCAATGCCACCCGGCGAATGCTCCAACGATCCATCATCCGGCCGAGCACCGGTACCGTCAGCGCAGAGCAGATTCCGCCAAACGACAAGGCAAATGACGCGGTGCCGCGCTGCCATCCCATATCGGCCATGATCGGCTTTAGAAACACGCCAAAGGTGAACCCGAGGACCGGGCCGTTGCATACGATGAGGCCGCCGACGGCACCGACCACGACCCACCAGGGGTTAGTAAAGCCGAGCCGCATCGCCGCCCCTCCCTTTGTCGCTGTCGTAGACGGACCCGCGACGCCGACCCGCTGCGGTTGGTTGGTTATCGCGCCCCGCTGCCCGCTGTTTTTTCGCGCAACATTGTGATCAAACTCTGCACTTGTCCGCCATTATGCTGGATGACGGAAGCGAACTCGGAGCGCTGGGTGACCGCCATACTGATGCCGTCGACCGAGACATCGCTGATCTTGTAGATGCCGTTTCGTCCGGTCAGCCGCCAGTCCACCTTGACCGGCGGGGCGCCGGTGGGGCGGATGATCTGGCTCGATACGATGGCGCCATCGGCATCAGGCCGGCTGCCCGTCACCTTGAACTTCTCGCCGGTGTACTCGGCCAGGCGGGTACTGTAAGCGAGCGCGATGTAGTCCTCGAACAGCTTGACGTACTCCGCCCGCTGCTCCTCGGTTGCCGTATTCCAGTAGCGGCCGAGGACAAAGCGGGCGATCCCCGGGACGTCGAAATCCTCGCGCAGCAATTCGCGAAACCGCGCCACCCTCTGCGCTTGGGTGGCATTCTTACCGAGCACCTCGAGAGCCCGGCTGCCGAGATTGCTGATCAGAGCGGCAGGGTCCGCGGCTGCCGCTGCGGGGATGGCGGGAGCAAATGCTCCCGCGAAGAAGACGAGGGCGGCAGTCAGGAAGCTACGTCGCACCATTATTTTGCTACCTCGGATATGTTGGACGCCTCAGAGACCACCGCCGCTCGGCGTGCCGCAGTGGTGAATGCCTCCGGCGACTCCCGGTCCTCGCGCTGGCTGAACCCGGCAGGCGGCGGCAGGTTCTCCCGCTCATGGCGGATTAGCGCGGCGCGCCGCTGCCGATAAAGCGAGCGAATTGTCGCATAATAATCGAGCGATGTGCGCTCGATGTCGGCCAAGGTCTCGATGTAGCGGGACCGCTGATCGATGCCGGCGACCCCACCGCGCACGAACGGAATCCAATAGAGGTTCCATGGACTGCCGGTGACGAGCCTGTTCCACGGATCACCGAACCCCTCCGCGACTTGACCGCCGAGATCGCGCGGGGTCGATGGCCCGAGGACCGGCACCACGAGGTATGGTCCTTCGGGTATCCCCCAGGCGCCGAGCGTCAGGCCGAGATCCTCCTCGTGAAAGGGGACGCCCCAGCGTCCGGCGACATCGACCACTCCCCCCATGCCGATCGTCGAATTGATGACAAAGCGGCCCATCGTCTCTCCGGCCTGCTGGAATTGACCCTGCAGGGCATCGTTCACAAAGATCAGCGGCGCGCGCAAATTATTCAGAAAATCGCGTAATGAATCGCGCACCGGATCGGGCACGGTATCGCGGTACGCCTTGGCCACGGGCACAATCGCATTGCGGTCGACGAATTGGTTCAATTCGAAGATCTTGCGGTTGGCGTCCTCGAGGGGATCGTTGAAATCCTCTTCGTAGGTGGCTGCTTGTTGCGCGGTGTCGGGGTGTGAGGCGCAACCGGAAAGGATAAGGACAGAGAAGACAAACAGTTCCGATAAGCCGAGGCGAAGCGGGTGATCATTCATCGGTCGGTCTCGCATCAATCGGTGTCTTGGCCAACGGGCGAGATAATTGCGGGAAATTCGCGGAATGGGCAAGTAGCGCCGGAAACGGACGCTTCAATTCACAAGCCGCTTGCACATATAAAGATATCTGTATATGTTGCTGCCAGCTAAAGGGAGAGACTTGGCTTGATGGAGCACCTGCTGGCTGCATTGCGCGCAGTTGCGGAGCCGACCCGGCTTCGGCTCACCGTCCTGTGCGCGCGCGGCGAGCTCACTGTCAGCGAGCTGACGCAGATCCTCGGACAAAGCCAGCCCCGGGTTTCGCGCCATCTGAAGCTGTTGTGCGAAGCCGGTCTCCTCGACCGCTTCCGCGAGGGCAGCTGGGTGTTTTATCGCCTCAGCCAAGCGGGCCCGGCAAGCGCCCTTGCCCGCCAGCTGGTCGCCGCCTGCGACGATGGCGACCCGACGATCGCCCTCGATCTGCAGCGGCTCGGCGCGATAAAGCGGCAGCGTGCCGATCTCGCGAGCGCGTATTTCCGCGAAAATGCCGACCAATGGCATCGCATCCGCTCGCTGTACATCGATGAGCGCGAGGTCGAGGCGGCCCTGGTCGAGGTCATCGCCGCCGCCGATCCGCGCGATCTCCTCGACATCGGCACCGGCACCGGCCGCATGCTGGAGATTCTGGCGCCGCGCGTCGAGCATGCGCTCGGCATCGACCAGTCACGTGAGATGCTGTCGATCGCGCGGGTCAACCTCGCGCGGGCCGGCCTCGAAAACGGGTCAGTCCGGCTCGGCGACATGTACCAGCTGGCAGTGCCGGACGCGTCCTTCGACGCGGTCGTGATCCATCAAGTCCTGCACTATGCCGACCGGCCGGCCGCCGTGATCGCCGAGGCGGCGCGCGTGCTGCGGCCGAACGGCGTCCTCGTTCTCGTCGATTTCGCGCCGCACGCGCTGGAATTCCTGCGCGACGAGCACGCTCACCGGCGGCTCGGCTTTTCCGATTCCGAAGTGGCGGAATGGTGCCGCGCCGCTGGTCTCGACGCGGCGTCACCGCGGCATTTGCCCGGCGACCCATTGACCGTCGTGATCTGGATCGCGCATCGCCAAGCTCCGAGAATTTCGCGTTTTGCCCAAACCTTGCAGCCGGGAGCGCCGGCGCTCGTCGAAGGAGAGCTTCACTGATGCAGAATCCCGCCCGCGGGCTGCTTGGCGCCGACCCGATCAGCGATTTCGACGCCGGCCCGCCGCGCATCTCGTTCGAGTTCTTCCCGCCGAAAACGCAAGAGATGGAAGAACGGCTGTGGGCCGCGATCAAACGGCTCGAACCGCTGCGGCCGCGCTTCGTCTCCGTGACCTACGGCGCCGGCGGCTCGACGCGCGAGCGCACCCACGCGACGGTGCGCCGCATCCGCCACGAGACCGCGCTCGAACCCGCCGCGCATCTGACCTGCGTCGGGGCGGCGCGCGAGGAGATCGACGCGGTGGCGCGCGACTATTGGGAGGCCGGGATCCGCCACATCGTCGCGCTGCGCGGCGACCCTCCCGGCGGCATCGCGACGGGCTATGCGCCGCACCCGGGCGGGTACGCCTACGCGGCCGATCTCGTCGCAGGCTTGAAGAAAGTGGCGGATTTCGAGATCAGCGTCGCCGCCTATCCCGAAACCCATCCTGCGGCGCGCGGCCCCGGCCACGACCTCGACAATCTAAAGGCCAAGCTCGACGCCGGCGCCAGCCGGGCGATCACGCAATTCTTTTTCGATGCCGACGTGTTTCTGCGCTTCCGCGACCGCGCCCGCGCCGCCGGCATCGAGGTGCCGATCGTTCCCGGCATATTGCCGGTCACCAATTTCGCGCAATTGAAGCGCATGGCGGCGGCCTGCGGCGCCTCGATCCCGGCCTGGATGGGCGCGCATTTCGACGGCCTCGACGACGATCCCGATACCCGACGTCTGGTCGCGGCCTCATTAACGGCCGAGCAATGCCGCCGCCTGCAAGCCAATGGGGTCCCCGAATTCCATTTCTACACCTTGAACCGCGCCGATCTGCTCGTCGCAATCTGCCACCTGCTCGGCGTGCGCGCCCCCAAACCCGCGTCGGCGGCTGCCTAGTGCCAAGCCGCTTCCCCTTTATGCCCCACCCGTCATTCCCGCGAAAGCGGGAACCCAGGGCCACCGGCTTCCAAGCGGACACCCCCTGTTCAAGCCAGGGGCAGGCTCTGGACCCCCGCTTTCGCGGGGGCGACGAATTCGAATCACACGCGTACTCCCGCCAATGACTCATTTTCTCGATTACCTCGCCGATCGGGTCGTGCTGTGCGACGGCGCGATGGGGACACAGGTGCAGGCGCGCAATCTCGACATCGAGCGCGATTTTCTCGGGCTCGAAAACTGCACCGAGATTTTGTGCGACAGCCGCCCCGATCTGATCCGCGAGATCCACCGGGGCTATCTCGAAGCGGGTTGCGACGCGCTGCAGACCAACAGCTTCGGTGGCTCGCCGGTCACCCTCGGCGAGTTCGGAATT
>DATMKU010000058.1:0-10316 GCA_035570935.1 Allostellaceae bacterium
GAAGAAGCGCGCCAGGCGCTGGCGATGGGACCGACAGCGCGCCTGATCGAAGAAAAGCAGCCCGCCGAGGCGACCCGCCAGACGATCGCCTGCGAGATCGAGGCAGCCTTCGCCGCCGAGGCGAGCACCGGCACGATCCGGCTGCCTGGGACGATCTTTCTGGTCGAAGCGCGCCGCTCGGGCTGATCCCGCGCCCGCGGGCGTCAGATGATCTTGCGGTCCCGGAAATCCTCGATCTGCGCCGGGGTGTAGCCGAGGCGGGCAAGGATTTCGTCGTTATCGGCGCCGAGTTTCGGGGCGACGCCGATTTGCGCCGGGGTTTCGGAGAAGTGCCACGGCGAGCCGTGCACCTTGAGCGTCTTGCCGTATTCCGGGTAGTCGATTTCGGTCACGTAGCCGTTGGCCAGCACGTCGGGATCGTTTGCGGCTTCGAGCAACGTGTTGATCGGCGCCGAGACGATGTCGGCACCGCGCAGCCGCGCTACCCAGTCGGCGCGCGGCCCGGTCGCAAACAATTCGTCCAGCATGCGCAGCAACGTCGCGCGCTTTTCGTCGGACATGACGACGACGCCGAGATCGCCAAACCCGGCGTTTTCGAGGGCTTCGTAAAACCCGAGCGCCCCCATCGCGTCGCGCCATTTGCGGGCGCCGTTCAGCTGAAACACCAGCGGCTTGCCGTCGCGGTCGTTGAAGCTGGCGCTGAGGCCGGGGCGCTGCGGCGTGCCGGTGATGCGGGCCTGGCCGGTCACCGGATTGCGGTTGCGCCACATCGCCGTCGTCAGGGTCCAGCCCATCAGGCGGATTTGCCCGCCGAGCAACGAGCAATCGACCTTTTGGCCGATGCCGGTGCTGCGCGCATGGGTCAGCGCCGCGAGCGCCCCGCCAAAGGCGAGGATGGCGCAGGTTTCATCCGCGACGGAGACGATGCCGGTTTTCATCGGCTGACCCGGCGTCGAATAGGCTTCGGCGACGCCGCCCAATGCCTGCGCCATTGAATCGGTCCCCGGCAGACCGGCGTGCGGCCCGTTGGGGCCGTAGCCCGAGACCGACACGTAGACGAGCCTCGGGTTCACCTTTCTCAGCTCGTCGTAGCCGAAGCCGTTTTTCTCGGCCGCGCCGGGGCGGAAATTCTGCCCGAAGATGTCCGCCGTCGCGACCAGCTTGCGCAGGACGTCGCGACCTTCTCCGGACTTCAGGTTCAGGGTGAGGCTTTTGACGCCGCGGTTGTTGGTCTCGAAATAGGTGCTGGGCAACCCGGGCAGGACGGTCGAGCCGCGCGAATTGTCACCGACTTCCGGGACCTCGATCTTGATGACCTCAGCGCCGAGATCGGCCATCAGCATGTAGGGCACAGTGCCGGCCTGCGCGGTGGAGCAGGCGACAACCTTGACGCCCTGGAGCGGACCATGCGGCTCAGTCATGTCGAACGACCTCCTATCCTATTTCCCATTCCCCTCGCATATCGGAGGTCGGGGTGGGAACCGGCTAGCCTCGCGCGGGGGTGTGCTTCGCCAGGAATTCCTTGATCCGCGCTTTCGCCGGCGTCAGCGCCGGTTCGGTCTTCCACTCGGGGATGAACTCGCAATTCGGCAGCAATTTCGACAGCTCTTCCGAGATCGGCCAAGGGTGCGCCTCGTCGTTGCCGGCCAATACCATGCACGGCGCCTTCACCGTCCTCACGAAATCGCGGTCGGCGCAATAGACAAAGCCCGGCGTATAGAGGTTTTGGTAGAACGCATTCAGAACTTGCTCGGTCGCTTCGGGGCGGTCGGTCAGCGTTTCGGCCCAGCCCCTGTAATTCGGGTTCCACTCCGGCTTTAGCGGGCCGACGCGCCCGATCGGCTGCGCCAAGACCACGGATTGCACCCGTTCGGGGTGATGCTTGAGCATATTGATGATAAACGAGCCGCCGATGCACTGGCCGTAGAGATGGCACTTGTCGATGCGCAGATGGTCGAGGAGCGCCACGTGGTCGGCGGTGTAGGCGTCCCAGCCGTCGTGCGCGGTGATCGGGGCGCGGCTCTCTCCGCCGGCATTGCGCTGGTCCATCGCGATGACGCGGTACTCAGCCGCCCATTCCTTCGTCGGGTTGATCGGCGCCGAGGGCTGCCCCCAGACCGCAATCACCGATCGCAGACCGGCGGGCGCGAAGGTCAGGATCGGAAATCCGCGGCCGGACTCCTCGTAGTAGATATGAGCGCCATGGTGGTCAAAGTTCGGCATGTCAGTGTCCTTTCGATGAAAC
The DNA here is from genome assembly GCA_035570935.1 of Allostellaceae bacterium. Taxonomy (GTDB): domain Bacteria; phylum Pseudomonadota; class Alphaproteobacteria; order ATCC43930; family CGMCC-115725; genus AP-15. The sequence continues at coordinate 2,246 of DATMKU010000058.1, forward strand.
CTTTTTCCGGGCCAAGCGCTTCATTCTAGTGAGGTTACGGGATGGCGGAAGCGCTGCGCGTCGAGCGCCGGGCCGGTGTTGTTGCCGTTAGCCTATTGTAATCCGGCTTCTACGGCCGGACACAATTTAGCCGTAAAACGACGCGGGCGTCTTGCGAATTCGTGGCGCTGGGCGAGCCGCAATCGTCAGCAGGGCTGTTCCTTCAGAAATTTAGCGCGGCCACTGGAAAGCGATCGGCGCGCCTATTTCGCCTTGGCCGGGCTTGGCCCGGCCATCCACGCCTTCGACCGCCCGAGACAACGACGCGGATGCGCAGGACCTCGCGCCACAGCACCACCGCGCCCGACGCGTCGACCCCATGCACCTGAAAAACCCGCTTGGGTCAGATCCAGCCCGATCCTGATAACCTCGCTCATGGATGGCTCCCTCCGTTGGTGTTGTTGGCAACCCAACCTTGGCCAGTGGCAGGCGCCCCTCAGGTCATCCTCCCAAACGCCCTTGACACCAAACAGCCCATGCAACTCCGGGGCTGAAGGCCCACGCATCGGCCGCATCGTTCTTGTTCCGCCACACATAGGCTTTGGCGTATGCCGGCGGGATCAGCCATTGCTTCACGCCAACGGTGGGTTACGCTGTGCCAACCCACCCTACGCGATATCGCGACAACCTCCGGTCATCAGGAATAGACCATGAAGGATCAACCTTCAGCACCACAGAGATGGGATGTGGAATCAGATGTCGTCGTCGTCGGCCTCGGGGCGGCGGGTGTCGCCGCTGCGGTCACCGCCCACGACCTCGGAGCCAAGGTCGTCGTCCTGGAAAAAGCGCCCGAGGGCGAGGAAGGCGGCAACACCCGCGTCGCCGGCCAGGGATACCTGAATACGTCGTCGGCCGAGCAGGCGATCGCCTATCTGACCGCGCTCTGCGGCCCCTACACAATACCCGAGACCATGGCGTGGGCGTGGGCGGAGGAGATGTGCCGCAACAATGAATGGCTCAGAAGGCTCGGCGGCGACCCGCAAGAGCATCAACATCCGCCGGTCGGCATCGAATTTCCCAATCTGCCCGGCTCGGACTGTGTGCATAAATTCCACGATGGACCCACCTACGGCTATTCGTACACCTGGAAACTGTTCGAGCGCCTGGTCAGGGAACGCCCGATCCCCATTCTCTATGAAACCCCAGGGCGAGACCTGATCCAGCACGGCATCACCAAGGAAATTCTCGGGGTGCGAGCCGAGCGGGGCAATAAATCGGTCTATGTCAAGGCGCGCAAGGCAGTGGTGCTGACTTGCGGCGGCTTTGAAAACAACCAGGAAATGATCCGCAATTATCTCCCTGGCGTTCCCTATTGCTATACCTCGGGCACGCCGTACAACGAAGGAGACGGCATCGCGATGGCGATGTCGGTCGGCGCCGACCTCTGGCACATGAACAATTACGCCGGCCCCTCAATGGCGCTGAAGGTTCCGGAAATCCGTACGACGTTTTCGATGCAGGCGCTGCACTACAGCAAGAAAATGCCGGGCGGCATGATCGTGGTCGGCCCCGACGCTGAACGCTTTACCGACGAAAAATTCAAGACCCGCCACGGTAAAATCCCGGTCCACGGGTGCTGGCTGCCGCTCGCCACCCCGTGCCCGATGTTTCTCGTCTTCGACCACGCGCTCTTCTCTGCCGGCCCGCTCTACGACAAGCACCCGAGCCACGGCTGGACGCAAATAATCGAGCGCTACGATTGGAGCGAGGACAACAGCGCGGAGTTGGCGACGGGCTGGATCAAGACCGCCGACAGTCTCGCCGGCCTCGCCGCGGCCGTGGGCCTCGACCCTGCCCGGCTGGTCGACACGGTGGGCCGGTGGAACCGCAATTGCGGCGCGAAACACGACCCCGATTTCGGCCGGACCCTGATGCTGTCGCCGCTCATCGACAAGCCGTTTTACGCGGTCGAGCTGTCGCCTTCGATGCTCAACACCCAAGGCGGCCCGCGACGCAACGAGAAGGGCCAGATCGTGCGGCCCGACGGCACGCCGATCGCCCGGTTGTACAGCGCCGGAGAACTCGGCTCAATTTACAGCTATCTCTACCAGGGCACTGGCAATATTGGCGAATGCCTGGCGTTCGGCCGCATCTCCGGGCGCAACGCCGCGGCCGAAATGCCTTGGGAGTAGACGCGGGTTAGCGCAGACGCGAGCCCGGGTCCATCCCCAGATAGACCCGGCCGCCGATCGGGTACCACTCCGGCGCGATCGTGACCGTCTGGCCGACGACGTGCAGGTCGCGCCAGCATTCGGCGAGCCGGCTCTCGCGCTTGAACGACGTGCTGCCGCCATGCCGGTACATCAAGTCCATCGCCTCGCGCGCGCTGTCGGCGGCGTAGGTCGAGGCCAACCGGCAACGAGCGCGTTGCTCGATGGTGGTCTCGTTGCCGGAAGCGACCGTATTCCACAATTCGGTGATCATCGCAGTGCGATAGGCGCGCCCGGCGTTCAGGATCGCATCAGCCCGCCCGACCGCGTCCTGCACCTGGGGGTTCTCGCACAGCAGCGCGCCGGTGCGCCCGCGCGGCGTCTTGCCACCGGCGAGATCGATCAGCGCGTCGATGCCGGCCCGCGCGATGCCGGTGATCACGGCGCTGTGGTGCGGCCCGACCCAGCACTGGACCGGAAGGGCATAGGTGATCCCCGGCCAGCGCGCCCACTGGTTTTCGAGCGGGATGCCGACTTGCGGCATCGTCCGCCGTTCGGGCAGGAAGACGTCCTTGACCGTCCAGTCGAAGCTGCCGGTGCCGCGCAAGCCGGCCACGTCCCAGCTCCCCGGCACGATCTCCGCTTCGGCGCGCGCGAATACCCCGCGCCAATAGAGGGAGCCGCCATCCGGGTGGCGGCGCGGTTGGCCGTCATCGCCAATCACTTGAAAGCTTCCGAGCAGCCAACTGGCCTCCTGGCAGCCGCTGCCGAACTGCCAGTGACCGCTGACGCGGTAGCCGCCCGCCACTGGCGTTGCCTGCCCGCCGCCCGGCACGGCGGTTCCGGCGATCACCGTATCCGCCCGCTTCCCGTAAATTTCGTGGACACCGTCGTCCGGCAACCCGAGCGTGACCAATTGGCCGACGCCCCCGTTGCCGAGGTTCCAGCCGACCGAGCCGGCACCCTCGGCCAACAGCTCGACAACCCGCAGATAGGTCAGCGGGTCGGACCCGAGGCCGCCGAGAGTGCGCGGGATCACCAATTTGTAGAAGCCGGCGTCGCGCAACTGCTCGAACAGGGCCGGCGGCAGGCGCTGCTCGCGCTCGATCTCGTCGCGATACCCGCGCAGCACCGGCCGCAGCGCCGCCGCGGCCCGCACCACGGGTTGCGCGTCGACATCGGCCGGCAAGCGCGTCTCCTCGGCGCTTGCGTCCATTTCCATCGTGTCCATTGGCTCCTCCTGCCGCCGTTCCGGTCGCCGGGTATGGGCGCGCTCCGCCGCCGCGCCGCGCGGTCGGGCGGCTTGGGAGCCGCGATCGATTCCTCGGCGTCTCCGACGAGGCTATCCCGCCGCCGCCGGAGACGCCAGACCGTCGGGCGGCCACACCGCGACGCCCTCCGCCAGCGGAATGCGAAGGTTGCGAAACAACAGCGAAAACATCATCCAGTTGCCCATGGCGATGACGAATTCCACCTGCTGTCCCGGCTCGGTCACATGCTTCGCTACCTCGGCCCAGGCCGCATCCGAAATCGATTTGCCGGCGAGACACTCGTCGGTGGCGGCAAGGATCGCCTTGTCGGCCGGCGTCAACCGCGCGGCGTTCCGCCAGTCGCGCACCGCCAGGATATCCTCGGGCGGGACCCCCGCCGTCGTCGCCACCCGCCAATGCTGCGTCCACTCGTAGGCCGAGCCGGTAACCCAGCCGATCCGCATGATCATCAGCTCGCGCAGCCTCGTGTCGAATTTATTGTTCTCCAACAGCTGCATCAACTGGCCGAACGCGACCCTCGCCACGCCGGGGTTGTTGGCCACCACGCGAAACGCCTCGCTCTGCGTACGCCGCGCGGGCATCCCCATCGCTTCGCCGAGTTCGCGGGCGCGTTCGGCCGACACCATTGGCACGCGTGAGGTCATCGCCGCTCTCCGATTGTCGTTTCCCCGATTGTGCTACAGGCCACGCCGGGCTTGTGCAACATCGGCTGGGCGGTCGCGCCGGACTGCGAGGCTAGACCGGCCTGCGGCTTTCGCCCGTCGGCGACGGACGCGGCGAGGCGGGTTGCCGCAACGGCGGCAAGCGGCCTAAACTTTGCCCGGATGGTCGAGTGAGGCGTGATGGCCGATCCGCAATTTCGCGTTGTCGTCGCCGGCGCGGGGGTGTCGGGCCTGTTCATGGCCGAGACGCTGAAGCGCGCCGGCATCGATTTCACCGTTTATGAAAAGGCCGGCGAGGTCGGCGGGACGTGGCGGGACAACACCTTCCCCGGCCTTTTTGTCGACGTCCTCTCGCGGCAATACGAATTCCCGTTTCAGCCCAACTACAACTGGTCGCGCAAATACGCGCCGGCGACCGAGATCTGGGCCTATGTGAAAAAGGTCGCCCGCGACCGCGGCCTCGCCAAATTTATTCGCTTTAACGAGGAGATCGTCGCCGCTCGCTTCACCGGCAGCCGCTGGCAGATCGAGACCGCGAAGGGCAATACCGACATCGCCGACGTCTTCATCTGCGCCACCGGCTTTCTGCACCAGCCGCTCTATCCCGATATTCCGGGACGCGAGAGTTTCGCCGGCCCGTCTTTCCACTCCTCGCGCTGGGACCACAGCGTCCCCTATGCCGGCAAGCGCTGGGGTGTCATCGGCAGCGGCGCCAGCGGCGTGCAGATCACCGAAGCGCTGGCTTGGGCGGGATGCGAGGTCACCCAATTCATCCGCCGTGCGCAATGGGTCCATATCCGCGACAATCCTCATTCGACTTGGCGCGAGCGGCTGAAGCTGCGGCTGCCTTTCGCCTATCGGCGCGAGCAGCGCCGGCTGTGGCAACTGATCAACGAAGGCGACCGGTGGCGGCTCGAAGCCGGGCCGCAGCGCGAGGCGATGGAGCGCGAGTACCGGTCATTTCTCGACTATATCAAGGACCCCGAGCTGAAGCAGAAGCTGACGCCCGACTACAATCTCGGCTGCACCCGCATCCCGAAATCCGACAAAAACTACTATGAAGCGGTGCAATTGCCGAACGCCCGCGTCGTCAAGGGGGAGATCGCCCGCATCGCGCCGGACGGCGTGGTCATGGCCGACGGCGCCCAGGTCGCGCTGGACGTGCTGGTCTACGCCACCGGGTTCGACGCGCATGCCTATATGCGCCCGATGACGGTGACCGGCCTCAACGGCACAACCATCGACGAGGCGTGGCGGGAAAAGATCTATTCCTACGGCGGCATCGCGCTGCCGGGCTTCCCAAACCTGTTCATGCTCTACGGGCCATTCGCCCCGGTCAACAACGTGCCGGTGCCATTGGGTCTCGATCAGGAGATCGCCTGCATCATGCGGCTCGTCGCCGAGGCCCGCGCGCGCCGGGCCGCGGTGGCGCCGACCGTCGCAGCGACCGAGAAATTCCTCGCCCGCCTCGGCGCCGCCTTTCCCGGAACCGTTTGGGTCGGCGGCTGCAAGAACTGGTACACCAGCCGGCAGCCCACCCCGGTCCTGTGGCCATTTCCCCAGAGCGAGCACCAGGCGTTTTTCGAGACGGTGCCGACCGAGGACTTCCAATTCATCCCGACCGCTCCAGGAGACTGATCCTGAGCTGGGTCGGCGGCCGCGGCGGTACTCCGCGGCGCCGTTTCTCGACGGCCTTTGGCCGCACGCATCAGCGGCGGGCACCAGCCCGCCAGCGATGCGTTTTCGGCGGGACCCGTTATTCGGACCGAGGCGGCACATTCGAGAACAGCGAGCCGAGCCCCTCCGCCATCGTCGGGTGCGCGAGAACAGCGTCGCGGAGCATCGGATATGGCAGGCCTGCCAGCATCGCCATTTGCACTGCGGTCATCACCTCACCGGCCTCGGCGCCAATCATCGTGAAACCGAGAATGCGGTCGTCGGTCTCACCGACGAGAACCTTCATAAAACCTTGGGTTTCGTCCGTCGTCGCCGTCCGTCGTACAGCGCTCATCGGCAGCCGCGCGACGCGCGCGCCGATGCCTTGGCGCTGCGCTTCGCTCTCGCTCAGTCCGACGCGAGCGAGCGGAGGTTCGGTGAACATGCAGTAAGGAACCAGCCGATCGCGCGTGCTGCGCTTCGCGCCCGCCAAATTGTCGCTGATGATCCGAAAGTCGTCGATCGAGACGTGGGTAAACTGTGGGCTGCCGGCGCATTCCCCAATCGCCCAGGTGCTGGACGCCGTCGTCTCCAGCCGCTCATTGACGCGAATATAGCCGCGACCGTCCAACTCGACCCCCGCCTCTTCCAGCCCGATCCCGGCGGTGTTCGGAACGCGCCCCGCCGCGACCAGGATGTCGCTGCCCTCGATGTTTTGCTCGCCGGACGCCGTGCGCACGGTAAGCCGGACCTCCCCGCCGGATCGGCCGCGCACATCGACAGTCTCGCCCGCCGTTAGAAATTCAATGCCTTCGTCGCTCAGTATTCGCCGCATTTCATCTGCGACGTCGGGATCCTCCCGGCTCATAAGCTGGGGTCCCGGCTCGATCACCGTCACGCGGCTCCCGAAGCGGCGATAAGCCTGGGCCAATTCGAGGCCGACATAGCCGGCGCCGAGCACGATCAGGTGTGTCGGCAAGTAGTCGAGCTCGAGAGCCTCGATGTGGGTGAGCGGCCGGGCGGCCTCGAGGCCGGGAATGCTCGGCATCGCCGCGTGCGTTCCGACGTTGAGGAAAAACTGGTCTCCCGCCAGCACGCGGGTCCCGCCGTCATTCAGGCGCACCTCGAGTGTCCTCGGCGCCACGAAATGTCCGGTCCCCATGATCAATTCGGCGCCGCTCGCCTGGTAGTTCTGCAAATGCAGGGCAATCTCACGCTCGACCATGTTCCGCTTGCGCTGGCGAACTTTCGCCATGTCGGTCGTGACGGAACCTGTGATCACCGTACCGAACTGTGCCGCGTGCTGCGCCAGGTGTGCGACCCCGGCGCTCCAAATCTCATTCTTGCTCGGCAGGCAGGCGATGTTGGGACAGGAGCCGCCGATCCACCGGCGCTCGACGACGGCGGTCCGGCGCCCCGAGCGCGCCATATGCCAAGCCAGCAGCTTGCCACCAAAGCCACTGCCAAGGACCAATACTTCAAAGCGTTCTGGTTGAGACATGATCCCCTCCGGGTGCGGCCGTCATCGTCAAAGGGCTAACGCTGGCGGTATCGCCGCGTTGCCGCGGTTGATGTCGTCGATGCGCGGGCAAACCCGCGTCGGCGCGCCGCGGCCGGCGAACTCTGAAGACCTTTCGACCGAGGCTGCGGTCTACAGTTAGCTCAGTCGCCGCGTAAAGGGGACATTCTTCCCACGTCCTGCTTCAGTAAATATATTGGCTCCATTGTTTGAAGATCAAGCAGCGTTTCATTGACATCAAAGACAATCAGAGGAAGAGTAGCCATCTATTGGGCTCCGATTCGTTACGGGATTACTTGAAAAGACGGGGCAGTTGAGGCGGCCTACGATTCTCACTTAGAACGCGAAAGGAAGTCGCGGATCGCTGCGGCAATTTCCGCGGCGTGAGTCTCCAGCGCGAAGTGTCCGGTATCGAAAAATCGCACCACCGCGTCCGGCATGTCCCGCTTGAACGCCTCGGCGCCCGCCGGCAGGAAGAACGGATCGTTCTTGCCCCACACCGCAAGGAAAGGCGGCTTGTGAGTGCGGAAATACTGCTGGAACGTGGGGTAGAGCGCGACATTGCTCTTGTAGTCGCCGAACAGGTCGAGCTGCAACTCATCCGCGTTGGGCCGGGCGAGGTAGAAATTGTCGAGCGAGTAGCCGTCTGGAGAAACAGTCGAAGCGTCGGGAACCCCGTGCGTGTATTGCCAAACGGTCGTCTCGGGCGCCAAGAAGACGCGGAGTGCGTCCCGATTGGTCTGCGACGCGTCTTCCCAATAAGCCCGGATCGGG
>DATMKU010000059.1:0-28705 GCA_035570935.1 Allostellaceae bacterium
AGAGAGCGCAGGATCGCGTCTCTCACGGCGAGCGCCGCGGACGGGTTGCGGGCGCGCAGATACTCGGCGATCTCGACCAGGTCGCGGGTTGCGCGCGGCGTGTATCGCAGCTTCACAGATCAAAGCGGCGGAAGGCAGCCTCGACTTCGTCATCCCTGGCAAATTCGCGTCGCTTCGCCTGGGCAAGCCCTTCGAGCACCGCCGCCAAATGGGCCGGATTGACTGGCTCACCCTCGCCCTCGCTTGCCGCCAGATGAAGAATGGTGCGGGCGATCTCGTCCTGAGAAGCCGCGGGCAGCCGGCGGACGGCCTTGATCGCCTGTTCCAAAAGCTCGGTCATGGGCCGATAGTAAGAGCTGAGCCGGCTTTGCGAAAGAAGGCGTTGCGCGCGTGCCTCGCCGATCGTGATACCGCAGTTCAGCCTTCCCGCCGGTTGAGGTTGATGTAGCCGAAGGGGTCGATCGTCGCGGTAAAGAGGCGGGTGACGACGGTCGAGGTCTCGTCCTCGACGATGATGGCGGGGCCGGGGATGCGGGCGCCGGGGCGCAGGTCGCGGCGCTCGTGGATCGCGACGGTGACGAATTCTCCCGACTCGGGGTCGAAGACCGGGCGGCGGCGGGTAGGCGCGGGCGGGTAGGGGAGGGCCGTCGGCGGCGGGGCGGCGGCCTCGGCGGGCGGCGGGGCCGACAGCAGCAGGACCCAGCTCAAAACCTCGACTTCGACGCCGGGGATGACCCGGTGATAGAGCCGGCGGTAGGCATCCTCGAACAGGGTATGCAGGGTCTGGGCGTCGTCGCCGCGGTAGGGGCGGACCGGCAACGGCACGGCGATCTCGTGACCCTGGCCGCGGTAGCGCATAAAGGCCGAGCGGGTCTCGCTCAACGGTGCGTCCGGGGCGCCGCGGCGGATGATCGGCAGGGCCTCGGCATGCATTTCCGCCAACAGCCCGTTGGCGCGCTCGGCGTCGAAGGTTTCGAGGCGCTGCAGGCTCGAGCGCACGATCTCGTAGGCGATCGGCGCGCGCAGAAAGCCCACCGCCGAGCCGACCCCGGCTTGCTGCGGCACCACGACCCGGTCGAGGCCCAATTTTTCGGCGAGCCGTGCGGCGTGCAACGGTGCTGCCCCGCCAAAGGCGACGAGGGTGCGGCCGCGGGCGTCCTTGCCGCTCTCGATCGCGTGGACGCGGGCGGCGTTCGCCATGTTCTCGTCGACGATCTCGCTGACCCCGAGTGCCGCCAATTCCAACGCCAGCCCCAACGGCTCGGCCACGCCATGCGACAGTGCCGCCGCGGCGGCGCTGCCGTCGAGCGCCATCCGGCCGCCGGAGAACCCGGCGGGGTCGATGCGGCCGAGCACGAGGTCGGCGTCGGTCACCGTCGGCGCCTCGCCGCCGCGGCCATAGCAGGCGGGGCCCGGCTCGGCGCCGGCGCTGTCCGGCCCGACGGTGATCCGCCGGAGCCGGTCGACCCGCGCGACCGAGCCGCCGCCGGCGCCGATCTCGACCATCTCGATGACCGGGATGCGCAACGGCAGGCCGCTGCCTTTTTTGAAGCGGTAGATGCGGGCGACCTCAAAGGCGCGGCTGGTCTGCGGCTTGAGCTCGTCGATCAGGCAGATCTTGGCGGTGGTGCCGCCCATGTCGTAGGACAGGACCTTGTCGAGAGCGCAGTGGCGGGCGATCTCGGCGGCGAAGATCGCACCCCCCGCCGGCCCCGATTCGACGAGCCGCACCGGAAAGCGGATCGCGGTCTCGACCGCGGTCAGCCCGCCGCCCGACAGCATCAAATAGAGCGGGCAGGCAAAGCCCGCGCGGCGCAACAGGGTTTCGAGATTGGCGAGATAGCGGCCGATCAATGGCTGGACATACGCGTTGGCGCAGGCGGTCGAAAACCGCTCGTATTCGCGCATCTCGGGCGACACGTCGCTCGACAGCGTGACCGGCACCTCGGGCAGGTGGCGGGCGAGGATCTCGCCGGCGCGGCGTTCATGCGCCGGGTTGGTAAAGCTGTGCAAAAAGCCGACCGCGACCGCCTCGACGCCTTGGCTCGCGAGACGGCCGGCGAGGGCGGCGACACCCGCCTCGTCGAGCGGCACCAACACCCGGCCCTGCGCGTCGACCCGCTCGCGCACCGGAAAGCGCCGCCGCCGCGGCACCAGGGGCGGCGGCAGGTCGAGGTTGACGTCGTATTGCTCGAAACGGTTTTCGTGGCGGATCTCGATCGTGTCGCGAAAACCCTCGGTGGTCAAAAGCGCGGTCTTCGCCCCCTTGCGCTCGATGATCGCATTGGTCGCCAAGGTCGTGCCGTGGATCATGATCGAGAGATCGGCCGGGCCGAGGCCGGCTTCGCCCAACACCCGGTGGATGACCTCGATGACCGCGCGCTCGGGGGCCTCGGGCGTCGTCAGGATCTTGGCGCTCCACCGCTCGTCGCCCCGTTCGAGCGCCACGTCGGTGAACGTGCCGCCGATGTCGACGCCCAGTCTTGCGCCCTCTGCCACCGCCAATGCCTCTTGCCAACCCGCCTGGACGAATGTTTCGCGCCGCCGGCGGCGCTGTCAACCGGCTCACCTGTCGCGCGGGTCAGGACGAACGAAGCCGCCGGGAGATCCCGGCGGCTCCTTGTCGAACCGCAACCGAAAATGCAGGCTCAGGCGCGGTGATGCCACTCGCGATGCCAGCCGGCATGCGGCGCCATCAGCGCGTTCGCCACCTGCTGCTGGTCCGGCGACAGGCTGGCGTAGAGCGGCCGGAGCGCGGTCAGCAGACGCGCCTGGTTCTCGGCGCGGACCTTGGCGAATTCCCCGCGCATCTCCATGCGCTCGACCGCGTTCATCGCCGTGCCACGGTGCTGGCGGGCGTTGGCGATCGTCTGGTCGAGCGATTGCGCATTCTGGCGCATCGCCGACGCGTATTGCTGCCATTGCGCGTCCTGCGCCGGGGTGATCTTGAGTTCGGTCTTCAGGAAGGCGATCCGGCCGTCGACCAATTGCCCCGGCGTCATCCAGACCTTGCCATGATGATGCGCCTCGCTCTGCGCGGCGGCGGAATTTGCCGGCGCCGGTGCGGTCTGGGCCAGCGCCGGCGTCAGCCCCATTGCCGCGACACTGGTCAATAACGCCGCGGCTAAAAATGGCGTACGAAACCTTGTCATTGTCGTCCTCAGCAGAAACGGGGCCGTTGCCCCTCGTCTAGAGTTATGCGCCGGCCGATCGCGGCGTACCCGCGAACTCCTAGATTGCGGGGATTTAATCCTGGCTCCATGCTGCGGTAAGCGCAGCGGGCCGGCAGCACGCAGGTTCTCGATACGGGAGGGCAGCCGAGTGTGACCGAGCTATCGGATCGCAAAACCCGCCGGCTGATCACCGCGCGCGCGACCCGCCGTGTCGGGCGGGAGGGCCTCGGAGCGGTCAGCGGCTTTGGCCCTGCACCGGCAGGATCGGCGGCAGCGGGTTGAAGTTGAGCGGTGCCGCTTCTTCGATCTGGCTGCGGCCCGGCAATTGCGATGCGTTCCAGCCCCCACCCAGCGCCTGGATCAGGCTGGCGCTGGCGACGAGCCGGTCTTCGCGGATCGTCAGCGCCGTTTCCGCGTCGCTGAGTGCGGTCTGCTCGGCAACGATGACGCTGGTGTAGGCAACGGTGCCCGCCAAGTACTGGTTGTTGAGCACTCGCACCGCCTCGCGCGCCGCGAGGACCGCCGAATCTTGAACCGTGGCTTCGTCGGCAAAGATGCGCAGTGCGGCGAGCTGGTCCTCGACCTGCTGAAACGCGGTCAGCACGGTCTGGCGGTAGTCGGCGAGGTCCTCGTTGAAGACCGCGACCGCGGCCTGCACCTCGGCATTGCGCAACCCGCCCTCGAATACGGTTTCCGCGAGACTGCCGCCGAACGACCAGAATTCGCCGGTCTTGCCGACGAGCTGCTCAAACGTCGCGGCGGCCGTGCCGGCATCGGCGGTGAGCGTGACCGTCGGATAAAACGCCGCGACTCCGACCCCGATCTCGGCATTGGCCGAGGCCATCGTCCGCTCCGCGGCGGCAACGTCGGGGCGGCGTTCGAGCAGGGCCGACGGCAGCCCGGGCGGAATATCGGGGATCTGGATGAACTGATCGCTCGGCGCGATCGTCAATTCGGCCGGCGGGACGCCGATCAGCACGGCAATCGCATGCTCGAATTGGGCGCGGGTAACACCGGTCGCGATCGCCTGCGCCTGGGTGGACTGCAATTGAGCCTGAGCCTGCGAGACCACGGATTGGTCGGCGGTGCCGCTGCGGTATTGGTTTTGGGTGATGCGCAGCGATTCGGCATAGGCGGTGGCCGACTGGTCGAGCAGGCGCTTCAATTCGTCGGCAATGCGCAATTGCAGATAGTCGCCGGCAAGCGAGCCCTGGGCCGAGAGCCGCGCATCGGCAAGATCGGCCGCGCTCGCTTGGGCGATCGCGACATTGGCCTCGACCATGCGGCGGATTTTCCCCCACAGGTCGGGAGTCCAGCTCGCCCCCACCTGGTCGGTGAAAAAGCTTGAGAGCCTGCCTCCACTGCTGCTGACAAAGGACGCCGTGCCGACGCCACTCGAAGAGCTGCCATTGCTGCGCGAGCGCTCGGCCTGGAAACTCGCTGTGCCGGTCGGAAAGAAGCCGGCGCGGGCCTCGGCCACGATCTCTTCGGCCTGGCGCAAAGCCGCCGCGGCGGCATTGAGGTTCTGGTTGGAGAGGTCGACCCGCCGCTCCAGCTTGTCGAGCACCGGGTCGTTGTAGATCGCCCACCAGACACCGCGGTTGAACGTATCGCTCGGCTGGCCGAGCTTCCAGCCCGGTTGCGGACGCGCCTCCTTGTAGTTGGCCGGCAGCGGAGCGATCGGGCGTTGATAATCAGGGCCGACCGTACAGGCGGACAGCACCGCAGCCGCCGCGGCGGCGCCTGTGCGACACAGGCGCCCGATCCCCCCGCCGGCTCTCATTCGCCCGGTTCAGGGACATGCCCGGTGGCGAGGCGCGGGCCGCCGGTATGCCAGCGCCGCTGCGCCCACAGACGGAAACGATCGAGGTAGAGATAGATGACCGGCGTCGTGTAGAGGGTCAGCACCTGGCTCACCATCAAACCGCCGACGATCGAAATGCCGAGCGGCCGGCGCAATTCCGCGCCCTCGCCAAAGCCGATCGCCAGCGGCACCGCGCCCAGCATCGCCGCCATCGTCGTCATCATGATCGGCCGGAACCGCTTCAGGCACGCCTGGTAGATCGCCTCGCGCGAGTTGAGGCCCTGGCTGCGCTCGGCCATCAGGGCAAAGTCGATCATCATGATCGCATTCTTTTTGACGATCCCGATCAACAGGATCACGCCGATCAGCGCGATGATGCTGAACTCGGTGTCGGTCACGATAAGCGCCAATATCGCGCCGACCCCGGCAGACGGCAGGGTCGACAGGATCGTGATCGGGTGGACGTAGCTCTCATAGAGCACGCCAAGCACGATGTAGACGGCGAGCAGCGCCGCGGCGACCAGGATCGGCTCGTTGGCGAGGGATTGTTCAAAGACCTGCGCGGTGCCCTGAAAGCTGCCGTGAACCGTCGCCGGCATGTCGAGGCGGCTGACCGCTTCGTCGATCGCCTGCTGCGCCTGGCTCAGCGACGCGCCAGGCGCCAGGTTGAACGAGATCGTCGCGGCGACGAACAGGCTCTGGTGATTGACCGCGAGCGGCGTTTTGCCCGGCTGGTAATGGGCGATTGCCGAGAGCGGCACCATGGTTTCGGCCGCGGTGGTGACCGCGGCACCGGTTGAGGCGGCGCCATGGCCGGTGTTGGCGAGCGAGTTGTTGGCCTGGTTGCGCGCGGTGTCGCTGGCGATGGCACTGGCGCTGGTGCTCGCCGCGGCGCCGGTCGCTGCATTGTTGGCGGCGGCGCTCGCCGCATTGTTGGTGATTGCGGTCGCTGCGTTGCTGCCGGCGGTCGTCGCCGCATTGTCGGCAACCGCGGTCGCCGCGTTGTTGGCGCTGGTGCTGGCCGCGTTGCTGGTGGTCGCCGCCGCCGCCACCGTTCCCGCCACGGCATTGGTCGATTTCGTGCCGCTGACCGTCCCGCCGCTGGTGCTGACATAAACGTCTTTCAAGATCTCGGGGTTTTGCCAATACTGCGGCGCCACCTCCATCACCACGTGATACTGATTCTGTGCGGCATAAATCACCGAGACCTGGCGCTGACCAAAGGCGTCGTAGAGCGTGTTGTCGATTTCGCTGACGTTCAGTCCGAGGCGCGCGGCGGTATTGCGATCGATGACGATGTCGCTCTCCAGCCCATTTTGCTGCTGGTCGAGGTTAACCTCGGTGATCAGGTGGATTTTTTGCAACGCTGCTTCGACCTTGGGGGCCCACGCATAGATCTCCTTGGAATCGTCGCCCTGCAATGTGTACTGGTATTGCGCGTTGCTCTGGCGGCCGCCGACCCAGATGTCCTGCACCGCTTGCAAAAACAGCCTCGCGCCCGCGACCTGGTTCAGTTTCGGGCGCAATCGGCCGATCACCTGCACGACCGAGATTTTGCGCTCGGACAACGGCTTGAGCGTCACAAAGACAAACCCGGAATTGGTCTGGCCGCCGCCGGTGAAGCCGACGATGTTCTCGACCGCCGGATCATGCCGGATGATGTTGACGAACCGCGACAGCTTTTGCTCCATCAGCTGGAACGAAATGCTCTGATCCGCCTGGATGCCGCCGATCATCCGTCCGGTGTCTTGCTCTGGAAAAAACCCTTTGGGAACGACTGTAAACAGATAGCCGGCAAGCCCGATCGTCGCCGCGAGGCTCAGCATGACCAGCCCCGGCCAGCGCAGCGCGCGGCGCAGCGAGCGGTCGTACACGCCCAGCACCGCGTCAAAGGCGCGCTCGCCGGCGCGGTAAAGACGCCCATGCGCCCCAGCCGGTTTGGTGGTCAGCAGGTGGGCGCACATCATCGGCGTCGTGGTCAGCGAGACGACGAGGGAGATCAGGATCGCAATCGACAAGGTCATCGCGAATTCGCGAAACAGCCGGCCGACGATGCCGCCCATCAGCAGGATCGGCGCGAACACCGCGATCAACGACAGGCTCATCGACAGGACGGTAAAGCCGACTTCGCGAGCGCCGAGGAGGGCCGCCTCCATTCGCGACATGCCGGCTTCGATGTGGCGCGTGATGTTTTCCAGGACGACGATGGCGTCGTCGACGACAAAGCCGGTCGAGACCGTCAGCGCCATCAGCGACAGATTGTCGAGGCTGTAGCCCAACAGCCACATCGCGCCGAATGTGCCGACAAGCGAAACCGGCACCGCGACGCTCGGGATCAGGGTCGCCCGCAGATCGCGCAGAAACAGGAAGACGACCAGGATGACGAGCACGATCGCGATCGACAGCGCGCGTTCGACATCGTGCAGCGAGGCGCGGATCGTCGTCGTGCGATCCATCGTCAGCTCGACGTTGATCGCGTGCGGGATCGAGGCCTGCAATTGCGGCAGGATCGCCTTTACCCGATCGACGGTGTCGATGATGTTGGCGCCGGGCTGGCGATAGAGAATGACGAGGACCGCCGGCTTGCCGTTGGAAAGGCCTTGATTGCGCAAGTTCTCGACCGAATCGAGGACCTTGCCGACATCGGTCAAATGAACCGCCGCACCATTGCGATAGGCGATCACCAGCGGCTTGTAGTCGGCGGCGTGGTTGGCCTGGTCGTTGGTGTAGATCTGGTAGCGGCGGTCGCCGTCCTCGAGCGCGCCCTTCGGACTGTGGGCGTTGGCCGAGGAAAGCGCGGCGCGCACGTCTTCGAGGCCGATCCCGTATTTGAACAGCGCTTGCGGGGTCAGCTCGACCCGCACCGCCGGCAGCGAGCTGCCGCTGATCGCGACCTGGCCGATGCCGTCGATCTGCGACAATGCCTGCTGCATGATCGTCGAGGCGGCGTCGTAGATCTGGCCGCGGGTCAAGGTGTCGGAGGTCATCGACAGAATGACGACCGGCGCGTCGGCCGGGTTGACCTTGCGATAGGTCGGGTTCTGGCGGAGGCTGGTCGGCAGGTCGGCGCGGGCGGCGTTGATTGCCGCCTCGACGTCGCGCGCCGCACCGTCGATGTTACGGTCGAGATTGAATTGCAGGGTGATGCGGGTCGAGCCGACAGTGCTCGACGAGGTCATCTCGCTGACATCGGCGATGACGCCGAGATGGCGTTCGAGCGGCGTCGCGACCGTTGTCGCCATCGTGTCGGGGCTGGCGCCGGGCATCGTCGCCTGCACTGAGATCGTCGGAAAATCGACCTGCGGCAGTGGCGCCACCGGCAACTTGAAGTATGCGAAGATGCCGGCGAGGGCGAGACCGATGGTCAGCAGGGTCGTCGCGACCGGACGGCGGATGAACGGCGCCGACGGGTTCACTGGAGGGCGCTCTGCGGCGCCGCCCCGCCGCCCGGGCTGCCGCGCAACCAGGCGCCGAGCCGGTCGAAGCCGAGGTAGATGACCGGCGTCGTGAACAAGGTCAATAGCTGGCTGAAGATCAGCCCGCCGACGATTGTCACCCCGAGCGGATGGCGCAGCTCCGAGCCGGTGCCGGTGCCGAGCATCAACGGCAGTGCTGCGAACAGCGCCGCCATCGTCGTCATCATGATCGGCCGGAAGCGCAACAGGCAGGCCTGATAGATCGCCTCGCGCGGCGCCTTGCCCTCGTTGCGTTCGGCGTCGAGAGCAAAGTCGACCATCATGATCGCGTTCTTTTTGACGATGCCGATCAACAGGATGATGCCGATGATCGCGATCACGCTGAGATCGCTGCCGTCGATCATCAGGGCCAGCAAGGCGCCGACGCCGGCCGAGGGCAATGTCGACAGGATCGTGATCGGGTGGATAAAGCTCTCGTAGAGCACGCCCAGCACGATGTACATCGTGACGACCGCCGCGAGGATCAGGATCAGCTCGTTGCCGAGCGCGGCCTGAAACGCCAATGCGGCGCCCTGAAACACGGTGATCATGCTGATCGGCATGCCGATGTCTTTCTCGGCCTGCTGGATCGCGTCGACCGCCTGGCCGAGCGAGGCGCCCGACGCCAGGTTGAACGACACGGTGGTCGCCGGGAATTGCCCGAGATGCTCGACTTCAAGCGGTGCGGTCTGCTCCTCGATCCGGGCGATTGCCGACATCGGCACCTGGCCGTTCACCGCGGTCGAGGACGGCAGGTAGATCGAACCCAGCGAACTCGGCGACTGCTGCATCATCGGGTCGGCTTCAAGGATCACCCGGTATTGGTTCGATTGGGTGAAGATCGTCGAGACGATGCGCTGGCCAAACGAGTCGTAGAGCGCATTGTCGACGGTCGCCGGGGTGATGCCAAAGCGCGCGGCGGTCGCGCGGTCGATGTTGACATAGGCGGAAAGGCCGTTGTCGGAAAAGGTACTGGCGACATTTTCGATCTGCGGGATCTGGTCGAGGCGCTGCAACAGCTTTGGCACCCAGGTCGCGAATTCCGCCGCGTTCGCGTCTTCGAGCACAAACTGGTATTGCGATCGGCTGACCGTTGCGTCGATCGTCAGGTCCTGCACCGGCTGCATGTAGAGGGTGATGCCGGAGACCTGGGCGACCTCACCTTCGAGCCGGCGGATAATGTCGCTCGCCGACAGAGTGCGCTGATCGCGCGGTTTGAGGTTGATCAGAAAGCGGCCGTTGTTCAGCGTCGTGTTGGTGCCGTCGACGCCGATAAACGAGGTCAGGCTGGTGACGTCGGGATCTTGCAGAATGGCGTTGGCAAGCGCCTGCTGGCGCTCGGACATCGCCGCGAACGAAACCGATGGCGCGGCCACCGAAATCCCCTGGATCAGGCCGGTGTCCTGAACCGGGAAAAAACCCTTTGGGATCACGGCGTAGAGAAACACCGTCAGCACCAGGGTGGCGGCCGCGACCAGCAAGGTCAGCGGCTGATGGTCGAGCACCCAGTTCAACAGCCGGCCATATTCGGCGATCAGCCGGTCGAACCATTCCTGGCTCTTGCGCGCGACAAGCGACATCTCGGAGGGCCGCTGATGGCGCAGGATCCGGGCGCACATCATCGGCACCAGGGTCAGCGCCACCACCGCCGAGATGACGATCGTGACGGCAAGGGTGATCGCGAACTCGCGGAACAGGCGGCCGACGACGTCGGGCATGAACAACAGCGGGATCAGCACCGCGATCAGCGAGACCGTCAGCGAGATGATCGTAAAGCCGATCTGGGCGGAGCCTTTGAGCGCTGCCTGGATTGGCGGATCGCCGGCCTCGATGTAGCGCGAGATGTTCTCGATCATGACGATCGCGTCGTCGACGACAAAGCCGGTGGCGATCGTCAGCGCCATCAGCGACAAATTGTTCAGGCTGAACCCGGCGAGGTACATCACCGCGAGCGTGCCGACCAGGGACAGCGGCACCGACAGGCTCGGGATCAGGGTCGCCGACGGGCTCGGCAAAAACAGGAAGATGACGATCACCACCAGCAGCACGGCGAGACCGAGTTCGAACTCGACATCGGCGACAGACGCGCGAATCGTGGTGGTGCGGTCGGTGACGACCTGGACGTCGAGCCCGGCGGGCAGCGACGCCTTGAGCTCGGGCAACAGCGCCTGGATGCTGTCGACGACCGCAATGACGTTGGCGCCCGGCTGGCGCTGAATATTCATGACGATCGCCGGGTCGGTGTTGACCCAGGCGGCGAGCTGGGTGTTTTCGGGCGCCTCTTTGGCCTCCGCCACGTCGGACAGCTTGACCGGGGCCCCGTCGCGATATGCGATCACCAGGTCGTTGTATTCGCTGGCCTTCTGGATCTGGTCGTTGGCGTTGACGGTATAGGACCGGCTCGGTCCGTCGAAATTGCCCTTGGGGGTGTTGACGTTGGCGTTGCCGAGCGTGGTGCGCAGATCGTCGATGTTGAGGCCGTAGGCGGCGAGCTGGAGATTGTTCGCCTGGACCCGCACCGCCGGGCGATTGCCGCCGGCAAGGCTGACGAGCCCGACCCCCGGCAATTGCGAGATCTTTTGCGCGAGGCGCGTGTCGGCGAGGTCCTCGACCTGGGTCAAGGGCAGCGTCTTGGAGGTCAGCGCCAGGGTCAGCACCGGCGCGTCGGCCGGGTTGACCTTGGCATAGATCGGCGGCGCCGGCAGGTCGGAGGGCAACAGATTGCCAGCGGCGTTGATCGCCGCCTGGACTTCCTGCTCGGCGACGTCGAGGCTCAGATCGAGGCTGAACTGCAAGGTGATGACCGAAGCCCCGGCGGAGCTGACCGACGACATCTGGTTGAGGCCGGGCATCTGCCCGAACTGCACTTCGAGCGGGGCGGTGACCGAGGAGGTCATCACGTCCGGGCTGGCGCCCGGGTAAAAGGTCTGCACTTGGATCGTCGGATAATCGACCTCGGGCAGCGCCGCGAGCGGCAAAAAGCGATAGGCGAACAAGCCGACCAGCATGATTGCCGCCATCAGCAGCGTGGTCGCCACCGGGCGCAGGATGAAAAGGCGCGACGGGTTCATTCGCTGGTTTGGCGCGCGCCGCCCTGCTGGTTGCGGTGATGCCCGGCATGGGACCCGGCGCCTTGTTTCTGGGCCGCCGGCTGCGCCGCCGAGCCGGCGGGCGGGGCGATCGTGATCTTGGCGCCGTCCTTCAGCCGGTCGGCGCCGTCGTCGACGACCCGAGCGCCGGGCTGCAGACCGGAAAGGACCGCGACCTGCTGGCCGTCGCCCGGACCGAGCTTGACCGTTTGCACGCCAACCGTGTTGTTCGGCTTGACGAGGTAAACAAAGGTGCCCGGCGCGCCGCGCTGGATCGCCGCAACCGGCACCAGGACGGCGTCGCGCAAAGTGTTGACCAGCAGCTTGATGTTGACGAACTGGTTGGGAAACAGGCTCTCGTCGGAATTGTCGAAAATCGCCCGGAGCTTGACCGTCCCGGTCGTGGTGTCGATCTGGTTGTCGATCGTGTCGAGCTTGCCGATGGCGAGCTGGGTCGCACCGGTGCGGTCATAGGCGGTGGTCGGCAGCGTCGCGCCCGCGTGAAATTGCTTTTGCACCTCGGGCAAATTGTCCTCGGGCAGCGTGAAGATGACCGAGATCGGCTCCAGCTGGGTCACCACGACGATGCCGTTGGCGTCGCTCGTCTGCACGTAATTGCCCGGGTCGACCTGGCGCAGCCCGACCCGGCCGGTGACCGGCGAAATGATGTGGGCGTAGGTCAGATTGAGCTTTTGCGTGTCGATCTGGGCCTGGTCCAGCATGATCTGCGCCCGATCCTGGCCGACGGTCGCGATCTGCGTGTCGCGCGTTTGGGTCGCGATCGAGTTCTGTGCTACCAGCGTGTTGTAGCGCTTCAGGTCGAGTTCGGCGTCCTTCAGCGCCGCCTGGTCCTTGGCGAGCTGCGCCTGGGCCTGTTCGAGCGCCACCTGATAGGGCCGCGGGTCGATCTGAGCGAGAAAGTCGCCCTTTTTGACGTGCTGGCCTTCCTCGAACCCGACCGACATCAGATAGCCGTTGATCTGCGTCTTTACCGTGACCATGGCCAACGGGGTGACGGTGCCGAGCCCGCTCAGAGTGACGGGCATGTCGCCTTTCTGTGCGCTCGCGACCCCGACCGGGGTGGCGCCGCCCGACACGGCGCGCCCACCACCGCCCGGGCCGGGCTTGTGCGCAAGCTTCGGCAAATACACCACCGCCGCCCCGACGATCGCCACCAGCAGCAGCAGCCACAGGAGCACTTTCAGCCCCGAGCGGCGTCTCGGCCGCGTTTCGGCCTCGCGCGGCTCGGCGACGAGGTCTCCCGCGTCGCGGCGGGCGACGCCATCCTGTTTCGTCCGCGCTTCTCGCGCCAGAATGTCGCTGTGCTGGTCGTCCATGGTCGTCCGATCGATCGCGCCTGCGCGAGTTTATCAATTTCGAACCCGCGCGTCCCGCGGGCCAGCGGCGCGGCGACACCGGCCAGCCGATTATAAGCGGCGGCCCGGCGCCGCATCCCGAGGCCGCAAGCCTCTTCCGTCGGCGCTGCCGATCGTCTCAAATGGCGGCTTTGTCATCAGCGCTCGGGGCGGCCCATGGCAGCGAATCTCCCTCTCCTCAGCGGCGGCCAGCTCGTCGCCGCGGCGCTGCGCGCCCACCGCGTCGACATGGCCTTCAGCGTCGCCGGGGAGAGTTATCTCGAAGTCCTCGACGCCCTCATCGACGCGCCGGAAATCCGGCTCGTGACCTGCCGCCAAGAGGGCGGCGCCGCCTTTATGGCCGAGGCCTACGGCAAATTGACCGGCAAGCCCGGGGTATTGCTGGTCACGCGCGGGCCGGGTGCGTGCAACGCCTCAATCGGCATCCACACCGCGTTTCAGGATTCGACGCCGATGGTCGTACTGGTCGGCCAGGTCGCGCGCCACCAGATCGACCGCGAGGCGTTTCAGGAGGTCGATTTCCGCCGCATGATGGCACCGCTCGCCAAATGGGTGGCGCAAATCGACATGGCCGAGCGCGTCCCCGAACTGGTCAACCAGGCGTTTCAGGTCGCGACGTCCGGCCGGCCCGGACCGGTTGTTCTGGCATTGCCCGAGGACATGCTGCGCGACCGCCGCGCGGTGCCGGCCGCCGGCCCCTATCGTCCGGTGCGCGCGCATCCCGGCGCCGCCGATCTCGGCGAACTGCGCCGCCTCCTCGCCGCGGCCGAACGTCCGATCATGCTGGTCGGCGGCGGCGGGTGGAGCGACGCCGCCTGCCATGACATCACGCGTTTTGCAGAGGCGAACGATCTGCCGGTCGCCTGCTCGTTCCGCCGCCAGGACATCGTCGACAACCGCCGTGCGTGCTTTGCCGGCGACCTCGGCACCGGCGCCGCCCCGGCATTGGTTGCGCGGGTCGGGGAATCCGATCTGCTGCTCGCGGTCGGCGCGCGGATCGGCGAGATCACCTCGCAATCCTATACGCTGCTGGGTCTTCCCGATCCGGGAAAGGTGCTGATCCACATCCACCCCGCGGCCGAGGAATTGGGCCGGGTTTTCCGCCCGACCCTGGCGATCCAATCGGGTATGCCCGAATTCGCCGCCGCCGCGGCGGCGCTGGAGCCGGTGGGGGCGGGGCGCTGGTCGGGCTGGCGCGCCGCGGTGCGCGGCGACTACGAGGCGGGGCTGCTACCTTCGCCGGCAACCGGCGGCGGCGCGCCCGATCTCGGTGCAATCATGGGCTGGCTGCGCGAGCGGCTGCCCGACGACGCGATCGTCACCAGCGACGCCGGCAATTTCAGCGGCTGGCCCAACCGCTTTTTGCAATACCGCCGTCCGGGGCGCCAGCTCGGACCCACGAGCGGCGCGATGGGCTACGGCGTCCCGGCCGCGGTCGCGGCCAAGCTCGTCCATCCCGACCGGCTCGTCGTCGGCTTTTGCGGCGACGGCGGCTTTATGATGACCGGGCAGGAATTGGCGACCTCGCTCGCCGAAGGCGTCGGGCCGATCATCCTCCTGTTCAACAACGCCATGTACGGCACGATCCGCATGCACCAGGAGCGCCGCTTTCCCGGCCGCGTCGTCGGCACCGCCTTAAAAAACCCGGATTTTGTCGCGCTCGCCCGCGCCTATGGCGCCTATGCCGCGCGGGTCGCGCGCACCGAGGACTTCGCCCCCGTCTTTGAAGAAGCGGCGGCCGCGCGCCGCGCCGCCGTCATCGAACTCCAGATGGACCCCGAGACGATCACCACCCGTACCACCCTGTCGGCAATCCGCCGCCAGGCAGAAGCGCAAAACCCCGCGAAGGCCGAGGGGTGAGGAGGAGATTCCGTACCGCAGTTACGTGCATTCGGCGAGGCAATGAGGTGAATAACATCGGCCTTCTCGAACGCCGATCGCGTTGCCGTCGGCCGCAGCCTTGGTCGGGTGTCAAAGGCCCAGCTCGGAGAGGCCCGGGTGATCGTCCGGCCGCCGCCCGAGCGGCCAATGGTACTTCCGCTCGGCGTCGTTGATCGGCAGGTCGTTGATGGAAGCCAGGCGCCGCTGCATCACGCCAGCCGCGTCGAACTCCCAGTTCTCGTTTCCGTAGGAGCGGAACCAGTGGCCGCTGTCGTCATGCCATTCATAAGCAAAGCGCGCGGCAATGCGGTCGCCGGTGAAGGCCCAAAGTTCCTTGATCAGGCGATAATCCAGCTCCTTGCGCCATTTCCGCGTGAGAAAGGCGACGATCTCGGCGCGCCCATTGATGAATTCCGCCCGGTTCCGCCATCGGCTGTCCTCGGTATACGCCAATGAAACCCGATGCGGATCGCGGCTGTTCCAGGCGTCTTCGGCCATCCTGACCTTGGCGGTCGCAGTCTCGCGAGTGAACGGCGGGACGAGAGCAGTCATCGAAAACCTCCCTCACCAGGCTACCGATCTTGCCAACGCTGCACTCCTCTGTCGCCGCGCGTCCCCGGGCTCTGGCGATCCTTGCGGTGTTTACGACAAAACGGTTCGAAAGATAGCCGAATTCGCTTCCGCTGCGCTTTTGGGCGCGGGGTTCCATCATGCAAAAAAACGCGGGCCCCCAGGGACCCGCGTCTGTCGGCGCCTGGCGGGTCTCGGGAGACCCATCAGGCGAGGGTGTCAAGTGGACCTAGTCGGTGGCGCCGACCTTGTCGACGTCGTTGCGATAGTACACCCCGATGCAGCCGGTCAGGCAGCCGAGTATGGCGTTGTTCGCCGGGTGCGGCACAAACACCCAATTGTTCGCGGCATTGGCGGCGACCGAGTGCGAGCTGCCAGAGACATGCACGGTGGGCTTGGCGGGAGGAGGAGGCAGCTGAGGCACATCGATCGTCGGCACCACCTGGTCGAGGCTTTGGCTGGTGCCGTCGATCACCCCGAGCAGCCCGGCGCCCTGATCGGTAGTCGAGAGAGCGCCCGTGGCCGAGGCCACCGGATGCGGAGAATAGGGCGTGTTTTGCGAGCCGGTGTACCAATGATTGTCGCCGGCATTATACGCAACTTCGTCCGACGAACCGATGCCGGGCACAAACGCGTAGACGCCGTTGGTGTCGATGATCACCTGCAGCGGGTTAGCCGTGTTGGTGTCGGCGCCGAACCAGGCATCTCCCATCGTGTCGTAGACGACGCTGCAGCCCGCCAGAAACGTTCCGTTCGGTCCCAAGGCGAGGCCGGCGGGCTGGCAAAACGGCACCGCGAACATGGTTTCGATCTTCGCCGTCAGCGGATTGATGCGCGCGATCGCCCCGATTATGCCCGGCGCCGCCGTCGTTCCCGAAATCGACGGGATCGACTGATAGAAGCGCTGGGTTGCCGGATCCCACGCCGACTGCTCCGCACCGTTGGTGGCGGTAGTAAGGGTGATCTTCTTGCCGAGGGTCAGCGCGCATGTTTTACTGACGCTGATCAATGTACCAAACGGTACCGTCTCGGCATTGTTCGCCACATAGAGCAGATCGTCCTTCGGGTCGAAGGCCATTTCGTCGGCTCGAAAACTTCCACCCGTCTTGACGCTGCTGACTTGTGCGCCGGAAGGAAGCGCGAAGGACACCACGCGGCTGGGGCCGTCGCCGGCAAAGAGACAGTCTTGCCCGGCGACGACGCCGGTCACGACCCCGTTGGGGCCGGAAGTGGAGTTGTTTCCGGTAGCTCCGGCAAAGGCGGGGGTGGCTTTGATCTGCTTGACGAAGATGCCGGTAGCGGCATTCACGACATCGACCGCCGCGTTCGAACGGTCGCCGAGATAATAGGTCTGCGTCGTCGAGTCGACCCAACTGATGTCGAAACCATACATTCCGCCGGTCGCGTTGGTGGACGCCACCGGAACCGGGATCGTGAACTGAAGGGTGACGGGGCCGCTAAGCTCCGGCGTGGCCCCCCATGCGCTGGTGCCGACGAGCAGCAACGCAGGGAAAACCGCGGCCGTCAGTGCCGTGGCACCGCAATGTCTCGCGAGGAGACCACAAGAAAATTTAATGCGTTTAACCATAGAGAGTCCTCCCGTTACAATTCGTTTACAAAAGGGCAACCAACTTAAAGTCGCCCCGGCGGCGCAAAATTCCTGACGTCTGTCACATTGTCAACAAGTTTCGGACAATTTATTGACGCCGCAAGGCCGTTTTAACCACGAACTTATCTCAGGTTTTGCAAATTTATTTAGCGCCCATTTCAGGGAGAAGGCCGCATCGCGCGACGCGATGTTGTCGTGCGATACTCTACCCAATATTCGGATCGCCGGCATTGCCGGTCTCGGCGGACCGGCGAAGGAGCGCAGCCCTGGCGAAACGACTCCGCCAACCGGCGAATTGTCAGAACGGGACCGTGCCTCGGACCACGGTGCGGTGCAGAACGCGGCGGTGCCGGTTCATCTCGAAATTGGCGACGGCGCGGTGGAGCAGGCAGCGATTGTCCCACATGACGAGATCGCCTACCCGCCAGCGATGGGCGTAGACGAATTGGGGTTGCGTCGCATGCGCCAGAAGCTCGTCAAGCAGAGCGCAACCCTCCGGGACCGGAAGGCCCCTTATGTGCGAGGCGTGATTGCCGAGGTAGAGCGCCTTGTTGCCGGTTTGCGGATGAGTGCGCACGAGCGGATGCTCGACCGGCTCACGAGCCTCGCCCCTGGCAATCGGCGGATCCTCGGTCGGAGGGCGGCGGGCGCCCCAGCAGAACACGACGCGCAGTTCGGCGATTTGGCGCCTTGCCGCCGCCGAAAGCACCGAATAGGCCATAGCCGTGTTCGCGAACTCGGTATCTCCTCCCTGCGGCGGCAGTTCGACTGCATAAAGTGTCGTCATCATCGGCGGCACGCGATAGTAAGCCTTGTCGGTGTGCCAATTATAGTTGCTGACAGAGGATGCGGATCGGTCTCTTGGCTTGCCGTCGCTGTCAAGGTTCGAAATTACATGGGCAACCGAGTAGCGCTTGTTGATCGATAGACCCGCTTTAGAGCGTTCGACTTCGCCGAAATTGGCGGAGAAAGCAAATTGTTGCTCGCGAGCGAGCGTCTGATCATGAAAGACGACGACATGATGCTCAAGAAAGGCGTCCGTGATGCGATCCCGGACCACCGTCGATATTGGCTGCGACAGGTCTATTCCGTCGATCTCAACCCCACCCGCCGCCGACAGGCGCGGCCCAATGTCAAAGACGCCGCTCACTCGGCCGCCGGCCGCGTCGTGCTCGGCTGTCGTGACATATCGTTGCGGATAAGGCTCGGCCATGGGCGCTCGTTTCAAGCTCGTTGTAGCAGAAACCCGTGCGGCAGCACCACGGCGCTTCCCAGCGGCTGGAAGCCTTCACGTCAAAACGGTCGCCGTCAGAAATCGGTGCACCGGCCGTTGTATTGCCAATCTCCATGCCGCGTCGGCTCGGGGCCTTTCGGTCCCCCGATTTCCGCGGGTGCCGGCTTGGGCGGCGTCGACGGCGCAGCAGGTGGAGACCGTCCACCGCGTTGCTCGGACGATGGGTCCTTGGGCGATAAGCTATTCATGAGCAAAATGTGGCAACATGCCCAACGATCTCAAGCGGGCCGATAGCGCGCTATATCGAGCAAAACCGACCGGGAACCGCATGGATAGTGCGACGTTGGTTTCTGCGGTACCAGGCGGCGGGCCTCCGCCTCCTGGCTCTGTCATCCTCGGCCAGCCCTTTCACGTCTCAGAAGAACCTTGATGTCCCAAGTGCCGACCGCCCGAAATGTTGCGCTCGAGCTCCTCGGTGCGGTGCTCCGCCGCAAGCGCCCGCTCGACGACGCGATCGACGACAATCCGGCAATGCAGCTGCTGTCGGGACGAGACCGGGCATTCGCCCGCCTGCTCGTCGCGACCGCGTTGCGCCGGCTCGGTCAAATCGATGCGCTGATTGCGTCGTGCCTCAGCACCCCGTTGGCGCCGCGTGCGGCGGCGGTTCATGACATTCTGCGCCTCGGCGTCGCGCAACTGCTGTTTTTGCGGACCCCGCCCCACGCGGCGGTGGCGACGAGTGTCGATTTGGCGCACGGCCGCGGTTTTTTGTCGCATAAGGGGCTGGTCAACGCCGTTCTGCGGCGCCTCAGCGTCGAAGGCGGCGAACTGATCCGCGGGCATGATCCGGCACGCCTCAATACACCGGGCTGGCTGTGGCACTCATGGAGCTGTGCATATGGCGAGGAGACCGCCCGAGCGATCGCCAACGCGCACCTAAAGGAGGCGCCGCTCGACCTGACCCTGCGCGCGGAGCCCGAGGCTTGGTGCGAAAAGCTGCAAGGAACGCTGTTGCCGACCGGCACGTTGCGGCGATCGGCCGGCGGGGCGGTCACGGCTCTGCCCGGATATGCCGAAGGCGCCTGGTGGGTCCAGGATGCCGCCGCGGCGCTGCCGGCCCGCCTGTTCGGCGATGTTGCCGGACGCAACGTCGTCGATTTGTGCGCCGCACCCGGCGGCAAAAGCGCTCAGCTCGCGAGCGCCGGCGCGCAAGTCGTCGCCATTGACCGATCGGCCCGCCGTCTCGATCGCCTCGTTGCCAATTTTCGCCGGCTCGTGCTGCCGGTCGAGGCGATCGCCGCCGACGCGTTGACCTGGCGACCCGACTGGCAGGTCGATTGCGTCCTGCTCGATGCGCCGTGCACGACCACCGGCGCGATCCGCCGCCATCCCGATGTGCCGCATCTCAAGATGCCGGATGACGTGGCCCGCCTGTCGGTGGTGCAAGAGAACCTGTTGCGCGCCGCGGTCGACATGCTGGCTCCGGGGGGCATGCTCGTTTATTGCACCTGCTCGCTCGAACCCGAGGAAGGGCCGCAGCGGATCGAGGCGTTGTTTCGCTCCGGCGCGCCGATTGCCCGCCGCGAGATCGCCGCCGAAGAGATTGGCGGCGATCCCGATTGGATTACTGCGGAGGGGGACTTGCGGACGTTGCCTTGCCATCTCGCCGAATATGACGGTGTCGACGGTTTTTTTTCCGCCCGGCTGATCAAGAGAGAAACCGCGGGTTAGGGACTTTCCCCGGCGCCAACGGCTTGCGGCGCCCGCCATTCCTTGTTACCAAATATCATGGGTTCGCTCGTCCGGCCGGCCTCTCGCGACCCGGGCCTCGTCCGCCTCGGGCCCCGCGGTGTCCGGGCCGAGCGCGTATGACAGGGGCCGCCGGCAACCGGCGCCGCAGACCGCCGCCGGAACCTCGCGCCGGCGCGGGTCCGGGCATCCTCACTCGCATGTGCCGTGACATGCTGCACTCGCTGGCGGGGACCAGGCTTTATCGCCACACCTTGCTCGGCCGCGTTCCCTCTGGGATCGAGCTCAAAATCGGACAAGCCTGGCCCGGCGATCCAAAGCGCGGCGCGGCGATCGCTGCCGGCGAAATCGAACTCGCCGGACAACTGATGCATACCCCGTCTCCGCGCTGGTTTCCGGGCAACGCGCGCGAGGAATGGCTGGCCTGTTGGCACGGCTTTGGGTGGATTTCCGATCTCGTTGCCGGCGGGGCCGCGGCACGCGATGCCGCCCGCGAACTGGTGCAGAGTTGGCTGACGCAGGAGATCGCTTATCACTCCGTCGCCTGGCGCTCCGACGTTCTGGCGACTCGCGTTTTCGCCTGGATAAGCCATTTCGACGAAATCGTAGGCGGCGGCCAGCACCCCGCCCTAAAGCGGGTGATGCTGGAGAGCCTGGCCGCCCAGAATCGCCACCTCGCCCGCACCGCCGCGTGGCAGCTCGAAGGTGCCGCGAGGTTGCGCGCGCTGAAGGGGCTGATTGCCGGAACGGTTGCGCTCGGCGGTTCGGCGGCGCGGTTGGCAAAGGCGCTGACCGGGCTCGAACGCGAGATGGCTGCCCAGATTCTGCCCGATGGCGGTCACCGCTCGCGCAGCCCGTCGGTGCAGCTCAAGATCCTTCTCGATCTGGTCGACATCCGGACCGTACTGCGCGCGGCGAAGATCGAGACGCCCGGTGCGCTGCAGGACGCCATCGACCGGGCGGCACCGCTACTGAGGCTGTTCCGCCATGGCGATCGCCGCCTTGCGCTCTTCAATGATTCGCTGGAGGAGGACGGGGTCTTGCTCGACCTCGTCCTGACCCGATCCGAGACCAAAGGGCGCGGGCTCGCCCACGCCGCCGATACCGGCTTCGAGCGGCTTCAGGCGGACAAAACCCTGGTTGTCGTCGATACCGGAAAGCGGCCCCCTCCGGGCTTCGACACGCACGCTCACGCCGGCGCGCTGTCATTCGAAATGAGCCATGGCCGCGAGCGGATCATCGTCAATTGCGGCGCCTATCGCGGCCCCAAGCCGAGCTGGTCGCGGGTGGCCCGCGCGACTGCCGCGCATTCCGTGCTTGTTGTGGCAGACACCAATTCGGCCGAGATCCGCGACGACGGCGCCGTCAACCGGGCGCCGGCCACGGTCTCCTGTGAGCGGGCCGAGCACGAAGGTCAGCAATGGATTTCGGCCACCCATGACGGTTACCGTGAACGGTTTGGCCTGATTTATACGCGCGAGCTGTTTCTCGCCGCCGATGGCGAGGACCTGCGCGGCGAAGAACGCCTGAGCGGGCGCCCGGGAGCGAATTTCGCCGTGCGCTTTCATTTGCATCCCTCGGTCCAGGCCTCGCTGGTCGATGACGAAACCGCGGCATTGCTGCGGCTGCCGAGCGGTGTGCGCTGGCGACTGCGTGCGGCGGGCGCGGAAATGACCCTCGGCGAAAGCATCTATTTGGGCTCGGGGGAATCGCGAAAAACCCAGCAGGTGGTGCTGAGCGGGACCGCCGCCCCCGGCGGCACGGCCGTGCGCTGGGCGCTGCGCCGCGAGCCCGACGATACTCTCTGCGACTAGCTGGTCCGGGGTGGGGCGCCTCGACCTCGGCGACGCGGTGGCGGCGGCCGCGATCGTTGCCGCGACCGGCCTTGTTTCCGGTCTCGCCACTTGGGCGCTGATTCCTTGGTTGCGGCGGCGCGATATGCTCGATCGTCCGAACGATCGCTCCTCGCACGTAATCCCAACGCCGCGGGGCGGCGGCATCGCCGTCATCGCCACCATGCTGCTGGCTTGGTCGGGCGTTGCCGCCGCGGGCTGGGTGACGCCGGCGGTCGCGGCGGTTTCGATCGCCGGGGGGTTGTTGGCCGCCGTCTGCTGGATCGACGATTTGTACGATCTTTCGCCGCTGACGCGGCTTGTGGCGCAAGCCGCGACGATTGCGATCGGGCTGCTTGCTCTCCCCGAGAGCGATAACCCGGCGCGGGAATGGCTGGGCCCCGTCGCCTATGTCACGGCACTCGGCCTGCTGTGGATGTGGTGGGTCAATCTTTACAACTTCATGGACGGCATCGATGGCATCGCCGGCAGCGAGGCGGCAGCCATCGGCGGCGGACTGCTGCTGCTGGCCGCGTTCGGCAGCGGCGCTGACCCGACCGTGGCATTCCTTGCCGCGGCCATTCTCGGCGCGTCGCTCGGCTTTCTCGTGTGGAACTGGTCGCCGGCGCGGATTTTTCTTGGCGACGTCGGCAGCGCACCCCTCGGCTACCTGACGGGGTATTTGCTGATCGGCCTCGCCGCCGCGGGCCGCTGGAAGGCGGCGGCGATCCTGCCGCTCTACTTCCTTGCCGACGCAACGATCACCTTGGGGCGGCGCCTGTTGCGCGGCGAGCGGGTTTGGCGGGCGCATCGCCAGCACTACTACCAGCAGGCGGTCCGCCGCGGCCTCGACCATGCCGCCGTCGTCAAGCGGGTCATCGTCGCCAATCTGCTGCTGATCGCTTGCGGCTGGATGGCGGAGAACGGCGCGGGTGCCATCGCGCTCGCGGCGGCCGCGGTTGTCGTCGCGGTGCTGCTCGGCGCGCTCGCCCGCGGCCGCCGAGAGCGCGAGCGTCAGTGAGCTTGTCCCCGGCCGCCGCTGCCCCTATACCGCGTCGATGAGCGCTCCGCCGCACCAGATCCGCCGGGCGCTGATCTCGGTCAGCGACAAGACGGGTATCGCCGCCTTCGCCGCGTCCCTCGCGGACCGCGGGGTCGCGATTCTGTCGACCGGCGGTTCGGCGCAAGCGCTGGCCGCGGCCGGGCTTGCGGTCACCGAGGTGGCGGTTGCCACGGGCATGCCCGAATTTCTCGACGGCCGGGTAAAAACCTTGCATCCGGCGATCCATGGCGGCTTGCTGGCGCGGCGCGATCGGCCGGATCATCTCGCCGCGTTGCGCGAACGCGGGATCGAGCCGATCGATCTCCTGGTGTGCAACCTTTACCCGTTCGCCGCGACGGTCGATGCGCGGGCCGATCGCGAAACCTGCGTCGAGAACATCGACATCGGCGGTGTGGCGCTGATTCGCGCCGCCGCGAAAAACCACGATGCGGTGACCGTCGTGACCGACCCCGGCGACTACGGGCATGTGCTGGCCGAGTTCAGCGCACGGGACGGGTCGGTCGGGCCCGCGTTGCGGCGCGAACTAGCGCGCCGGGCTTATGCGATGACCGCCGCGTATGACGCGACGATCGCCGAATGGATGGCGCGCGAAGAGGGCGGCGCACTCCCCGAGAGCTTCGTCATCGCCGGCCGGCTGGCGCAGCGGCTGCGCTATGGCGAAAACCCGCATCAGGCGGCGGCCTTCTATCGCACCCGCGCAACCCGGCCGGGTGTTGCCACCGCGCGGCAGCTTCAGGGCAAAGAACTTTCCTACAACAACTATTCCGACGCCGACGCGGCTTTTGAGCTGGTCGCCGAGTTTGCGGCGCCGGCGGTCGCGATCGTCAAACACGCCAATCCATGTGGGGTCGCCGTTGCAGCAACCCTGCGCGAGGCTTGGGACAAGGCGCTCGCATGCGACCCGGTCAGCGCCTTCGGCGGCGTTGTCGCAGTGAACCGCCCGCTCGACCTGGCTACCGCCGAGGCGATCGGCGGCCTCTTTGTCGAAGTGCTGATCGCCCCCGATGCCGATGCGGAGGCATCCGCCAGGCTCGCTTCCCGCACCGCGCTGCGGGTTTTGGTCACCGGGGCGATGCCCGACGCCGCCGGGGCGGGCGTTACATTTCGCTCGGTTGCCGCCGGGTTTCTGGTCCAGGAGCGCGACCGGGCATCACTTGGAGCCGACGGGCTGCGCGTCGTCACCCGCCGCGCGCCGAGCCCGTCCGAGACGGCCGATCTGCTGTTTGCCGGCCGCGTGGTCAAGCACGTCAAATCGAACGCGATCGTCTTCGCGCGCGACGGTGCCGCGGTCGGCATCGGAGCGGGTCAGATGAGCCGCGTCGACAGCGTGCGGATCGCCGCCGACAAGGCCGGCGAAATCGCCCGCCTGGCGGGATCGCCAGTGTCGCCGACGCGGGGTGCGGTTCTTGCGTCCGACGCGTTCTTCCCTTTCGCCGACGGTCTCGAAGCAGCGATCGCCGCCGGGGCGACGGCAGTGATCCAGCCTGGCGGCTCAATGCGCGATCCTGAAGTGATCGCCGCGGCGGATGCCGCCGGCGTCGCGATGGTGTTCACCGGGATCCGCCGCTTCCGGCACTGACTTGGGATGCGGGTCGCAGGCCCCGCCGGCTTCTCCCTCCCGGCGCCGCGAGCGAGCCTCGTCAAACGACCCGGATGTTTTTGAACTGCCACGGGTCGTCGCGGTCGAGATCCTCCGGGAACAGGCGCTCACGCTCGTCGAGCGGCGTCCAGTCGCCGTGAACCCCGACAATCTCGCCCAGATAAGGTTTCGCGATGTCAAGGACCCGGATGAAATCCATGTCCTCGGGTTCGACCACGCCCTCCTGCGGATGTTCGAGCGCCCAGACGACGCCGCCCAGCACCGCGGCGGTGACCTGCAGCGAGGTGGCGTTGTTGTGCGGCGCCACCCGCCGCGCCTCGTCGATCGTCAGCTGCGAACCGTACCAATAAACCCCTTTCGCGGGTCCCATCAGCAGCACGCCGAGTTCGTCGACCCCCTTGGCGATCTCGCCCATCATCAGCCGTTTGGCGGTCTGCAGCTGCCAATTTTTGCCGGCAAACTCGTGCAGGCTCAGCACCGCGTCGTCGCACGGGTGATAGGCGTAGTGACAGGTCGGCCGATAGCGCGCCTCGTTCCCTTCCCTGACCGTCAGGAAATCGGCGATCGAAATCGACTCGCCGTGGGTGATCAGAAAGCCGTGATACGGCCCTTCGAGCGGCGTCCAGCTGCGCACGCGGGTCGCAGCACCAGGCCGCAGCAGATAGATCGCGGCACCGCTGCCGAAATCGTGGCGCCGCCCATCGACCGGGAAGTGCCGTTCATGCGTGCCCCAGCCGAGTTCCGCGGGTTGCGAGCCTTCGCTGACAAAGCCCTCGATCGACCAGGTATTGACGAACTCGCCCGGCTCCTTGGGGAGGTTGGAGACCTGGGTGTCGCGCTCGGCGATGTGGATGACCTTGACGCCAAGGCGCTGCGCGAGGCGCGCCCATTCGGCGCGATCCTGCGGCGCGGCTGCGCTGCCCGCATCGCCGGCGAGATCGACGAGCGCCTGCTTGACAAAATGCGAGACCAGCCCCGGATTGGCGCCATGCGTCACCACGGCGGTCGGACCGCGAGGCACCCGCCGGCTCAGCGCCAGCGCGCTCTCGCGCAGCGCATAATTCGAGCGCGCCGAGGGTGGCAGGCTCGGATCGGTATAACCGCCGGGCCACGGCTCGATACAGGTATCGAGATAAAGGGCGCCTTTTTCCGAGCACAGCTCGACCAGCGCCGTGCTCGACACGTCGACCGACAGATTGAGGAGAAAATCGCCGCCGCCGATCCGCGGGTCGAGCATGGCGCGATAATTGTCGCGGGTCAGCGCGGTTTCGTCGAAACCAACGCCGTATTCCGCCGCAACCTCACGGCCGCGCGGCTCGGCAGTGACGATCGTGACCTGGGACGGGTCCATCTCGATGTGGCGCATCAGCAACGGCAGCACCCCTTGACCAATGCTGCCGAAACCGACAATGACGAGGCGGCCGCGAAACGCCGCATGCTTTTTGTCGAGCATCGGGAGCCAATCGCTGATCGGAACGGCGCATGCCTACGGTTCCAACGGCCCTGGTGTCAACCCGGCCGCGGGTCGATTTTTGCGGTTGCGGCAGCCTTGACGCTGCAATGACGGGACGACGGCCATCGGCAGTGCCGAGCGGCCCATTTCTGCGCGCCGGGCCACACGATTGCGTGATCGAGGCGGCATCCGTTAACGATCGCGGCTTTACCCTTTGGCGTGCGATTGGTCCAGATATTACGCCGGACGAGGATATGGCCGAGCCCTACCCGCCGTATTACGCCTCATATCCGCCTCGGCGGCGCGGCAAAATGGTCGGGGAAAAAGCGCGGACGACACACGATTTGTCGCAAGACATGCGGCATTATCCGTGATTGGCGTCCCCGTTCAGCCATCGTTCCGGCCATGGTTGTTGAACCGGAGGCACAACGCACGCCGCCGATGGAATTTGAAGGGAAACGAATGTCGGAAATTCGTGCGGCGGCTCGCCACTTTGTCGTTGCGGCGGCGGCAATGCCCGCGATTCGAGTTGTCACCTACAATATCCATGGCTGCGTCGGCCTCGACCGGCGCTACGATCCGGTGCGGATAGCGGCCGTGCTGCGGGAGATCGACGCCGACATCGTCTGTCTGCAGGAGGTTAATGCCCGCGCCGGCGGATTGCGCGCCGACCAGGCGGCCTATCTTGGCGAAGCGACCGGTCGTCAGGTCGTCCTCGGCGCTGCCGCCCGCGAGCGGCGCGGGCGGTTCGCCAACGCCATCCTGACCCGCTACCCATCGCTTTCGGCGCGCGCGATCGATCTTGCGGTCCCCGGCTACGAGCCGCGCGGTGCGATCGACGTCGATTTGATGATCGGCCATCGGGTGCTGCGGGTGATGGCGACCCATTTTGGCCTGCACGCCGGCGAGCGGCGGTTGCAGGCCAATCGCTTGATCAACGCGCTCGGCGAGCCGGCGGAACCGAGTCGGGCGCCGCCGCATGCGGTGCTGCTCGTCGGCGACTTGAACGAATGGCGCGGGCGCAACGGCGGCGGCATTCGCGCGCTCGACCGTTGTCTCGGGCCGAGTGCGACACTGCCCACCTTCCCCTCCTGGATGCCGGTGCTGCCGCTCGACCGGATCTATGCGCTGGGTCCGGCGGTGCTGCGCGATGTCCACGTCTACCGTTCGCCGCTGGCGCGCGTCGCTTCCGATCATTTGCCGCTGGTCGGAAGTTTGTGGTGGAGCGCCGGACAGGCGCGCCGCCGGCAGCGCGCATGGTCTTTGCCGGATGTTCGAGACGCCTATGCCGGCGCGGGCTGGGCAGCCGGCATACCGCGGCGCGAACCGAGCCCGCCCTTGCTTGGCGGCGATGACTGACTGGATTGCCTTCGGCACGGCGGGAGGCTAATCAGCCGCGATGCCTCTCAAGCGCAACCCGCTCGGTCTCAACCCGCTGCAGCTCAAAACCCTGACCCTGCTTCAGCAGCTCGCGCGCCTCGCCGACTATTCACGGCCCGATGAGGAGCAGGGCAGCGTCATGTTGACCCGCCTGCCGCAACCGCATGGCGATCATTTTCACATCGGCGAGGCAGTGGTTGCGTCGCGCGATGCGACCGGGCTGCGCAACCCCGCGGTATGGGCGGCGCTCGAGCGCAAGGGGCTGGTGCGGTCGACCCCGCCGACCGCGGTGGTGACGCCGCTCGGCCTCGATTACGATACCGGTTTGCGCGAGGCGATCCTGCATCTGGCTAACCACGGCTAACCCGGCGCAAACACGCTCGCCTTACCAGCGAAAGTGCGCCGCGACCGCGACCGGGTGGTGCCCGCCGGCGTCGAGCGTCGCCCCGATGCGGCCGAGATCGGGCGATGGGTTTATTTCCTGGACGAGGCCGAATTCCTCGGCATGGATCCCGCCGGCAATGAACAGGCTGTCGATTCCGGCGGCGGCGGCGCCGGCAATGTCGGTGCGCAGGCTGTCGCCGACGGCGAGGATCCGCGAGCGGTCGGCGATGCCGAGCAATGCCAGGCACGCGTCGTAGACCGAACGGTAGGGCTTGCCGTGCCAGCGGACATTGCCGCCCTCCGCTTCGTACCATTCGGCCAACGCCCCGGCGCACAGCGCGAGCTTTGCGCCGTGCATGACGACGAGGTCGGGGTTGGCGCACACCATCGGCAGATGCCGCGCCAAACAGCGGCGCAGCAGCGGAACGTAATCCTCGATCGTGTCGTCCCAATCGGCCGGGCCGGTATTGAGGATGAACTCGGCCTCCTCGGCATTACCCTGGAATTCGAGCGCGAGGCCGTCGCGGATTTCCAAATCGCGGTCGGAGCCGATATGCAGGCAGCGGCGACCGAGCGCCGCATAGAAGGGATCGTCGCGCCGCTTTAGATATTGCCAGGCCTCTTCCCCTGACGACATCACATGATGGTAGGTCCCTTGAGGCACTCCGATGCTCGTGATCCGCCGGATCACGTCGTCAGCCCGGCGCGGCGCGTTCGACAGCAGCACGACTTGCTTGCCGCCGTGGATCAAAGAGCGCAGGCAATCGACAGCGCCGGGCATTGGCGCCACGCCATCGTGGATGACCCCCCACAGATCGAGGATCAACCCCTCATAGCGGGGCGCCACCTCGCTGACACCCGAGATGTACCGCATTGCCATCGGCGACGACCTCACTGATAAGCAGTGTTCACAATTCGGATAAATGTTAACCAAATCTAAGCAATATTTACGAAGTGTTGCCAAATTGTCCGGAACAGCGTTCGGCGCAACTCGTTAGCGTACGGCATCTCGAAGGCGCACCCCAAGGAGAGAGTATGAGTATCGATCTGCAT
>DATMKU010000060.1:0-4093 GCA_035570935.1 Allostellaceae bacterium
TGCTGATTCCGGAGCAAGTCGGCCACTGATTCCGGAATGAAGTCGGCCACCGATTCCGATTTAATCTCGGCCATTCCAATCTGAAGTCGGCCACCCTTGAGGTGGCGATCACTCGACCGCTGGGCGGGAGGGCTCTGTGCTCGTCGTGACCATGACGAGCGAGGGAGCCGATGCCAGCCGAGAGAGTGTCGATGCGACGGATACGCGAGATCCTGCGCCTCAAGTACGAAGGCGGCGCCACCGAGCGAGCCATTGCGCGCTCGATCGGGGTGGCGCGCAGCACCGTCGCGCTCACTCTTGAGCGGGTCGCCGCCGCGCAGCTTGGCTGGCCGTTGCCGGCGGGGCTAAGCGACGCGGTGCTGGAGGCGATGCTTTACGCCGGCGCCGGCCGTCCCCAAGGATCGCGTGGCAGGGCCGAGCCGGATTGGACCCATGTCCACCACGAGCTGCGCCGGCCCGGCGTCACCTTGATGCTGCTGTGGGAGGAATATCGGCAGGCCGAACCCGACGGCTACGGCTACAGCCGCTGGTGCGAGCTGTACCGCGCCTGGGAGGGCCGGCTGTCGCCGACCATGCGGCAGTCGCATCCGGCCGGCGAGCGCATGTTTGTCGATTATGCCGGGCAGACCATCGAGCTGTACGACGGGCGCACTGGCGAGATCCGGCAAGCCCAGGTCTTTGTCGCGGTGATGGGCGCCTCCAGCTACACCTATGCCGAGGCGAGCTGGACGCAGACCTTGCCCGACTGGATCGGCTCGCATGTCCGCGCGCTCGCCTTCATGGGCGGCGTGCCGGCGCAGCTGGTCCCCGATAACCCGAAGGTCGGGGTCACCCGCGCCAACTGGTACGAGCCTGGTCTCAACCGCACCTATCTCGATCTGGCGACCCATTACCGCACCGCGATCCTGCCGGCACGGCCGCGGCGCCCGCGCGACAAGGCGAAGGTCGAGGTCGGCGTGCTGGTGGTCGAGCGCTGGATTCTGGCACGGCTGCGCAATCGCCGCTTCTTCTCGCTCGCCGAGTTGAACCAGGCGATCAGCGAGCTGGTCGCCGATCTTAATGCCCGTCCGATGCGGCGCCTGGGTGTCAGCCGCCGCGATCTGTTCCTCGAGCTCGACCGCCCGGCGCTGAAGTCCTTGCCGGCGGAGCCCTACGAATATGCCGAGTGGCGTTTGCGCCGGGTTGGGCTCGACTACCATGTCGACATCGACGGCCATTACTACTCGGTGCCGCATTGGCTGATCCGTGAGCAGCTCGACGCGCGCATCACCGCCCACACCGTCGAGCTGTTCCGCAAAGGTGAGCGCGTCGCCGTGCATCTGCGCGCCGCCGGCCGCGGCCGGCATACGACGCTCGCCGAACATATGCCGAGTTCTCATCGCCGCTACGCCGAGTGGACGATCGAGCGGATCGGCCGCGAAGCGGCGGCGATCGGTCCCAGCACCGCCAAGCTTGCCGAGCTGATCCTGGAGAGCCGGCCGCACCCCGAACAAGGCTACCGCGCCTGCCTCGGCATCTTGCGCCTGGTCCGGCAATACGGCGCCGACCGCCTGGAAGCGGCCTGCGACCGCGGCCTCGACATCGGTGCGCGATCTTACGGATCGATCCAGTCGATCCTCAAGCACGGGCTCGACAAGCGGCCGGCCCAAACCGCCCGGCAGGGCGAGTTGCTTCCCAGCCATCCCAACATCCGCGGCTCACGCTACTACCATTGAGGAGGCTTGATCGTGCTGACCCATCCGACCCTCGACCAGATGCACCAGCTCGGGCTGGCCGGCATGGCGCGCGCCTTCACCGAGTTGGAGGCCAATCCGCAGAGCGCCGATCTCTCGCATGCCGAATGGCTTGCCCTGCTGCTCGATCGAGAAGCCACCGATCGTTACGAGCGGCGACTGCGGGCGCGGCTGCGTTACGCCCGGCTGCGCCACCAGGCTGCGGTTGAGGACGTCGACTACCGGGCCGCGCGTGGCCTCGACCGCACCCTGTTCCAGGCGATGATCGCCGGGAAGTGGATCGAGGAGGCACAGAACCTGATCATCGAAGGGCCCGCCGGCGTCGGCAAGAGTTGGCTGGCTTGCGCACTCGGTCACAAGGCCTGCCGCGACAACCGCTCGGTGCTTTATCAGCGCGTGCCGCGGATGTTCAGCGATCTCGCGCTCGCTCGCGGCGATGGCCGCTACCCCCGACTGATGCGCGCCCTCGGCGGCGTCAAGCTGCTGATCCTCGACGATTGGGGGCTCGAGCCGCTCGGACCCGAGCAGCGTCACGACATGCTCGAGATCGTCGAAGATCGTTACGGCCGCGGCGCCACCTTGATCACCAGCCAGATCCCGGTCGACCGCTGGCATGACCTGATCGGCGAGCCCACTCTCGCCGACGCCATCCTCGACAGGATCATTCACAATGCCCATCGCCTCCAGCTCAGGGGCGACAGTTTGCGCAAGCAAAAGGCGCTGAAAATCGCCGCCGCTTGACCCGACCCTGTCCGTTATGGAGAGATCACGTCCGACCAGCGGGCGACCCGCCACCCCGGCCGACATCAATCGGAACGGCCGGCCGACTTCGATCGGAACAGGTGGCCGACATCAATCGGAATGCCCGGCC
Organism: Allostellaceae bacterium; assembly: GCA_035570935.1. Taxonomy (GTDB): domain Bacteria; phylum Pseudomonadota; class Alphaproteobacteria; order ATCC43930; family CGMCC-115725; genus AP-15. Next base: position 2,605 of record DATMKU010000060.1, read on the forward strand.
GACTTCGTCGGAATCCGCAGTCTCGACACCATCCCCGCCGCCCTGGCCCCGGCGAGCGACGCCAAGCTGCATCTCGGCATAGGCCATCGTGTCGGCAACGGCATGGCGGTGAATCTCGAGAAGGGCGGCGCGCTCCGCTTCGGTCGGCGCCAAGGCCCAGGCGACCGACAGGGATTTGTCGGCCGAAAACGTCATGTCGACAAACCCGACCGGCGGACGCGTCGCATGGATCTGCCGGCGGTAATCCGCCATATCGATCAGCCGCCCGGTCGCCAGCCGACCGTTCTCCAGGTGAACCAGTTCATCGGTGGTCGCCTCGCGGTGCGCCGGCACGCCGAGCGACGCCTTGAACCGCTTACGCGCGCCCTCGACGATCGCCGCCGGCAGTGCCTTCCCGGCTTCCGTCTGCGGCATGCCCCCGTCGGCGCGCTTGCCGGCAAGCACGTTCCGGATCGCGTCCACCGATGGAGGCTGCCTCGGATCGAGACCGAACATCTCGGCGACGCTGCGGGTCGGGTTGTGCTTTTTACGCCCAGGGATTGCGCTTCCATCAACTCGTGTCGCATTCAACAAATTCGCAATGCCGGCTTGGGTCAGCGGCCGCTCGGGGTTGGCGATGCCGAGGCGCGCCGCCAAGGCCGGCGAGAGGTCGGGCCGCAACTCGGCGAGGGTCCCGGCCGCGGCCAAATGGCCCTCTCGGATGGCGCCGCGCCAGAACTCCGCGGCGCGCTCCTCCCTCGCCTCGGCACCGGTATAATACTCGGTGGCCCGTACCGGTTCGGTCCTCAACGTCCCGGCGAGGTAGTATTCGGCCATCGCTTTGCCGGCTGACGGCGACGCACAGGCGCCGACCCGATAGGTCATCATGACTCAGAGGTGTTTTTGCATTCCGTCAGGAGTGCCTTGGTCTGTGCCCCAAGAGAGGTAGACTTCCGCACCTGAACGAGGTTGCGTGTGCGGCAATCGATGGGCGGATTGCCCGCAATCGAGGGGGCCAGGGGAGAGCAAAGGTAGAGGTGTGAGGCGTTCATGCGGGGATGACGTGTAATAGGAGAGGCAAGAGAGTGACGCGCGAGGTAGGCAAGGGTGCGGAAGTGTATTAGGGGACTTCCGCAGGCTCTTCGAGGAGCATCACGAACAACCCGGGATAGTTCCGGCGATCGATAGGATCACGATAGGGGCGGGTTTCGAGAGCCTTGGCCTGCAACCAGGAGCTGATCACCTCTTGCGCAGCCTTATCGGTCAAACTCGGGACTGCGGTCTGTACCAGCCGCCAGGCGGCCCGGTCTTCGGCCTGTGGAGCAGCCGAGAAGCGACGGCCGTCCGACGTGCCGGCATTGATCAGGCGAAGCACAGACGTCGCCGCGAGAAAGAGAGCCGGTATATCGGCGGGAGTGATTGGCGGCGTGGTGTCGGGGCATGTCGTATCGGCCGATACGACATGCAGAGGAACGCGCGTCGGCGGTGGCAAGGATGGCGGGTCTTGCGG
>DATMKU010000061.1:0-13135 GCA_035570935.1 Allostellaceae bacterium
GGCCTCCGGGAAGAGCATCTTCTTACCTATTCGGCGCTCCTACTGAGAATGCCACGCCGGTCCCAATAAAGTCGGGGCGTTCGCCAACTTGATCGTGCGGTGATCTATGCACTGGGTCCAGGTTCAACCAAAGCCCAGCACGATCCGCTGATCGTGCCAGGCAAGCGGCAGTCATAGCTGAAGACGAGCCCGCGGATCAGGAACATTTCGGCCAGATCCCGTAGGCTGAGCTTGTAGCGAAGCCGCCAGAGCACCACGAGAGCAATGACATCACTCGGGTATTGGGCTCGGTTCAGGAGGCCGGCGCTCCGCTCGTTGAACTGCTTGCCGCAGTTACCGCAGCGGAACCGGCGATAGCCTTGCGCCGTGCGCTCAGACCGATGCCTGACGGCCGTTGATCGACATGCCGGGCACCGCATCCCGCTTCATCCCCCTTAAACGAGCAGCAGCGTACCCCACGACGACTGGTATCCGCCAGCTGGCGCAAGTGCTGACAGAACCTGTAACAATAGCTCAAGCCGGCTGAACTCCTGCTTGCTCATCGACACCACCGCCACCGCACACCTCCCAAGACCCCGCGCTCAGGGGGAGTGGCGGCCGCATGATCATCATCGAGAGCTTCGGGCGTGGCGGCGCACCGCGCGCCCCGCCCTTGCCCAAAGCCGGGCTCGGCACCGCGATGCCATGACGCTCGTCACCACTTCATCGTACTGCACACCTGCCGGGGAACCTCGCTTCCGGCCTTGCACCATTGTCGCCCCGCCGCCTCCCAAGCCACCCCTTACGCCCTCAATCAGGCCAAGATCGCCCTCTCGACCGCCGCCGCGGCGACAGTCCCGTCATCGCAATCGTCGATCCGACGGCAACTACGCCGGCCAGCGCATCCCCTACTCAAGCCGTCGCCCGGCCAAATTCCCTTAGAGGGCGACCGCCCACACGGCGGCCCGCGGGTTCCTTCCTGGGAGGCTTTCGGACGTCGGCCCTCAGAGCGCACACTAATAGCTACGACGGGCCGGTATCCGAAACCCTTCACCAGGAGCAGCCGATGTTGCGGCTTGTTGCGGCCAGATCACGTCGGCGGGTGCGTTCTCTTTGGCGCGCGCGGACCGCTCGACCTGGCCGCGCGATTGCTCGGCCAGGCGCGACAAATCGATTATCGTCGAGGTGATCTCCTCGGCGGCCGTCGCGTTCGACTGGGCGATGCGGGTCAAGCCGTCGACGGTCTGATTGGTCTGTGCGACGGTCGCCTGCTGCTCCTCCATAGCGGCGGCGACGGCGGCCGTCAGCGTATCGCTGCGCCGCACGCTCTCGGAGATCGAGTCCATCTTGCTGCTGACTTCCTCGACCATCGCAACGGCGTTCTGCGATTCCTCCGTCGCAGACCGCACGACCTGTCCGATTTCCTGCGCCAGCTCGCCGGAATGATCGGCCAGCTTGCGGACCTCCTCGGCCACGACGGCAAACCCGCGGCTGTGCTCGCCGGCCCGCGCCGCCTCGATTGCGGCATTGAGCGCCAGAATCTGCGTCTGATCGGCGATCCGCGAGATGGACTGGGCCATTTTCTCGACCTGCTTCGCGTTCTCGGCGGAGCCCTTGACGACGTCCGCCGTCGCGCGCATGCGCTCGCGTCCTTCGTTCATCTGCTGGGCTATGCTCGCTGACAGCTCGTGCGCGCGCTGCGTGCTGCCGCTCACGTCAGTGATCGCCGCCGTACTCTGTTTGACCGCCACGGCGACCTGGCGCAGCGCCTCGAGCTGGTCGTTGGCGCCTTCCGAGACTTGCCCGACCGCGCTGCTCGCCTGGCTCGTCGCAAGCGCGATCTGGCGCGTCGAGGCGATGACCTGGTCGGCGAGCCGCGCCAGCTCAATCGCGTCCTGCTTGAAGACTTCGACGTCCTTCGCCATTACGCCGACCTCGTCCCTGCGGTCGATGTCCGGCACGGCGACGCCGAGGTCGCCGAGGGCGAGCGCGTGCATCGTCTGGTGGAGCCGGTAGAGCGGCCGGCTGATCGAGCCGGCGATCGCCCAGGCGAGCGCGAGGGACCCGAGGAACACGACGCACACGAGCGCGAGGCTCCACGCCATGCTGTTGTTGAGGCTCGCGATGCGGGCCCTCACGAGATGGTCGAGTTCTTTAAGCGCGGCTTCCCAGAAGACGCTCGCCGATTGCTGTAGCGCTTGCGCGGCGTTTCTCAGCGCTTCGGTTGTGGGCCGCGGCGCGCCCGGCGACGCGAGCCCGTCGAGCAGCTGCATATAGGCCGCCCCGCGGTTCGCCACCTCGGCATAGGGGGTGTCGAGCGCCGGCTTCATCGTCCCGTCGCGGTTGCCGCGCTGGCCCGCAGTAAGATCGGCGTCGACCGCGTTGAGCACCGCCGCGAGCTCTCCTTTTCGGGTGAGGAACTGGACGGTCACTTCCGGGCTCGGATGATCGCTCGCGGCGATCGCCAGGGCAGCGCTGAGCGCGCGCGTCGCGGCCACGACGAGCGCCGGTATCTTCTCCGTTACGAGATCCTGGACGTAGAAGCTATCGAGGACCGGATCGAGGGTCAGATTGGAGCCGTCCGCCACCCTCGAAATGTGGTCGAGGACGGCGCTGAACGCGGGCTCGTAGGCCATGATCGTGCTGCCTTTCGGCAATCGCTGCGCGTCGCGCACGGCTTCGGCAGCCTTGGCTGCGGCGGCCGCCGAATCGACCCCTTCGGCGTCGAACCTCAGAACACCGGCCTGCGCGCTGGCCAAGTCAGCGGACGAGCCCGAACCGTAGGCGAGTGCGACGACGTGCTCGAGCTCGGTCTTGAGCGCGGCGATATAAGCGATGCCTTGCAGCTCCCTTGCTGCAAAGCTGACGTCTTTTTCGGTATGGGCGACCAAAAGGAAGATCAGAAAACCGATCGGCAGTAGGAACGCGGAGCAGAGCAGCGCGAGCTTGTGCTGAATTTTCAGTCTGTTGATCAGGCGCCTCATGGGCCGATTCCTCAACATTCTTCCAAGACCGGATAGCGGTGCAGTGTGGCCGTCCGGCATGCCGCCGGTCTCCCTCCGCGTGACGGTGTCCTTCCCCCGGCCGGTCAACACAACTCGCAGCGCAGGGTAATCGCTACACGGCTACGCCGCCGCCGGCAAAGGCGCCGGGCGCCGAGCCCGCAAGTCGAAGCCGATCCGGAGCGGAGAATCATTCGGCTGCCGATTCGCCGCTGATGTCGGGAAGCGCCCGTTCGCCTATATTAGCGATTTCGGACACTGAAGCGACATTTCGCGGGAGCCGTGTTCGCATGGACAAGCGGGTGCGCGCACAGCAGGCGGCGGCCGTCGAGGGCGAGGCTTCGAGCACGCAGGCGGCGGCGCGGCCGCCCCTCGCTGACCCGCGGCGAGGGCTGCTGCAGCGGCTGAGCCTCGATGTCGAGCGCATCGCCGGGATCGAAATCACCGGCCCCATTCAGAGCAAGCTCGCGCGAGTGCTCGGCTCGATCGATCTCGCCGAGCTCGAGGCCTGGGTCGCTCGGCTGCACCTGCTGCCAGCGCACGATCCGGAATGGCTCAGCCTTATCGAAAGCCTGACGGTCCACGAGACCTATTTTTATCGCGACCGCGCGCAGCTCGATTTCCTGGGGAGCGAGATCCTGCCCGAGATCATCGTTGCGGCGGCGGCGAGCGGGCGCTGCCGGCTGCGCCTGTGGTCAGCCGGCTGTGCCACCGGCGAGGAGGCGTACACGCTCGCGGTGCTGGGGCTGCTGGCGCTGTGCGATGCCGGCTATGCCGAGGAGCGGGCAGATCGCGGGATCGAATGCCGGCCGCCCTGGACGCTGGAGGTGCTCGGCACCGAGATCTCCCGGCTCGTTCTTGTGCAGGCTCGGGCCGCCGTTTACCCTATGACTGGCGTCGGTGCCTTTCGCGATCTGCCGCGCCGGCTGGAACGCTTCTTTCCGCCGCTGCCGAGGGCTGAGGAGAAGCCCGATATCGAGCTGCGCGGCGTCCACCCAGCCGTGCGCCGCCATATCTCCTTCGAGCAGTTCAACCTGATGTCGCGCCTGCCGCCAGCCACCGGCTTCGATGTCGTGCTCTGCCGCAATGTATTAATCTATTTGAGCGCAGCGGCGCGGCGCCACGTGCATGGCGTGCTGAAGCAGGCGTTGCGCCCGGGCGGCTTTCTGCTGCTCGGCCCGACCGATGTTCCGGCCGAGCCGGCCCTGTTCACGACCTGCTGGGGCAACGGGGCGGCGGCCTATGTGCTGAAGTTGGCACATGCCTGAGCCCTCGGTCGTCTTCACCCTCGCCGGCGAGCGGCTGCGATTGCCGGTCAAGAAGGTCGAGCTGATCGCCGTGCCGCCGGCCGTGACCCCCGTTCCGCACGCGCCTGCGACCCTCCTCGGCGCGGGCCAGGTCGGGGGGCAGATCGTGCCGATTGTCGACCCGGCGCCGCTCCTTCATTCCCTGCAGGCGCGGCGGCGCTACGACGGAAGCGGCCAGATCGTGCGGGTGCGCAGCGACGGCGGGCGGTTCGGCGTATGGGTCGACAAGGTGGAAGCCGTGACCGGCGGCGCGCAGACGCCCGGCGGGCCGGACGCCGATGCCGTCGATCTCGCTGCGGACGCCCCTCTCCTCGATATTGGCGGGCTCGCCGCCACAGGCCTGACGCCGCCGGCGCTCGGTGATGCCGCTGGCAAGGCGGAAGCCGAAAGCGCGATTCCCGCGCCCCCGGCCCCGCCCGCAGCCGCGGTCGGGTCCTACTTCGTCTTCGAAGTGGCCGGCAGGCGTTTCGAGCTGGCGGCCGAGCACGTGCAGCAACTCGTCGAAACCGTAGCGTGGACCCGATTTCCGCGCGCGCCGCGCGGCATCAGGGGCGTGGCAGTGCTGCGCGGCGCTGCTCTGCCGCTCGTCTCTCTCGCGACGCTGCTCGGCCTGCCGGAAGCGGGAGAGGGCGGCCGCTTCGTGGTAGTGGCGATCGACGGCCACCCTTTGCTCCTCGCCGTCGATCGAGTCCTCGGGCTGCGCGTACGCCAGCGTGGCAACCGCGACGGGTCGAGCGAAGACCGCCGATCCGCCGGCGAGGGCGAGCTGCTCGATCTTGCCGAGGCGATGCCTGACGAGATCCGCCGCATTGTCGGCGGTCGCGCAGCGAGCGTTGCCGCGACCGACGAGCCGACTCAGCAAAACGGGGCGCAATACCTCGCGATCTCGCTCGCCGGCGAGCAATTCGCGGTGCCGATCACGGCGGTCGAACGCGTCGTCGGGCCGCGGCCCATATTCGTCCTGCCGCAGCCGCCGGGCGCCGCTATCGACGGCGCTCCGCCAATCGCCGGCGCGATCGAGTTCTTCGGACGGATCGTGCCGGTGCTGACGCTCGAAAGCCGCCTCGGGCTTCGCAGCGGCGGCGCGGCGCCCGGCGCCTTCATGGTCGTGCGCGGGACTTGCGCGATTGCCGTCGACCGCATCGTCCGCCTAGTGTCGCTTCGGCCGGAAGAGATCACGCCGCAGCCCGACGAGAACAGCATTCTCGCCGGCGTGGCGGCGCCGGGCGGCGGCCCCGATCTGCTGCCGATCCTGGCGCCAGGACGGTTATGGGCCGATCGATGACGAAGGAACGCATCGAGCGGTCGGGGCGCCCGTTGCGCGTCCTCGTCGTCGACGATCTCGCGTTCATGCGCATGGCGTTACGCCGGATCATCGAGAGCGACGGCGACATGCGCGTCGTCGGCGAAGCGCGCAACGGCGAGGAGGCGGTCGCTGTCGCTTGCAAGCTGAGGCCGGACGTCGTGACGATGGATGTCGAGATGCCGGTCATGGACGGCATCGTGGCGACGCGCCGGATCCTCGGGGAGGTCGAGCCGCAGCCGGTCGTCATCATGGTCAGCAGCTACACGCAGGCTGGCGCAGCCGCGACGATGAAGGCACTGCATGTCGGCGCCGCCGATTTCGTCTCAAAGGAGTCGGCCCTGACGAAGACCGATCTCGGTTACATCGACGCCGAACTGCGCACGAAGATCCGGCTCTGGGCCGGGCGCCGCCGGCTTCGGCCGGCAGCGCCCGCTCCGCGGGCAGAGACGTCCCCCGATGCACGAGCCGACCGCAGCCTGGCCCGCGTGCCGAGTGGACCGGTCGATCTTGTCGCGATCGCCGTATCGACCGGCGGGCCAGTGACGCTCGCGAGGTTTCTGCAGGCGCTCGGCCCCATCGCGCCGCCGATCGTCGTCGCCCAGCACATCCCGCAATTCTTTACTGCCGGGCTCGCCCACTCGCTGAGCGAGGATACCGGGCTTGTCGTGCGCGAAGGCGCAGAACGTGGTCCGATCGTTGCCGGCGAGGTGACCATCCTGCCCGGCGGCCGGGACGCGCTCGTCGCGCTGCGCCGCGGCGGCGGTTTCGAATTGCGGCTTACGCGGTCCGACGCGGCGGCGCATCCCTCGGCCGACCTGCTGTTCGAATCGGCGGCGATGGCGGCGCGCCAGCCCGTTGCCGTTGTCCTGACTGGCATGGGCAACGACGGGAGCCGCGGCGCGGCGGCCTTCGCGCGCCGCAACCTTCCGGTACTGGTGCAGCGCCCCGATACCTGTATTGTCGGCGGTATGCCGGGGGCGGCCATCGAGGCCGGCGTCGCCAGCGAGTCGCTGACGCTGGAAGAGATCGCTCGCCGATTGCGTCAGTGGACCCCCCGATCGCCTCCCAATCGCGAAATGGCCAATCCGAGATGAGCACGAAAAAGATCCTTGTCGTCGACGATTCGCTGATCATGCGCACGATCATCAAGGACATCGTCGCGAGCGATCCCGAACTCGAAGTCGTCGGCTTTGCCGAGAACGGCAAGGTCGGGCTGCAGCGGGTCCGCGAACTGAAGCCCGACGCGATCCTGCTGGATCTCGAAATGCCGGAAATGTCGGGCCTTGAGATGTTGAAGCGGCTGATGCTGCTCAGCCGGGCGAAGGTGATCGTCGTCTCCTCGGTCGGACAGACTGGATCGCCGCAGGCTATGGAAGCTCGCCGACTCGGCGCCGTCGACGTGATCGCCAAGCCCTCCGGCGCGATGAGCCTCGACTTGCAGGACAAAAAGGGACACGAGATCGTGCAAGCGCTACGCCGCGCGTTGGCTCTCGCCCCCGGCCCCGGCGCCTGAGCTGCCGATGGATACGCTGGCCGAGACGCTGTGGCAGGAATTCGCGGTCGAGGCCGAGGAGCATCTGCAAGCCATTGAACCGGTGCTCGCGCGCGCCGATCCGGAGCACATCGGCGAGGCCGAAATCGCCCAGTTGTTTCGCTCCTTCCATTCGGTCAAAGGGCTCGCGCGCGTCCTCGGGCTCGTCGGCATGGAGGAGGTTGCGCATCGCGCCGAGAACTTGCTCGGGCTCGTACGCGAGGGCCGCGCCGCTCTGACGGCCGAACGAGCCGATCTGCTGTTGCAATCGGTCGACGCCTTGAAGCGGATGCGCGACCGGGCGATCGCCGAGCGCCGCGACGAGCCGGGCGACAACGCTCTGCTGGCGCGGCTGGCCGCCGCTTTCGCGCACGCCGGCGGGAGCGAGGAAGAGCAGCAGCCGCCCGCCGGCGTGGCAGAAGCGCGCCTGGAGCTGCACGACGATCCCGAAATGCTTGCGATCTTCGTCGAGATGGTGAAGTCGCGCGGATCGGAGCTGTGCGGCGGGCTGTCGGCGGAGGCGGGCGAGCGGGAGGTCGCGGCCGACGCCGCCGCGACGCTCGGCCACGCCGCCACGGTGATGGGGTTCGACGCGCTTGCCGAGAGCTTCGGCGGGTTCGAGAGGCTTCTGCCGCCGTCCGACACCGAGCCCGACGAGCGGGTGCGCGAAGAGCTGCTGGCGCGGCTAGGCGACATTCGTCTGCAGGTCGAGCTGCTCGGCGAGATGACCGGGCAGGATGCCGGCATCGGCGAATTTTCCGCCGCGCTCACGGAGCGCATCGGCGCGGATCGGCGCCGGCTTGCGGCCGCGCTGACGGACGCCAACGGGCAGCTGCGGGCTGTCCTTGCCACGGGGGACGGGCCCGCCGCCGCCGAGGCGGCCGCGACCGTGGCGCGACTCGCGCGTGCGCTGCGCGCCGGCGTCGCGGCGCAGTCGGCCGACCACGCCACCGAGGTACTTCTTCTCGTCGAAGACCTGTACAGCCGCGTGGCGCACGGGGCGCCGGCATCAACGGCGCTCGCCGATGCGGCGGATGCTGTTTTCGCGCAGATCGCGGAGGAGGGGTTGGACGAGGCGGCGGCGGAGCTGACCCGTCTCTTGCGCGCCTCCTTCGCGGGCGCGGGCGGTCGAGCGGCGGGAGGCGAGGGCGGGGCCCGCCTCGTCGCCGGCCTTAACCTCCCGGACGAGCTGCTCGCCATACTGTCGGACGACAACCTCGCCGAGTTCGAGCGCGGCGTCCTCGCGGTCGGGCTCCAGCCCTATGCGATCCTCGCGCATCTCGAGGCCGATTCGGACATTGCCGGGCACTTCATCGACTGGCTCTCGGGCGAGGCGCGCGCGATCACGAACCGCACCGTCATCACCGACGGTGAGAGCTCGTTCGAGTTCCTCGTCCTCTCGCCACTGATGCCGAACGCGCTCGCCGAGCTACTGCGGGCGCTCGACCCCGAGCACCGTTGTATCAGACGCGTGCGGCGCCTGACGGCCAGCGCCGAGGGTGAGCCATTGCTCGATCGCGCCGCGTCGGAGCGGGCAGATGCGGCCGCTCGGCCGAGCGGCTTCGCCAATCTGCTCCGGGTGCGCGGCGAGCTCGTCGACGCCTTTCTCGACGAGATCGGCGAGCTGCGGATCTCGCTGAGCGGTCTGACCGAAGGCGCTCGCGATGCCGACCTGCGCAAGGAATTGGCGCGCTGCCGAAGGTTCGCCGAGCGTCTGCCGGACGAGCAGCGGCGCGAGCTGCTGCCGCTCTTGCTGCGCTTCGAGGAGCGCGACCGCTGGCTCCGTGATACCGAGGAGCGGTTGTCCGCGGGGCTTAGCCGCCTGCACCAGAGCGCCCTTGAGCTGCGGGTCGTTCCGGTCGAGGTCGTCTTCAACCGGCTGCCGCGCCTCGTGCGGGACCTGGCACAGCGGCAGGGGAAATCGATCGAGCTGGTCGTCGAGGGCCAGGAGGTGCGGGTCGACAGAAGCATGGTCGAGGCGCTTGCCGACCCGCTCATTCATCTGGTGCGTAACGCCGTCGATCACGGCATCGAGCCGCCGGAGGAGCGGCGCGCCGCCGGCAAGCCGGAACGCGCGCGGCTGCGGCTGCGCGCGGCGAAGCGCGGCGCCGAGATCGACATCGAGATCGCCGATGACGGGCGCGGCCTCGATGCCGAGGCGATCCGCGCCAAGGCGGTCGCTCGCGGTCTCGTCACGGCGGCCCGGGCAGCGGAACTCGCGGACGAGGAGATCTTTCAGTTCATCTTCGCGCCCGGCCTGTCGACCGCCGCGACCGTCACCGAGACCTCGGGGCGCGGCGTCGGCATGGATGTCGTGCTCAACACGGTTCGGCGCTGCAATGGCAACATCACGCTGCGGTCCGTGCGCGGCCGCGGCACCGCGTTCGTGCTGACGCTGCCCGTATCGGCCGCATTGCAGAGCACGCTGATCGTCCGCATCAACGGGCAGAGTCTCGCGATCCCGGAGCAGCACGTGATCGCCGTCGCGGAGATCGAACGCGAGGCGATCCGGCAGGTCGGCGCGCAGCGGGCGACCCGCTACCGCGACGCGACCCTGCCGCTCTACAGCCTCGCCGGGCTGCTCGGCATCACCGGCGAGGCGCCGTCCGCCGCCTCGTCGGCGCAGCCGATTGTCGTCGCCGGCAACGGCCGCCAGACGATCGGTCTCGAAGTCGACGAGATCGAGCAGCGGCGCGAGCTGTTCTTGAAGCCGCTGCACCCGCTGCTCGCCCGCTTCCCGACGATCGGCGGCGCCTCGGTGGTCGGCGACGGGCGGGTCGTGTTGGTCCTCGACGGCGAGCAATTGCTCGACCTCGCCGCGCGCGGCATCGAGCGTGCCGCACCGGTCGAGCCTCTGGCGGCGTCGTGAGCCTCTATTTGAAAGTGGCGGTCGGGGCGGGGCTCTACTTGCTCGATGCCGGCCAAGTGATCGAGATCCGCGCGGAGGGGGAGAAGGGCCGCACCTGGCGCGAGCAGGCGGTTCCGATCCTTGACTGTCGCGATCTCCTCGGAGCAGCCGCCGGGATCTCCCGGCGCGCCGTCCTCTGTTTCACCGGCTCAGGGGATTCGGTCGAGCTCGTCGTGGATCGGGTCGAGGGTCTCATCGAGCTCGCCGACCGCGAGCTCCACCCGCTGCCGCAGATCGGCCCGCTCGGCGAGCTGATCGACGCCGTCGTCGCAATCCCCGGCGACGATCGCCTCTTCTTGCGGCTGCGCGCCGAACGCATGCCGACGATCGCCGTCGGGGACGGTTGGCCATGAACCCGGCGGACCCGATCGCCTTCGACTTCGGGCAGCTGGCGGCACAGCTGGTCGCGCACCGCCTATCGCAGCCGGATGTGACGGCGCTGCTGGATCCGGGGTCGCCCGAGCGGCGCCGTGCCGCGATGGCGGAATTGACCGCCGTGTTCCAGCGCAATGCCGCGGTCTTCGCGGCCTCTCGCGCGATCGAGAACCGGGCGCCGCTCAGCGAGATCTTGTCGGCGCTGACGGCGGCGCTGACCGAAGCGCTGCGCGCCCGGCTCTGCCGTCTCGTCGTCGCCGACGGCGCGGAATCGATCGCGTTGCGCGGCGACGGCTGCGTCGGCGAAGAACCGCGGCTGCCGGCGGTCGCCGGCATCTCGCGCCTGGTGCTCGACGACGGCGAAACCCGCACCACCGCTCCGGCGGACGACCCCGCCTGCGATCCCGCGAGCGACCTGCCGGCCGGGGAGAAGGTGCGCGAACTGATGTGCGTGGCGCTGCCGCGCTCGATCGGCGAGCGCATCGGCGTGATGCAGCTGTTCGACAAAGCGGAGGGGGGCTTCACCGAGGCCGACCGCCGGCTCGCCGAACTCGCCGCGCCCTATCTCGCCGAGATGTTGACGCGCGCCGGACTGCTGCGCTCCACCGGCAGCGAGATCGTCGCCGGTCGGCTGGTTGAACGGGTCGGACCGGTCGAGATTGTCGCCGGCGCCGATCTGATGCTGTCGAAAATCCTCGCCGTCGCGCTCGACGTGCTCAATGCCGACCGAGGCTCGATTTTCCTCCACGACAAGGCATCCGACGAGTTGGTCGCGCGCCACGCCGAGGGGCTGGGCGGCAAGGAATTTCGCATCGATTCCTGGATAGGCATCGTCGGCGCCGCCTTCCGCACGGGGCTCATCGTCAATGTTGCCGACGCCTATCAGGATCCGCGCTTCCACCCCGGCCTTGACTGGCTGACCGGGTATCGGACGCGCAGCGTTCTCTGCTCGCCGATCGTCGGCAATGACGGACGTCCCGTCGGCGCGGTGCAGCTGATCAACAAGCGCGGCGACAGTTTCACCGCCGCCGACGAACGCCGCCTGAGAGGCCTCGCCTCGCAGATGGGAATAGCGATCGACTACGCCGCGCTGTTCGAGCAGGTCCTCGCGATGAAATCCTACAACGAGAGCATGCTGAACAGCCTGACGAACGGGGTCGTGACGCTCGATCTCGCCGGCGTCGTGACCTACCTCAATCCGGCTGCGGCGCGCATCCTGCGCCTCGGTGCAGCGCGCGTGGTCGGCCGCGAGTTGGCGGAGGCTATCGGTGAATTCAACGCCTGGGTTGGCGAAGCAATCGGACAGGACGGGGGCGAAGCGAGCGAGAAGTTGCTGCCGAACAGCGAATTCTACATCGAGAGCGAGGACAGCTGGATCTCCGTCAATCTGGCGATTGTGCCACTGCGCGATACGCGGCAGACCCCGCTCGGCACGATGCTGGTGATCGAAGACGTGCAGCGCGAGAACGAGCTGCGCCGCACGATGTCGCGCTACCTCTCGAACAAGGTGATCGACCGGCTGATGGTCGACACCGGCGCCGGCCTGGAAGGCAGCTCGCACGAGGTGACGATCCTGTTTTCCGACATCAGGGGCTACACGCCGCTCACCGAACGCCTCGGCGCCGGGGAAACGGTGCGGATGCTGAACGAATATTTTTCATTCATGGAAGACGTCGTGACCAATCGCAACGGCATCATCGACAAGTACATTGGCGATGCAATCATGGCGGTATTCGGCTCGCCGTTCCAAAGCGACGATGACGCGGCGAATGCAGTGAGGGCCGCCACCGACATGTTGCGCGTACTCGATATGCTTAACGCGCGCCGCCGCGTCGACGGCAAAGCCGACATCCATATCGGCGTGGGGATCGGCACCGGCATTTGCGTCACCGGAAATATTGGCTCGCCCAAGCGGATGGATTTCACCGTGATCGGCGATCCGGTCAATCTCGCCTCGCGCATCGAAACAGCGACCAAGACATACGGCGCCGAGATCATCGTATGCGGAACCACCTGGTCCCGCCTCGCCGAGCGGCCGCGCGCGCGCCGGCTCGACGTCGTCCGGCTGCGCGGGCAGACCCGCCCCACCGAGCTTTGGGAGATTCTCGAGCACCGCGCGGATATACCCGATAGTGCAATAGAAGCCTATGATCGCGGGCTCGCCAGCTATTTCGAAGGTGTGTGGGATCGGGCATTGCCAGAGTTCGAGAATGCGCTCGCGACCCGGACTGGCGACAAGGCAGCACGGCTGATGATTGAGCGCTGCCGGCGATCTATGGAAACTCAACCAGTCGATTGGCAGGGAGTGGTGGAGCTGGATTAACAGCTTGGGCGATCTGCCGGTCAAGGCCCGCAACTGATTTGGCGGCTCGCCGGGTCCTTGCTATCCGCTAGCCCCGTGCTGTCCCGAGCGCCACGGTATGCTGAACGGCCAGGCGTCCGGGCAATTTTGGATGATCCGCCGATCCGCATCCGCCCGATTTTCCCGCACAGGGCGGGTGCAAAGGAAACGAACCCTGTGGGTTCAAGCCATTTCGGCATCCCGATGATGGCATCAACCATGCCCCGTAGCCACCAGATTTTGCTCACTACCTGTCGCGAGTGCGTTTGTAAGAGACTACGCTTTTTCGCAGACCGAGCTGCGAAAAAGTGGCCCCTTCGGGGCAGTTTGAAATACGCCGGAGTTCTTCTAGCGTACCCTCCATGACAGATGGGCTGAGCACTCTG
>DATMKU010000062.1:0-4497 GCA_035570935.1 Allostellaceae bacterium
GCGCTTATGATTTGGCAAAAACCTCTTGAGATTCAGGCGCCGGCGACGGTCAGGTCGTCGATGCGCAGGGTCGGGGCGTCCATGCCGGCCTTGAATTCGAGGTCGTCGGCGGCGGCGAGGCGCAGGAACATGTCCTTCAAATTGCCGGCGACCGTCATCTCGCTGACCGGGAACGCGATCTCCCCCTTGTCGATCCAAAAGCCGGCGGCACCGCGGCTGTAGTCGCCGGTGACGCCATTGACCCCGAACCCCATCATCTCAGTCACGTACAAGCCGCTCTCGATGTCGGAGATCAGCGCCTGCGGGCTGACCGGCCCGGGCTCGATCCACACATTGGTCGGCGACGGCCCTGGCGGCGAGGAGGTGCCGCGCGCGGCGTGCCCGGTGGATTTGAGGTTCAGCTGGCGGGCTGAGCGGAGATCCAAAAGCCACGTCGTCAGCACGCCGTGGTCGATGATCGCGCGGCGATGGTTCGGCAGCCCCTCGGCGTCGAACGGCTTTGAGCGCAGCCCGCGATGCCGGTGCGGGTCGTCGATGATCGTGATCGCCTCGGGAAAGATCCGCGTGCCGAGCCGGTCCTTCAAAAAGCTGGTGCCGCGGGCGATCGAGGGTCCGGAAATGGCCCCCAACAGAGCCGAGATAAAGCCGCGCGCCACGCGCGGGTCGAACACCACCGGGCAACGGCAGGTCGGCATCTTGCGCGCGCCGAGCCGCTTGACCGCGCGCTCGCCGGCACGCCGGCCGATCTCGGCCGGGTCGCGCAAATCGCCGGCGTAAACCGCGCTCGAATAATCATAGTCGCGCTCCATGCCGGTGCCCTCGCCGCCGATCACCGAGGCGCTGACGCCGTGGCTCGTCCCGGAATAGGTGCCGGCAAAGCCGTTCGAGGCGGCGAGCGCCACCCGCGAGCGGCCCCAGCCGGCCTCCGCCCCTTCGGAATTGGTGACGCCAGGCACCGCGAGTGCGGCTTCCTCGGCGGCGCGGGCGCGTTCGATCAGCACCTCGGCGCTCGGCTCCTCGGGATCGGACATGTCGAGCGACGGCCATTCGCGGGTAATCTCGTCGGGATCGGCGATGCCGCAAAACGGGTCCTCCGGCACCGCGCGGGTCATTTCCACCGCGCGCGCGACGAGTTCGCCGAGCGCCTTTGGCGAGCGGTCGCTCGACGACACTACTGCCTGCTGCCGCCCGTGGAACACGCGAAGGCCGAGGTCCTGGCCCTCGGAGCGTTCGAGCTTTTCGGTCTTGCCGAGCCGGCGGCCATGCGACAGCGAGGTGCCCTCGAACAGCACCGCGTCGGCGGCGTCGGCTCCGGCCCGGCGCGCGCGGCCGATCAGATCGTGCAGCAAATCGAGGTCATTGCTCATGGCATCGTTCATCACGCCTCCAAAACCAAATCACCCTGAGGCCCAAGATGTCAGAAGATTTGCGACGGCGTCACCCGCGCGCAAGAGCGCGTGACGAAATCCCGGCTTGACCGGCGCTTTGCGTCGGTTGAGAGGGGCACTCGGGCCGTCTCTTTACCATCGCCGGTTTTCTTCGCAGCATCATGGAGTTGCCGGACTCATGCGCGAGCGGGAGCGGGGAATGCCGAGGTCGCTTGGCGGGTTTCGAGTCTGCCGGTTAGGCAAGACCCGGGTCGAATATCCCTTTCGATTGTGCATCGCAGCATAGCCCAACGGGTTCTAGATGCCGGCCGATCGGTTCGGAATGATGCGCCGCGGTGACCCTTAGGGCGCCATCGTGGAAACGGTTGGAGCAATCATATGGTAGTGTTGAAAGCATCGATGCTCGGCGTCGGCCTGTTGCTGGCGGCGTCTCTCTCGGTCGAGGCGGCGGGACCGTCTGTCGCGGTGGCGAGCGATCAGATGCAGTTGGCGCAGACAAATCCCGAACCGGCCTATTCCCCTTCGCGCCCGCCCGGTCCGAAGGAGAGCTCTGACAATTGGATACCCGCACCTCAGGCAACCGCGGTTCCGCGGTCTCCCAGGCGCTATCCCGGGCCCAAAATCGGGCCCAGCGGCTGGGTCCCGGCTTCCGCGGCGGTCGCTCCGACGCCGGCGGGCGCCGATGACCGCGGCGCCCATCCCTATTCGCAACACGGCACCGGACCGATGCCGAACTGACGCAGCGGCGTAGATCGGGGCGATGCGCGCATCGCGCGTCGCCCCATCGCGTCGGTCGCCAACACCAGAGCCGGCCGGCGCCGCCGGTTTGATGCCATTCGCCCCGATTGGAAATTCCGTGACGGCCCGAACCGCCCGGTCGGAGATTGCAAAACCCGCGCTGCGCTCGCCATACTGGCGGTCGGGATCTGAGCCAAAAGCGGAGTAAACAAGGCGATGGAATACGCGATCACCCCCCTCACCCCGCATACCGGCGCCGAAGTGCGCGGCCTCGACCTCAACCGAGGCGTTGATGACGAGACCCGCGCCGCGCTGAACCGCGCCTTTGCCGAGCATCACGTGCTGGTGGTCCGCGGCCAAGAGTTCACCCCGCCGCAATTCATCGCCGCGGCCGAGGTCTTTGGCGAGCTGTTCCAGCACGACAAGCGCGAAATGCACGTCCCCGGCCATCCCCAGATCTACTATGTCTCGAACGAGCAGACCGTGCCGGGCAAGCGCTACATCTCGGGCGAGACCTTTCACACCGACCATTCCAATCACCCGGCCCCGCCCAAGGCGACGATGCTCTATCCGGTATCGTTGCCGAGCCGTGGCGGCGACACGCAATACGTCAACATGCACGAGGCCTATGACGACCTGCCCCCGGCGACCAAGGAGCAGATCGACGACCTCAAGGCGGTGCATGTCTACCTGAGCAAATACAGCCCGCGCGAACTGCGCCCGTTAAGCACCGACAGCGCCCGCCAGGTACCGCCGCCGGGGGTGCACCCGCTGGTCCGCACCCATCCCGAGAACCGCCGCAAGGCGCTCTATTTGAACCCGGTACGCATCGAATCGATTCTCGGCATGGAGGACACGGAGGCGCTCGATCTCGTCGCCAGCCTGATGGAGCACGCGATCCAAAAGAAATTCGAATACCGCCACCGGTGGCGTTACGGCGACTTTGTGATCTGGGACAACCGCAGCGTGATCCACAAGGCCAATCCCGATTACGACATGAACGAGCGGCGCTACCTCTACCGCCTGATGCTGAAGGGCGAGACGCCGGTCTGATCGGGGCGTCGCCCCGTCGAGCGGGAGGATCGCGGATGAACGGGTTGACCCACCGCACCGTCGAGACCAACGGCATCCGCATGCACGTGGCCGAACAGGGCGAGGGTCCGCTTGTCCTCATGTGCCACGGCTTTCCCGAATCCTGGTATTCGTGGCGCCACCAGCTGCCGGCCCTGGCCGAGGCTGGGTTCCGCGCGGTGGCGCCCGACATGCGCGGCTACGGGCAAACCGACCAGCCGCGGGAGATCGACCAATACACGCTTCTTCATTCGATCGGCGACATGGTAGGGCTGCTCGATGCGCTGGGGGCGGAGGGGGCGGTGATCGCAGGCCACGACTGGGGCGCGCCGCTGGCCTGGGCTGCGGCGGTCCTGCGCCCCGACCGGTTTCGCGGTGTGATCGCGCTGAGCGGGCCCTTCGGCCCCCGCGGCTCGAGCCGCCCAACAACAGTAATGCCGCAAAGCGGCGACACGATCTTTTACCAGCTGTACTTCCAGCGGCCGGGGGTGGCCGAGGCGGAATTCGAGCGCAATGTTCGTTTGACCATTCGCAGCATCCTCTGTTCAATTTCTGGGGATGCGCCGCGTCTCGTCGGCAGCGTGGCGGATCGCAACGCCGTCGGAATGGTTCACCGGGAAGCCGGCTTTCTCGCCAGATGGTCAATCCGGACGCGCTGCCATCCTGGCTCTCCGAAGCCGATGTCGAGTTCTACGCCGCGGAATTTGCGCGCACCGGGTTTCGCGGCGGGCTCAACTGGTACCGCAACATCGACCGCAACTGGGAACTGTTCGGCGCTTTTGCCGGGGCGAAGGTTACCCTTCCGGCGCTCTACATCGCTGGGGAACGCGATGTCGTGCTGGACTTTGCCGGTGTGCGCGAACGCATTCCCAATATGGCGCAATTTGTGCCGCTGCTGTGCGGCACGATCATTTTGCCGGGCTGCGGCCACTGGACCCAGCAGGAGCGCGCCCCCGCGGTCAACGCCGCAATGATCGATTTCCTGCGCGGCCTGTAGAGAATTATATGGAGATTTTCATCCGTCCTTCCCGCGAAGGCGGGAACCCAGGGCTAGCGCGTCCCATCGGCCCTGGACCCTCGCTTTCGCGAGGGCGACGGAGGGGGGATAGAGGAGAGGGAAGATGCGCTGGATACGGTTTGAGACCAACGGCCACGCGGCTTATGGCGTCGTCGACGGAGACACGGTGAATGAGGTCAAGGGCGACCCGTTCGGCGGCTACGATAAGACCGCGACCCGTCACAAATTCTCGTCGGTCAAATTGCTGGTGCCGGTCGAGCCGCGCACCTTCTATTGCGCCGG
>DATMKU010000063.1:0-4655 GCA_035570935.1 Allostellaceae bacterium
AAGCCGACGAGGCTGTCGAGCAGGTGGTAGCCATCCGGCCGCCGCCCGGTCAGCTCGAGATAGAGGTTGACCTTCGCCGGGGCGAAGGCCGTAACCGCCATCCGCCGATCAGCCGCCGCCCGCTCGGGTCGTCTTGGGCAGCCCGCCGTCGAGCTTGGCCTCGATCGGCTTTACGTCTTCCTTTTCCGGCTTGAATTGCAGAGCGCGCCGCCATTGATAGCGGGCCTCGGTCGTGCGCCCGCTCTTCCAATAGGCGTCGCCGAGATGATCGTTGATCGTCGGGTCTTCGGGCACCAGTTCGAGTGCCTTTTCCAAATATTCGACCGCGCTCGGATAGTCGCCAAGCCGGTAATGGGCCCAGCCCAGGCTGTCGACGATGTAGCCGTCATCGGGGCTAAGCTCGACGGCTTTTTCGATCATCTTCAATCCAGGATGCAATTTCTCACCGCGGTCGATCCAGGAGTAGCCGAGGTAGTTCAGCACCAGCGGCTGATCAGGTTTCAACTCCAGCGCGTGTTCGAGGTCTGCCTCGGCGAGGCTCCATTGGTTCGAGCGCTCATAGGCTATGCCCCGGCTGTAATAGAGCGCCCAACGCGGCGGCATGCCTTCGGCCTTGAGCCGCTTGATTGCTTCGCTGTAGGCGTCGGCGGCTTCCGAAAAGCGCTTCTGGCCGCGCAGCAGGTCGGCGAGCTGGATCTCGGCGGAGGCCCAATTCGGCTCCTTTGCCGCCATCGCCTGGAGTTGTGCTGTGGCTTGGTCGATGCGGCCGAGCGCTTCGAGGTTGGCGGCGGCGCGCAATTGCGCCGACCAGGAATAGCGCGAATTTGCCGGGATCTGAGTGACGACCGCGAGACTTTGCTGATATTTTTCCTGGTCGCTCAGGATGTCGGCGAGCAGCAATTGGGCGACCGTCAGATTGGGGCGCAGTTCGAGCGCGCAGCGGTCGTAGACCAGAGCGAGGTCGACCGTTTCCGGCCGATTGACGACGCTCGCGAGGTCGAACAAGGCTTCGGCCAGACCGTCCATGGCGGAGCCGATCAGCGGAGCCGGGGTTCCCTTCGGTGTGCTCGCCTGGACCGATTCGGCGAGTTCGCTCCCGGCATTTTCCTTGACAAAGCGGTCATCGATCGCTTTGGCCGCGTCGGGGCGCCCGTGGCGCAGGTAAAAATTGGCCATGGTGTCGGCCAGCCGCCAGTTGAGCTGACCGGTCGCGTCCAAGGTTTTCTTGTAATACTCCTCGGCCTTGGCCGAATTTCCGGCGAAATCGTAAATCATGCCGAGCTGAAAGTATTCGAGCGGGGCGAAGCCGTCGAATTTGTCGAGATCCTGCAGTGCTGCCTCGGCCCCCGCCAAATTACCCATGCCCATCCGGGTCCAGGCGCGCGCCAGCGGGCCGACATAGCGGTGCAGCCCGTCATCGGGCAGCGCCTCGGCTCGCGCCAGGGCGCCGGCGTTGTCCCCGGCCTTGGCCCGGTCGATCAGCAAGACGAGGTTGGCGATCGCATCCGAGCCGTCGAGTCGCAGCGCCTGTTTGGCGAGCGGCACGGCCCGGTCGAAATGGCCGTCATCGGCTTCCATCAGAAAGGTGCGGCTGATCAGCTCGGGCGATTGCGGGTCGGTGCGCAATGCCTGCTCGTACCACAGGGCGGCGGCGCCGTAGCTACCCCTCTCCTGCGCGTGCCGGCCCGCCAGATAGGCGCCGTAGGGCGACGCTGCCGCGGCCTCCGCCGCGTCGCCGCTGGAGGCTGCCGCGCTGGCGGCGGCCAGGGCGCCGACGACAATTCCCGCTACCGCCCCGATCTTCAGCCAGTCGATCACCGCTGTCCTCATCGCCTTCACCCGTCCGCCTGCATCGCTATCGCTAAATTACATATTCGGGTAGTTAGGGCCGCCGCCTCCCTCCGGCACAACCCAATCAATGTTCTGCTTCGGATCCTTGATGTCGCATGTCTTGCAGTGCACGCAGTTTTGCGCGTTGATCTGCAAATACGGGTCGCCCGGCCCGTCCGGTTGCACGATCTCGTACACGCCGGCCGGACAATACCGCTGTTCCGGCGAATCGTAGAGCCGATAGTTGACCGCGATCGCCTTTGCCGGATCGCGCAGCCGCAGATGCGGCGGCTGGTCCTCCTCGTGGTTGGTGTTCGAGATGAACACAGAGGACAGCCGGTCAAAGGTGATCCGGCCGTCGGGCCGCGGGTACTCGATCCGACGCGCCTCGCGCGCCGGCGTCAGGCGGGCGTGGTCGGCATGGTTGCGGAAGGTCCAGGGAGCGGCACCGCGCAGGACGTAGGTGTCGAGCGCCGAATAGGCGAGACCGGCCCACAACCCCCGGCGAAAGCTCGGTCGGATGTTGCGCACCCGGCGCAGTTCGTCCCACACCCAGCTCGCTTCGAGCGCCTGCCGGATCGAGGCCGCGGTCTCGCCGCCGAGCCGGCGAAAGATGGTTTCGGCCGCGACCATCCCCGATTTCATCGCGGTGTGGCTACCCTTGATCTTGGGCACGTTGACAAAGCCGGCGGCGCAGCCGATCAACCCGCCGCCCGGAAAATCGAGCCGCGGGATCGACTGAAACCCGCCTTCGTTCAACGCCCGCGCGCCATAGCTGATGCGCCGCCCGCCCTCGAAAAACGGCCGAATCGCCGGATGGGTCTTAAACCGCTGGAATTCCTCGAACGGGCTCAGATACGGGTTTCGGTAGTCAAGCCCGATCACAAACCCGACCGCGACCTGCCCTTCCTCCAGATGATAGAGGAACGAGCCGCCATAAGTGGCGGCGTGGAGCGGCCAGCCGACCGTGTGCACGACGAGGCCCGGCTGATGCCGCGACGGCGCCGCCTCCCACAACTCCTTGACGCCGATCGCATAGGTCTGCGGATCGATCCCGTCGCGCAGATGAAACCGCTCCTCCAAGGTTTTGGTCAGCGAGCCGCGACAGCCTTCGGCGAGTAGCGTCTCCTTGCCCAGCAATTCGACCCCGGGCTGGTAACGCTCGGTCGGCTCGCCGTTCTTGCCGATCCCCATCTCGCCGGTCGCGACCCCGCGCACCCGGCCAGCGTCGTCATACAATACCTCGGCGGCGGCAAACCCGGGATAGATCTCGACCCCCAGCTCTTCGGCCTGCCGCGCCAGCCAGCGGCACAGATTACCGAGGCTGATGATGTAGTTGCCGTCGTTGTGCATTTGCGGCGGCGTCGGCAGCCGAAACGCGCGCGATTGGGTCAGCAATAGAAAGCGGTCCTCCACCGCCGGCGTCACCACCGGCGCGCCGCGCTCGCGCCAGTCGGGGATCAACTCGTCGAGCGCGTGCGGCTCGAACACCGCACCCGAGAGGATGTGGGCGCCGACCTCCGATCCCTTTTCGACGACGCACACCGCGATCTCGCGCTCGGCCGTGGCGGCGAGCTGTTTCAAACGGATCGCGGCGGCGAGGCCGGCCGGCCCGGCGCCGACCACGACCACGTCGTATTCCATCTGCTCGCGCGCTGCCCGCTCCTCGGCCATCCTTCCTCCGCCGCGATTTCGGCCGACGACTATAAGGGATTGCGGCGCAAACGGGGGGCTTCGACGCATCGCGCTCGCCTCCGGGCGCCGACCGGGTTATTTTCGCGGCACTCGGCTGCCGATAAAGCTGTTCCCGTTTGCGCCTGTGATCCGCGTCGTTCGACATCCCGGCCCTCAATCGCACCATCCGCGCGGCGCGGTGCTGGCGATGGGCAATTTCGACGGGCTGCATCGCGGCCACGCGCTGCTGATCGGCCGCGCGAACGATCTGGCGCGGGCACAGGGCCGGCCGGCCGGGGTGCTGACCTTCGAGCCGCACCCGCGCAGCGTTTTTGTGCCGGCGGCGGAGCCGTTCCGGCTGACCCCGTTTCGGGTCAAGGAACGCGAATTGGCTCGGCTCGGCGTCGACCTGCTGTTTGTCCAGCATTTCGATGCCGCCTTTGCCGGCAAGAGCGCCGAGGATTTTCTGTCCGAGATCATCGTCGGGTCGATCGGCGCCTCGCACCTCGTGGTCGGTTGGGACTGCACCTTTGGCAAAGGCCGCCGCGGCACGCCCGATCTGTTACGCGCCGCCGGTCCCGAGCGCGGCTTTGGCGTCACCGTGATCGAACCCATTCGCGGCGCCGACGAGATCGTCTATTCCTCGACCCACATCCGCGAGCTGTTGAAGGCCGGCAAGGCGCGGGAGGCGGCAGCCCTGCTCGGCCGGTTCTGGGAAATCGACGGCCGGGTTGCGGTCGGCGACCGGCGCGGGCGGACGATCGGCTTTCCGACCGTCAATCTCGGGCTCGACGACTATCTCCGCCCGGCTTTCGGAGTTTACGCCGTTCGGGTGTCGGGCGACGGCATGGACGACCCGTTTCGCGGCCGCTCGATCGACGGCGTCGCCAATCTCGGTTTGCGCCCGACCGTCGGCACGCTCGAACCGCGGCTCGAAGCGCATCTGTTCGATATCGACGCCGATCTCTACGGCCGGCATCTGCGCGTGGCGTTGGTCGACTTTATCCGTCCCGAGCAGAAATTCGCCGGGCTCGAGGCGCTGAAGGCGCAGATCGCCGAGGACGCCCGCCGGGCCCGCGAAATCCTCGCCGGCGTACCCTAATCCGCGCGCCAACTGTCCCCTCGAATTTGCCGGGGCGGCTGTTATATAT
>DATMKU010000064.1:0-4801 GCA_035570935.1 Allostellaceae bacterium
CTCGTCCGTTGGGACATTCGGGCTGCGGCCGAGCCGTTCCGCCTGAATGACGAGTGACTCGACGATCTCGCGTCCGTCCGGATCCCTGACGGCCTCCGTCGGCGTGCGATTTCCCAGAATGGGGAGCGGCTGATTCACCCAGTGCTCCCAGTGCGCCGCCATCATCTCGGAAATTTTGTCGCGCACCTCTGGACGTTCGACAAGCCGGTCATGCTCCTCGGAGGCAGCGCCGCCGCGCCCGCCGGCCGCCCGCATTTCGGCAAGCATCTTCTCCGGCGATTGGATCTCGCTCGCCAGATAACGAATGCCTTCCCCCAGTGCCGTTTCGATCTTGTTGCGTATTGCGTCGGCGCGCGCCTTCGAGTTGACCTCCGCAACAAGACGCGTACCGTCGATCTCGATCGACCCGAGCACGGTGTTGTTCCATTCGGCGTGCTTCTTGTTGCCGTGCTTCTTCCAGGTGAAACGCACGCCGGTCAACTTGCCTGCGGAATCGCGCGTTGCATCCTCCAGTATGTCTTCGTCCAGCTCGTCCAGCGCGAGGTGCTTCAACGCATCAAACGCGGCCTGTGGCGGGGCCTTGAGATCGAACACGAGCTTGTGCAGCAAAAGCGGCTCGCCGTCGGTGTTCTGCAGCCTCGGCAGCGGCGGATTGTAGAGGCGATCGGCGATTTCGTGAAAGAGATCGAGCAACTCGAAACCCCAGTCCCGCAGGACTTGATGGGTGATCGCCGGGTGTGCGGACGCAATCTGAGCCCGCAGTTCAATGATCGGCGCTTTCTCCATCGGGGGAATGGCAAAGCCATTGCACGCTTCGAGCATCGTCAGTCGGTCGACCGACGCCAGCTGCCCGAACAACAAATCGCCGGGCTCCATTCCCCGCGACGCGGCGCGCTCGGTAACCGCGTGCTCCTCCTGCGTCATGACATCACGCAAGGTCATCCCGGTTCCGGGGTCGCAGGCCAGCACTTCGAAGAACGTAAGCGGGGCGGTCAAGAGCGATTCGAGATAGCGCCGGACAAGTGGTTCGAGCCGGCGACCTTTGGTCGCCAGATACGCCTTGGTGGGGATCACGTCGTGCAGGGACTTATTCACAACTTTGGTGTCGAGGGGATCGGGCGCCCAGCAATGGAAGAACCACGGCAGGAAGAGCTGTATGAGCGGTGTATTGGGATCGAACTCAAGATCATCGAGGCCCGTGAACACATTCCAGGCCTCATGCACCGCCAACGGGCCGTAGGCTTCAGCGGTAAAGCGCAGCATTTCGGTCGCAAAACCGTCGAGTGATCCACGCAGCCTGCGCCAGGTAAGGTCGGCGGGCGCGGCAGCTGGAACAGCCCCTGCGGTGAGACAGCAGTGCTTGTGTTTCTTGCCGCTGCCGCAGGGGCAGGGGTCGTTGCGGCCAGGTTTCATTTGCCAGTTTCGCATATTCGTTTCATGGATTACGGAGACCTCGGCTTGTGGTGCTTTCGGTCACCCGGTGGACGGCCCGCCCCGGGGCGCGTTCGCGAGATTTCTCGTGCGCAACCTGAACCACGCCGCGACAAGGTTTGCACGGGCGTCTTGCCGAGGCAATGGCGGCTGTGCCGGGTCCCGACCTGCTGAAGTCTCGCTTCAATCCGACCGGGAGGTGTTATCTCAAACCCGCAGTTGATGGTTGTCAGAATCGACGAATCTGTTCAAACGCAATGACATGACGGCGGATCGAGGGCCGCTCACGGGACATCCGGCGGGTGAACAACCGTTGGTAGAATGCGGCAAGTGCTCGATGCCGCCAGAGGCGGTCGGTGACGCATTGGCCGACGCTTATAACGCCCTGCACGACGAGGAATTGTCGATGTTCCCCGACGCGCACGAGACCCTCGATCGGCTGAAGGAGTTGGGCGTCAAGCTGAGTTCGCTGAGCGCCACTCTTGTCCGTAAAGGTGAGGTTCGCACCTGACTCTTCGCTGGAGGGAGAAGGATTCGAACCATCGGTCCCGCGTCAGAGAACGCTTTTCGAGACTGCCCCGTTTGAGCTCGCCTTCCCGACGGGTCGCGAGAGGGACCGCGGCTTCGACCCGGCAGGGCGTGAGGCGCGATGCCGTTCTGCCACCGCCAGCCCGGCAACGTCGAAGCGGCTAGCGCCCCGGTGCCGTCCGCGCCTAAAATTACCGGGTCAAACCGTTGCCGAAGAGGAGTAGCACGATGAGCAGGTTCCGCACACT
This sequence comes from Allostellaceae bacterium, assembly GCA_035570935.1. Lineage (GTDB taxonomy): Bacteria > Pseudomonadota > Alphaproteobacteria > ATCC43930 > CGMCC-115725 > AP-15. The sequence continues at coordinate 2,208 of DATMKU010000064.1, forward strand.
GCGGGCCGGGGTCTTCCTGCCGCCGTTCCACCCGAACGACGAAGACCCGCTCTTGTGCATGGAGCGCGACTTCCAGCTGATGCAATGGCTGGACATGCACAATTACGCCGAGGCCTGGATCGGCGAGCACCATTCCGGCGGCTATGAGATCTACGGTCAGCCGGAGCTGTTCATCGCCACCGCCGCGGAGCGTACGCGGCACATTCGCCTCGGCACCGGGGTCATCTCACTGCCTTACCACCATCCCTTTATGGTGGCGGACCGCATCGTGCAGCTCGACTACCAGACGCGCGGCCGGGCGATGTTCGGCTTCGGCCCCGGGCTTTTGCCGTCGGACGCGATGATGCTTGGCATCGACCCGGAGACGCAGCGCGACCGCATGGCCGACGCGATCGACATCATCGCCCGTCTGCTGGACGGCGAAATCATCACCCAGAAGAGCGAATGGTACGAGATGCGCGAGGCGCGCCTCCACCTGCGCCCCTATTCGAAGCCGCGCCCGCACTTGGCGATCGCCAGCGCCGTCACTCCCTATGGCGGCAAGCTCGCCGGAAAGTACGACCTCGGCATGCTGTGCGTGATGGCGGGCAGCCCAAACGGTTACGACGCTCTCGACTACAACTGGCAATTGGCCAGCAGCGCGGCGGCGGCGCAGGGCCGCGTCATGGACCGCGCCAACTACCGCATCATGGCGCCGTTCCACATCGCCGAGACCCGCGAGGAGGCGATCGAGAATGTCAGGGCCGGCTTCGAGAAGTGGCAGCTTTATTCGTACTCGGTGAACCCCGAGGGCGGTGCGGCGATCGGCATGCCGAGCATCGATGAAATCAATGCCGGCGGCCGGGGGGCCATCGGCACGCCCGACGACGCATTGCGCGTTCTAGAGAACTACTGGGAGAAGACCGGCGGCTTCGGCTGCATCCTGATGCTGGCGCACGATTGGGCCGACTGGGAGGCGACGAAGCGCTCCTATGAATTGTTCGCGCGCTACGTGCTGCCGCGCTTCGAGGAGCGCAGCGCCTGGCGCTCGCAATCGATGGACTGGATGCGTGCCAACCGCGAAGCCTTCAGCGCTAGGCGCAAGGCTGCCTCCGCCAGTGCCGTCGCCCGCCATTTTGCGGCAGAGGAGGCGGCAAAGCCTCGGGACGCCGCGAAATGACCCGGACGATTGCGCTCGCCGGCACCCCCCTCGAACTGGTCGAGCGCGGACAGGGTAGGCCGCTGCTGTTTCTCCACGCTGGCGAAGGGCTGGCGCCCGAGCGACCGTGGCTCGATCTGCTCTCGCGGCGCTATCGCGTGATCGCGCCCTGTCATCCCGGCTATGGCAACTCGCCGCTGATCGACGGCGGCGGCTCGGTCGACGACCTCGCCTATCTCTACCTCGATCTCGCAGCCGAACTCGGCCTTGACGGCGCGGTGCTGGTCGGCGCCGATCTCGGGGGCTGGATCGCGGCCGAGATGATGGTGCGCTCGAGCGCCCGCTTCTCCCGCCTCGTGCTGACCGCCCCGCTCGGGATCAAATTGCGCGGCCGCGACGAGCGCGACATCGCCGACATCCATGCGATGACGCCGGCCGAATATCTGCGGCTTGCCTGGGCCGACGCGAGGAACGGCGATGTCGATTACACCGCGCTGCCGGACAGCGAGCTGGCGGCGATCGTGCGCGGCCGCGAGGCCTTTGCGCTCTACGGCTGGAAGCCCTACATGCACAATCCGCGCTTGAAGCGCTGGCTACACCGGATCGACCGTCCGACCTTGCTGCTGTGGGGCGCCGCGGACGGCATCGTCACCCCTTTTTACGGCGAGGGCTGGCGTCAGGAGATAGCCGGCGCTCGCATCGACGTCATCCCCGACGCGGGCCACTTCCCGCATTGGGAACAGCCGGAAGAATTCGTCCAGCGCCTGTCGGCTTTCGTCGACGGCCGCAACGACTAGCGAGGAACAGCGTCATGCGCGTCTGGTATTTCTCCGAGATGGCATACCACCCGGCCTGGGAAGAGGGGCTGAAGCGCGGTTCGCTCCGGGTCGTGCTGCCGAGCGCCAATTACGACCCCAAGATCGGGCATCAGCTGCTCAACCGCTATCTCGACGAGTTCCGGCTGTGCGACGAGGTCGGGCTCGACATCATGGTCAACGAGCACCACAGCACCTCGACCTGCCTGACGATCTCGGTGCCGATGGCGCTGGCGGTCATCGCGCGCGAGACCAAGCGCGCACGGCTGTTGTCGCTCGGCACGCCGATCGCCAACCGCCCCGACCCGGTGCGCGTCGCCGAGGAGATGGCATGGCTCGACGTGTTGTCGGGCGGGCGGCTGGAGATGGGCCTCGTCAAGGGCGCGCCCTATGAGATCGCGCCGGCCAACAGCAACCCGGCCAATCTGATGCGGCGCTATTGGGAGGCACACGATCTGATCCTGAAGGCGATGTCGACAACCGACGGCCCTTTCAGTTGGGAGGGCGAGTTCTTCCATTACCGCAACGTCAACATCTGGCCGCGGCCGTATCAGCAGCCGACGCCGCCGGTGTGGATGACCGGCCTCAGCCCCGAGACCGGCCGGATGGCGGCCGAACGCGGCCATGTCGTCGGCACCCTG
>DATMKU010000065.1:0-27967 GCA_035570935.1 Allostellaceae bacterium
CTGAGGGGGTGGCGCGACCGCGGTACGTGCTTCGAGACGCGTCCTCCGGACGCTCCTCGGCATGAGCCTGAGCCGTTGACGCCACGAGAGTCCTTGCCCTTGCACATGCTTCGAGACGCGTCCTGTGGACGCTCCTCGGCATGAGCCTGAGCCGTAGATACCATGGGGTCCTCGCCCTGAGGAGCCCGCGAGGCGGGCGTCTCGAAGGGTTGGCGCCCAGGTCTTCTCTCGGGGGTTATTCCTGGAACTGGGCGGCGCGCCAGCGGACCGCGGCGGGGACGCCCTCGGCGGCGGCGAGGTCGCGGAACTTGACGCCGAGTTCGGTCCTAGTCGCATAAAGCGGGCCCACGACGTCGAGCCCGGCATAGAGTGCGGCGCGAAAGCCGGCGGCGTCGGCGGTGCGGTTGACGGCGCGTTTGGTGGCATAGAGCGCTTCGGGCGATATCAGCGCCAGCCGCTTCGCCCAGGAGAGGCTCGCCTCGGGCAATTCGCTGAGCGGCACGACGCGGTTGACCATGCCGAGCGACAATGCGGTCTGGGCGTCGATCGTATCGCCGAAATAGAGGAGTTCGCGCGCCTTTTTATAGCCGATGATCGCCGGCATCACGATCGCCGGGCCGACGCTCGAAAACCGCACCTCGGGTTCGCCAAAGACCGCGTTGTCGGCGGCGATCGTCAAATCGCACAGCATGACGAGTTCGCAGCCGCCGCCCATGACATGCCCCTGGACCGCGGCGATGACCGGCTTTTTCATCGCCCACGGCATCATCTCGAAATCGAGCTGGACCTTCAAATGCTCGTGCGCCTTCAGCGGGTCGCTGCGCCAGTCGTCATGGCCCGGCTCCTTGGCGCCGATGTCGTAACCGGCGCAAAAGCTGCGGCCCGCGGCGCGCAGCAGCACGACGCTCGTCGTCGGGTCGTCGTCGGCCCGGGCAAAGGCGTCCTCCAATAGATGCTGCAATTCGGCGCTGATCGCGTTGAGCTTGTCCGGGCGGTTCAAGGTGACGACGCTGACCTTGTCGGCGACATCGTAGAGGATCACGGGATCGGCCAAGTCAGGCACTCCTCGGACTACGGGTTAAAGCTCACCGCCCAGCGGGCGAGACGGTCGATCGCGGCGAGGCCCTCGCGCAGCCCGCCGACGACCGGAACGTTTTGCGCACGCAAATGAGCGATCTGCGCGCGGTCCATGACGCCCGGCCGGGTGTGCAATACGAAATGCGGCTTGATGCTGCGCGCCGCGGCGGCGGCGAAGATGTCGAAATAGGCGCGCGCGAGATCGGGCTGATCGAAGGGCTGGCCGTCGCAACCGTCGCGGCAGAAGGCGATGATGTCGTGATCGGGGCTAGCGCCGAACAATTCCAACGCGCGCGGCAGATTGGCGGCGAAGGTGCCGCTGCCCCAGGCGTCGAGCGGGTTGCCGTCGCCGCTGACAAAGCCGATCCGGCGCTCGATCGCGGCCCGCGATATGGGGGACAGCGGCGGCAATTGCAAATCCGCCGCGGCGGCGATGTCGAGGATCAATTCGGCGAGCCCGCCCGACGAGGTGATGACGCCGAGGCGCCGCCCCCGCGGCTGTTTCCAATGCTCGAACGCCGCCAGCACCTCGGTCAATTCGGTGAGATCGGCGGCTTCGATCGCGTGATGGGCGCGCACGAGGTCGGAGATCGCGGTCGCATCGCCGGCGTCGCCGCCGGTATGGGTGGCGACGGCCCGTTGCGTGCGCGGCGCGCGGCCCACTTTCAACGCGACGACCGGCTTGCCGGCAGCGGCGGCGCGGTCGAGTGCCGCGGCAAAGCGCTCGGGCTGCCGAACGGTTTCGAGAAAGGCGCCGATGACTTTGGTGTTCGGGTCGTCGGCCAGGTATTCGAGGTAGTCGGCGGCCGTCAGCACCGCCTCGTTGCCCGACGAAGCAATGTGGCTGAAGCCGAAGCGCCGGATGTCGGTCAGGAGGCTGACGCAAACCGCACCGCTTTGCGAGACGATGCCGACATTGCCGGCGAGCCCCGCCGGATCGCGCAACTCCTGAAGGTAGGTTGTGCTCGGATGGTGCGGGTTGAGGACGCCCATGCAATTCGGCCCGCACAAGGCGATGCCGGCCTCACGGCAGATGCCGGCGATGCGCGCCTGGAGCCGGATGCCGTCCTCGCCTTGCTCGGCAAAGCCGCCGTCATAAATCACCGCGGCGCGGATGCCGTGCTCGGCGGCGGCGATGAACGCGTCGAGCACCCGCTCGTGGCCCATGCAGAACAGCGCCACGTCGGGGCTCTCCGGCAGTTCGGCTATGGCCGGCCAACAGCGCCGGCCGAGCACCGTCGAGTAATTGGGATTGACCGGATAGACCGCGCCGCGAAAGCCGATGCGCTCGAGCGACACCATCAGCCGGCGGCCGATCGTCGGCTTGTCGGAGGCGCCGACGACCGCGATTGACTTCGGCTGGAAGAGTGCGTCGAGGTGCATCGCGAAGCGCCCGTGCGGGGGTCGAGACGCTGAAGATTACAGGATCGGGTTCCGACGCACCAAGGGCAGCGCCTTCGACCAACGAGGATATGTCGAGCGCCGGCGGTTCCGATTGCGGCTCGGCGCCGGTGTTGCCGTTGCTTGGCGAGCTTCGCCGGCGGCGCGCCCCGCGAACCCGCCATCGCGCTGTCGGAACCTGCCGGGCGAGGCGGGGTTAGCCCAATGTGCGCCGAGTGCGCCTAAAATGTTGGAGGTTGGATGAGAACCCTAATCCTTGCGACGGCTTCGGCGATCGCCCTCGGCATTGCCGCCGCCAGCCCGCTTTACGCCGCCGACAACACGGCCGGGAGCCCGGCAGCCCAAACGCCGGCGGGCGGAACCATGCAGCCGGCCGCGCCGCAGGCGGGGGCGATGCAGCAGACGCCGTCGATGAGCGGCAACAGTCAGAACAACAGCCCCGACATGGCGAGCGCCTCGCAGTCGAGCATGGACTGGCCGCGCGTCACCAGCGCCGATGTCCAACAAGTCCAGCAAAAGCTTCAGCAGGACGGGCTCTATCGCGGCAAGATCGACGGGCTGGTCGGGCCCGGAACCCAGCAGGCGCTGCGCACGTATCAGCACAAAAACGGGTTGCCGGTGACCGCTACCCTCGATCCGCAGACGATGAACAGCCTGCTCGGCGCCAGCGCTGGTGCCGGTGCGGGTGTGGGATCGAGCACGCCGCCCAATTCCTCGAACGACATGAACATCACCCCTCCCAGCAACGCCGGGGCCAACGGCGCAAACACCCCGTCGCCGACCGCCAACCATTAGCCGTCGGCCAACCCGGACAGAGGCCCCGCCATCCGGCGGGGCTTTTTTTGCGTCGGCGCCCATCCACTCGAATACCGGGGATCGCGGTGGTCAATGCCGCCGTGGATGCTGACCGACGGCGGCTAAGCAAGGATCTGTCGATCGGGAGGGCGAGCCTCGGCCCGGGTTCGGAGCCCATTTTGGCCTCGGCATCTTTGCTATTAACCGAAAGCGTTGTTGGCCGCGCCATCAAATGCCAAAATGCCGCCAAATCCAAACCGCTGACGGGCGTCGCGAAATCGGCTTGGATCACAGGGCGCGGCTTTTGGAATGCAGGGCAGCTCCGAATTCCTCCAGTCGGTAGTTTCCGATAGGTCCGACCCGGGCGCGACCGAATCTCTGTTCGCGGCGCTCGCCAGTGGCGATAGAGCCGTGGTCGATGGCTCGGACAACGCGATACGGTGCCTGCTGCTGCTCGTCGAAGTCGCAGACACGGTCACCCGCCAACTGTCGCTTGATCATCAGTTGCCGCGACTGATCGAATTGATCGTCGCGGCGCTCGATGCGGAACGCGCGGCCCTTTTCCTCCGTGATGCGGAAACCGGCGAGCTGTTCTCGCGTGTTGCCCAGGGCGAGGACATTGCGGAGATACGGATCCCGGCAACCACCGGTATTGCCGGCGCGGTGTTCAGCGCGGGGGCGACCGAAATTATCGCCGACGCCTATCAGGACCCGCGGTTCAACCAGCAGGTGGACCGCCAGACCGGTTATCGCACGCGAAACTTGCTTTGCGTGCCGTTGCGCGACCGCCTCGGCGAAACGATCGGCGTGACCGAGGTTTTGAACAAGCGTTCGGGGGACTTTACCAAGATTGACGCGGTTTTGCTGGAGGCGATCAACCGGCAGGCGGCGAGCGCGCTCGAGCAGGCGCAACTCGTCGAAAAGCTCGATCGCATGCGGCGCGAGGAAGAAGAGCTGCTGGCGATAACCGAGGCGATCTCGACCGAGCTGCGCATCGACCCGCTGCTGGCGCGCATCGTGCACGCCGCGACGGGGCTGCTCGATGCGGAACGTTCGACCCTGTTCGTTTATGATTCCGCGACCGACGAGTTGTGGGCGAAAGTCGCCGAGGGCGCCGGTGAAACTCAGATCCGCATACCGGCGAAGGCCGGGATCGCCGGCGCCGCCTTCACCAGCGGCGAGGTGCTCAACGTCCCTGACGCCTACGCCCACCCGCTGTTCAATCAGGAGATCGATCGGCGGTCCGGCTTCCGCACCCGCAACCTCCTCAACGTGCCGGTCATCGACCGGGCCGGCGAGCATCTCGGCGTGGTCCAGGTGCTCAACAAGCGCGGCGGCGCGTTTACGCAATCCGACATCCGCCGGCTGAAAGCCTTTTCCGCCGAGATCGCCGTCGCGATCCAGAATGCGCAGCTGTTCTCGGATGTGCTCGAGTTGAAGAACTATAACGAGAGCATTCTCAAATCGCTGTCGAATGGCGTCGTTACGCTCGATCACCGGCTCAATGTCGTTAAGGCCAACGAAGCCGCATGTCGAATTCTTGGGCAATCGCCCGAAACCCTGGTTGGCCGGCCGGCCGAACAGGTGTTCGGCAATCGCAATCCCTGGGTGACGCAGAGCCTGGATTACGTGGTCCGGTTCGGCGCCACCGACTATCACGCCGACACCGACCTCGTACTGCCGGATGGCGCCGCCGCTGCCGTCAACCTAACGACGGCGCCGATCGCCGACCTCGAGGGCAAGCGGATCGGCTATATGACGGTGTTCGAAGACATCACCCGTGAAAAGCGGGTGCGCAACACGATGGCGCGCTACGTGGCGAAAGAGGTCGTCGACCGCCTGCTCGCCAGTGGCGACGACGTTCTGCAAGGGAGCGCGCTCGTTACCACCGTGTTGGTTGCCGACATGCGGCACTTCACTACGCTAACCGAGAAAATGGGGCCGCGCGACACGGTCGAGATGCTCAATGAATACTTCACCGAGATGGTCGAAGTGATCTTTGCGCACAATGGCATGCTCGACAAATACGTGGGCGATGGACTGATGGCGATCTTTGGCGCCCCGGTTTCGAGCGGCGCCGACGCGGACAACGCGCTGCTTGTCGCGACCGGCATGATGCGCGCGCTCAAATCCCTGAATTCGCGGCGCGCCGAGGCCCGGCACGAGCCGCTCGAGATCGGCGTTGGGCTCGCGACCGGCGAAGTGGTCGCGGGCTCGGTCGGTCCGAAAAAACGCCTGGAATACGCGGTCGTCGGGGACAGCGTGAACCTTGCCTCCCGGCTCGAAAGCGCGAACAAATATTACGGCACGCTCGTGCTGCTGTCCGGCACCACCGCCGCCACCTTGCAGAAACCGGCCGTCCTGCGCCGTATCGACCTGATCCGGGTCAAGGGCATGTCACGTCCGACCGAGGTTTACGAATCGCTCGGCTATCATACACCGGCGACGTTTCCACAGCTCGACGCGGTGATTGCCGCCTACGAGGCAGGGCTCGAGAGCTATCTGCGGCGCGACTGGGCGGCGGCGATCCGGTCATTCGGCGAGGCGCTCGAATGGGCGCCGCAGGACCGTCCTTCGCGGATTTTTCTCGACCGTTGCCGGTATTACCAAGATAGCCCGCCTGCTGATTCCTGGAATGGGGTGTGGGTCATGGAACAAAAGTAGCGTCTGTTTAATTACCGCGATGGTGGAAAAATCGCGCATGTGCTGCTCCGATTTGCGGTCATCGTGGAAGAAATCAAGGAAAAATATGGATGACACAGATGAATTCCAGCGACCTGGTCGAGTATAGCTGCGATAACCAAATCGCCACCCTGACCCTCAACCGACCCGAGAAACTCAACGCGTTCAGCGACGATCTGGTGCGCCACTTGGCCGATGCGCTGCGCCGCTTCGACCTCGACCCGGAAGCGGAGGTCGCGGTCATCTGCGGCGCCGGCCGCGCCTTTTCGAGCGGTGCGGATGTGCATCAGCGCCAACTGCGGCGCCGCGAGGAGTTTCTGCAGCATGGCGGGCCGCAAGGCTGGGGCGCCAATTCCGCCGATTTGTTGACCCGCTCGGTCAATTGGAAGCCGGTCATCGCCGCGCCGCACGGCTATGCGATGGGGCTGGCGCTCGGCATCGTGCTCGAATGCGACCTGATCGTCGCCGAGGCCGGGACCAAGTTTCAGATTACCGAGACCTCGCGCGGGCTCGGTGGCGCGAAATACTGGGCGTTGCTGAATTTCCGCGGTGCCGCCGCGTTTGCCGCCGAGGTGGCGTTGACCGGCCGGTTCTTCACCGCCGAGGAGGCGCTCGCCGCCGGCATCATCAATCGCGTGGCCGCGCCGGGCCGCCATCTCGAGACGGCGCGGGAATTGGCCGCCGAAGTTGCGAAAAACCCGCCGCTCTCGGTGCGGGCGACGGTGCGCTCGCGGCGCTGGTATATGGACCAGATCGGGCGCGAGGTGGCGATGCAGACCGCCCCCTTAAAGCTCTATCTGACCGAGGATTTTCACGAGGCCGCGCGCGCCTTCGCCGAAAAGCGCCGGCCCGGCCCCTTCAAGGGCCGCTGAGCGAGTTTTCGATCAGCAAGGAGGATTTTGACGATGATCACGCCCGGTTATGTGCGAACAATGGCCGCCTACAACGCCGAGATGAACCGTCGCCTGTTCAGTGCCGCGGGGCGTCTCTCCGACAGCGAGCGGCGGCTGGCGCGGGGGGCGTTCTGGGGTTCGATCCACGGCACCTTGACCCACATTCTGTGGGGCGACCGCCAGTGGATGTCGCGCTTTGACAAGTGGCCGAAGCCCGACGCGCCGATCAAACAGAGCGCCGGAATGATCGACGATTTCGCCGAGCTGAGGGCGGCGCGCGAAAAGGCGGATGGCGAGATCACGTTGTGGGCGCACGAGGTCGACGACGTCTGGCTCGGCGAGGACATGGTGTGGTTCAGCGGTGCGGCCAACCGCGAGATCCGCGCGCCAAAGCGGCTCTTAGTGGCACATTTCTTCAACCATCAGACCCATCACCGCGGCCAGGCGCACGCGATGCTGACCGCCGCCGGCGAGGAGACCGGCGACACCGACCTGTTCCTGCTGATCCCGCAAATCGTCGATTGACGAGATGCGCTCTCACCGCCGCGAATTCGCCCGACGCGTTTACTTGGACTGACCTTTCTGCTATACTTTCCCGGTGTCCAACCTCAGAATGAGACAAGCGATCTCAGCACTTTACCGCCGCCCCCGCGAAAGCGGGGGTCCAGTGCCTAGACCTGCCCCGCTGTTCAAGCCAGGGGCGGGCTCCGGCGTGAACAGGGGGCGACCGCACATCGCTCGTCCTAGGTTCCCGCTTTCGCGGGAACGACGATAAACCCTCCGGTCTGTTCCGATACTTTTCGCATCGGACGCCAAGTAAAGAGTAACAGTCGAGTTGGGGTTGCATTGCGAAATTCCGACAGGGAGAAAAGCTATGAAAGCGCTCGGCAAGGCGATTATCGGCGGCGCATTGCTGCTGACCATGGCGGCACCCGCGGGCTGGGCCGACGGAGGCGGCGGCGGCGCCAAGAACAGCGTCAGTTGGCAGACGATCATCGGAATAATCCAGTCGGGTAACATAGTCGGCGGGATTACCGGGGGTGGGCAGCCCTGGTCGACACTCGGCGGGCGCGCCTATGTCGACCTCTTGAACAGCGTCGTGGCGTTCAAGGTAAAAGGGCTCGTACTCGCCGGCGGCAACACCATCGGTACGCCGGGGACGCTCACCGCGGTCAAGGGGACGTTGGTCTGCAACCCCGCGGCGACCTCGCCGACGATCATCGACACGCCTTCGGTGGCGTTGGACACGCAAGGCAACGCGTCGTTTTACGGCTCGGTCAGCCCGTTGACCGCCGGCTGCAGCGCCTCGGCCGTCGCGTTTCTGATCCGGGTTCCGGCAAACCAGCACTGGATCGCCAACGGTGCGGTGCAAGTTCCCTATCCCTGAGGAAGGGGCCGGGCGCCATCAAACCGCGGGTGTGACGCGGCGGTTTCCGCCGCTTAGAGAAGTGCTGGTGCTGCCGGGGGCGGTCGGCTAAGTCTGCTGCTTGGTCGATACCCGATCCGGCGCGCGCCGCGAAATCATGAACCCAGCCGAAGACGGCCTGCCGCTGCCGCAGCGGTATTGGGCGATCCTGACGCTCGTCATCGGGATGGTGGTCTCGGTGCTCGACAGCTCGATCGCCAATATCGCGCTGCCGACGATCGCGCGGCAAATCGGCGCCAGCCCGGCGCAATCGATCTGGGTGATCAACGCCTACCAACTCGCGGTCGTCGTCGCGCTGCTGCCATTGGCGTCGCTCGGCGACATTTTCGGCTACCGCCGGATCTATGCGATCGGGTTTGCCGTGTTCACCGCCGCGGCACTGGTCAGCGCCTTGTCGCATAGCTTGGCGATGCTGGCGACCGGGCGGGCGTTGCAGGGCGTCGGCTCCGCCGGGATGATGAGCGTCAATACCGCGCTGGTGCGGTTCACCTATCCGCGCCGGCAGTTGGGGCGCGGCATCGCGATGACCGCGGTCACGGTGTCGGTGACTTCGGCCTCGGGGCCGACCGTCGCCGCCGCGATCCTCGCGGTCGGCTCATGGCACTGGCTGTTCGCGGTCAATGTGCCGATCGGGCTCGTCACCCTGGTTTTGTCGTTGCGCCTGCTGCCGCGCACGCCGCCCTCGGAGCATCGCTTTGATCTGGCAAGCGCGGTGCTGAGCGCCGTTGCCTTTGCCCTGCTGATCGGCGGGGTCAACGGCATCGGTCATGGCCAGGCGCCCGGGTTTGTCGCGGCGGAGCTGGCCGGCGCGCTCGCCGTCGGATATGTTTTGGTGCGTCGGCAGACGCGGCTGCCGATGCCGTTGCTGCCGGTCGATTTGTTTCGGCGCCCGATATTCGCGCTGTCGGTCGCGGCTTCGGTGACGACTTTTGTCGCCCAGGGCATCACCTTTGTCACATTGCCGTTTTATTTCCAGGACGTGCTCGGCCGCTCGCAGGTCGCGACCGGGCTGTTGATGACGCCGTGGCCGGCGACGGTGGCGGTGATAGCACCGATTGCCGGCCGGCTCGCCGACCGCTATCCGGCCGGGATCCTCGGCGGCATCGGGCTCGCCGTCTTGAGCCTTGGCTATCTGCTGCTGGCATTACTGCCGGCAGAGCCCGCGACCCTCGACATCCTGTGGCGGATGACCTTGTGCGGGCTCGGCTTTGGGTTTTTCCAGTCGCCGAACAACCGCGCCATCGTCGCCAGCGCGCCGCGCGAGCGCAGCGGCGGCGCCGGCGCGATCCAATCGACCGCGCGCCTATTAGGGCAGACAATCGGCGCGGCGTTGGTGGCGCTGATCTTTGGTATCGCGCATCCCTCGGGCGGCACTGGACCCTCCGTCGCGATCCTGCTCGCCTCGGGGTTTTCCGCCGCGGCGGCGGTCGCCAGCCTCGCCCGTTTGTCCCGGTTTGCGCGCACCTCGCAGACCGCTCCCACCGGCGCCCCGGCCGCCCCGAGACTGAAAGAAAGCGTCGCCGATTCGGATTGAGCGCCAGCGGGCGGCGCGCTCGGCTCGCCGACGGGTTTCAAGCCCGATGTCGGGAAGGGAAACGGAAACCGACCTTTTGTCGGGGAAATAAATCGGCCGAGCGAGGCCGGATTTCGGGGTTGTCCCGATCTCAGGGTTATCCGGAGCTCGGGGTTATACTAAAATCGCCGTTCGTATAAACTCGGTCCCGGTTTCGATCTCCGCGCGATCCATGCCGAGCCAATCTAGGGGAATCCTCGCAGCTGTATGTCTGCTGCTGTTACTCCCGGCGCTTCCGGCGAACGCGGTCGATTCGGACCAGCAGGTGCTCCATGTCTTGAACCGGCTGGCCTTTGGCCCGACCGCCGATGATTTCAATTATGTGAAGGTGGTCGGGGTCGAGCGCTATATTGCCGAGCAGCTCGACCCGGCGAATATCACCGAGCCGATCGAACTGCGCTATCGTCTGGCTCAGCTGGCCACCTTCGGTCTTGGCGCGGTTGAGCTGCGGCAGCTCTATGGGCCGCTGCGCCCGGTCGCCGGTGTCAAGCCGGCGCTCGACGACATCAGGGAAGAACAGCAACGCGCGAGCCTCGTGCTGCGCGAGGCGGCGCAGGCGCGGATGTGGCGCGCCGTGCTGAGCCGGCGCCAGCTCGAACAGGTCATGGTCAATTTTTGGTTCAACCACTTCAATATCTTTGCCGGCGAAGGGCTCGAACGCATCTGGATCGGCAACTACGAGGAGCAGGCGATCCGCCCCTACGCGCTCGGCCGTTTCCGCGACCTGTTGTTCGCCGTCGCCAAACACCCGGCGATGCTGGTCTATCTCGACAACACGCAGAATACCGCGTCGGCGCGCACCGGCGCCGATCGGCTGAACGAGAATTTCGCGCGCGAGGTCATGGAGCTGCACACGCTCGGCGCGGAGGGCGGCTACACCCAGGTGGATGTCGAGACCCTGGCGCGGGTGTTTACCGGGTGGCGGGTCAACCCGGTCGATTCGAACGCGTTTCCCGAGGTCGCCGCGGTCTTTGAGGGCGCCCGCCACGATTACGGCCCCAAGCTCTTTCTTGGCCGCCAATTAGAGGCGCGCGGCAAGGCGGAGGGCGAGGAGGCGCTCGACATTCTGGCGGCGAGCCCGGCGACCGCGCATCACATCGCCTTCGAACTGGCGCAGTATTTTGTCGCCGACACGCCGACGCCCGATCTCGTCGACCGCCTCGCCGCGCGCTTTCTCGCCACCGGCGGCGACATCCGGCTAGTGCTGAAAACGCTGTTCGACAGTGCCGAGTTTTGGGCCAGCACCGGGCAAAAATACAAGACGCCCTACGAATTTGTGGTCTCGGCGGTGCGTGCCGCCGGGGTGCCGGTCAACAATGTTCGCCCCTTGCTCGGCTGGATGAGCCGGCTCGGCATGCCGCTTTACGGCTGCGAGACGCCGGACGGATACAAAAGCACGACGGATGCATGGCTGAGCCCGGACGCGACGATGCAGCGGATCGCCTTCGCCGCGGCCTTTGCCCGGGGTGCGCTGCCAGTGACGAAGGATGTGGAGGACAGGCTCGCCGCCCCGGCCCCGGACCGGCCGTCGCCGGTCGACCCTAAACGGCTCGAGGCGATTTTCGGGTCGACATTGACCACCGGGACGCGCGCGGTCGTCGACGCGGCGCCGGCGGGGGAGCGCGCCGCGCTGATTCTCGGCAGCCCGGACTTTATGCGCAGATAGGGGGCGGGAGATGGCCATCAACCCTATGTCGCGGCGGCGCGTCGTTGCTGCCGCGGCCGGCGCCTTGGTGCTGCCGCTGGGCCGCGGGGCCTGGGCGGCGGCTGCCGAAGGCGGCCCGCAGCGGCTGATCGTGATCTTGCTGCGCGGCGCGGTCGACGGCCTGAACGTCGTCATACCGTGCGCCGAGCCCGCCTATTACGCGGCGCGGCCGACGATCGCGATCGCCCGGCCGGGAACGGCGGGCGGCGCGCTGCCGCTCGACGATCATTTCGGTCTGCACCCGGCGCTGGCGAGCCTGCTGCCGCTGTGGCGCGACGGCCGACTTGGCTTTATTCACGCCGCCGGTTCGCCCGACCCGAACCGCTCGCATTTCGAGGCGCAACGCTACCTCGAAAACGGCACGCCCGGGTGCAGCACGACCCCGGACGGCTGGATGAACCGGCTGCTGCAGGTTCTGCCGGGACCGCGCGGTCCAACCGACGCGATCAGCGTCGGTCCGACCTTGCCGCGCATCCTGACCGGCAAGGCGCCGGTCGCCAACCTGCGGCTTGGCGCGGGTGCGGCGGAGCCGCTGCCGGTCGACCGGCCCGAACTCGCCGCTGCCTTCGACCGCCTCTATGCGGGCGCCAGCGCTCTCGACGATGCCTATCGCGAGGGCCGCAGCGCCCGGACCGAGTTGATCGGCGACCTGGCGCGCGAGCAAGAGATCGCCGATGGCGGCGCACCCCCGCCCGCGAGCTTTGCCCGGAGTGCCATGCAGCTCGGCCGGCTGATCGCCGGCGACCCGCGGATCCGGCTCGCCTTTGTCGCACTCGGCGGCTGGGACACGCATGTCGATCAAGGCGGTGCCACCGGATGGCTCGCCAATCGGTTGCGCCCGCTCGGCGACGGGCTCGCCGCGCTCGCCGGCGGGCTCGGCGGCGTCTGGCGCGACACGGTGGTCGTGGTGTTCTCGGAATTCGGCCGCACCGTCCACGAAAATGGCGATCGCGGCACCGATCACGGCCATGGCAACGCGATCTGGCTCGCCGGTGGTGCCGTCCGCGGCGGCCGGGTTTACGGCGCCTGGCCGGGGCTGGCGCCGCGACAGCTCTATCAGCGCCGGGATCTTGCGGTCACGACCGATTTCCGCGCGGCGATGTCGGCGATCCTCGGGCCTCACATGGGTCTCGCCGAACACCAGCTCGCGGCGGTGTTTCCGGGAGCACCCGCGTCCGCGGCCGGGCTCGACCGGCTGCTGGCGACGTGACTTGCCCCGCGGAAGCCGGATATACCGCATTCTTCACCGATTTTTCACGCGGCTCGCCGACGATCGGCGATATCGTCCCGGTTGTGTTCGCTTATCGGGATCGGCGGGCTCGCCGGTATGAGGCAGTGACAACACGATCGCGGCGAGCCGCGAAGTTGACCGCGTCTTTGCTGCATAGGTCGGGCCGCAATGCGGCCAACGGCCAATTTGGAGCGCGCTTTTGCTGTCTCTTTTGTCTGTGAGCAAAGCTAAACGTAAACGACAACTTTATTGCGCCTCGAACGGCTTGGTGCTATAGCACGTGACGGAGTGGAAGTACCTAGCCGCTATGCGCGGGAAGCGGGGGCTGCGGTCTTTGGCGACGGGCAGGTGCGGGAGATCCCTCTTCACCGCCGGTTGGAACTCTGGACAGGAGCGCAGGGGTGCACCGCAGATTGTTTCGCGCCGCAGGCCTGACCGCCGTGCTGGTGGTTGCCGGATGCCACAATGCGCCGCCGTTGCCGCCGGCGCCGCCGGCATCGGCACTGCCATCGAACGAATACATCATCGGCCCGGGCGACAAACTGACCATATTTGTATGGCGCAATCCCGAGTTGAGCATCAGCGTCGATGTCCGCCCCGACGGGCGGCTGTCGATCCCGTTGGTCGAAGACGTGGTCGCGATCGGCAAGACGCCAACCCAGCTCGCGCGCGAACTCGAACAGCGACTGTCCAAGTACATCAAAGAACCGGTGGTCACCGTCATCGCCCAAGGGTTCGTCGGTCCGTTCAGCGAACAAGTGCGGGTCATCGGCGAAGCCGCGGAGCCGCGGGCGCTCCCGTACCGCACCGACATGACGGTGCTCGACGCGATGATCGAGGTCGGCGGCCTGACGCGTTATGCCGCAGGGAACGACTCGGTGATCGTACGCACCGCCAACGGCAAACAGTTTACCTATGCAGTGCATCTCGACAGCTTGATCAGGGATGGCGACGTGTCGAGCAACGTCTCCCTTCAACCCGGCGACATTCTGATCATTCCAGAGCGCCTGTTCTGACCATGCGTATGCACAGCGCCGCAGGGCGAAGGGCGGATCCCGAACTGGCCGGATCGGAGCCGGTCCTTCTCGGCGAGGTTGTCGAGTTCGTGCCGATCGAGTGGAGCTTCTGATGAATTCGCTCAAGTCGCAAGCGATGCCGATCGTCCGGATCTTGTGGCGGCAAAAATGGCTCGCCGTCGGCATCGCTTGGCTGATCTGCACCGCGGGGTGGATCGGGGTCGCGTTCATTCCGACAAAATACGAATCGTCGGCCCGCGTTTATCTGAATGCCGACCCGCTGCTGACGCCGCTGTTGCATGGCTTGGCGGCGGACACCGACCCGACGCGGCATCTCGATTTCCTCCAGCGCACGCTGTTGAGCCGGCCAAATCTGGAACAGCTCGTCCGTTTGACCGATCTCGATGTTGGGGTCACGACGCCTGGGGAAAAAGAAAACCTGTACAAACGCTTGGCGAGCGACGTCGACATCACCGCGATCACCCCCAACCTGATGACCATCGGCTATCGCAGCAAAGACCCGCAGACCGCCAAAAACGTGGTCCAATCGTTGCTGACGATCTTTGCCGAGAAGACGGCGGGCAGCAGCCGCACCGAGATGGACAGCGCGCAGCGCTTTCTCGACGACGAGATTGCCTCCTACCGCGATCAATTGCGCGCCGCCGAGAAGCGCCGGGCGGAATTGGCGCAGCAATACCCGGACGTCGTTTCCGACCGTCCCCCGGATGCGCCGGACTCCGCGAATGACAGCCGAAGCCGGCTCGATCAGGCGCGCGACGCGGTGGTCAAGGCCAAGAACCTACTCGACGACGCGACGACGCGGCGCGACTCGCTGCGCAAAGAGATCGCTTCGGTCCCGCAATTGCTGAGCGTCGATCGCGCACCGCAAATCGTCGTCGCGGGCGGGGCTGCCCTCAGCCCGGATCAGAGCCGCCTGCAGCAGCTGCGCGGCAATCTCGATACGCTGCGCCTGAAATATACCGACCAGCACCCCGACGTGATCGCCGCACGCGAGGAAATCCGGCAGCTCGAGGGCGAAATCAAACACGCCGGGTCGGGCTCGGGGGCAGGCGGCGTCGGCAAGAACCAGGTCCCCAACACCATCTACGATCAGCTCAAGGTCAAGCTGGTCGATGCCGAGGGCCAAGTCGCCGCGGCGCAGCGCACTCTCGCCGAGGCTCAGGCCGAGCAGGATCGGATCGCGCAAATCGCCCGGTCGGCTCCGGCCGTGATAACCGAAGCGGAGGATCTCGACCGGGATTACGGCGTGCTGAAGAAGAACTACCAGGAGCTGGTGTCGCGCCGCGAGGCGACGTTGATCGCCGACGCCGCAGACACCAAAACCGAAAAGATCCAGTTTCGCATTGTCGATCCGCCGCAAGTGCCGCTCGTTCCGGCGGAGCCCAATCGGCCGCTGCTGGTCTCGTTGGTGCTGCTTGGCGGGATCGGCGCCGGGATCGCGGCCCCGCTCGTGATGACCCAGCTCGACCGCTCGTTTGCCACGATCAGCCAGCTGCGCGATCTCGGCGTTCCGGTGTTGGGTAGCGTGACGCGGCTTTCGCTCGGCGCGGCGCGGCGCCGCGCGACGATTCAGCTGGCCGGGGTGTGCGCCAGCGCGGTGGTGCTGATCGCCGTCTACGGAACATTGCTGGCGTTGAGCTTGGGACTTCATTCGGTGGGCGTATCGTAATGGCGGATTCGATAGGGTTGATCGAGCGCGCGGCGGCGCTGCTGCGCCAGCGCGAGGCGGCGGAGTTCGGTTCCCCGCCGCCGATCCGGCCCGCTTCATTCTCGGATGCGGCGCTGGCCGCGGCCGAGCCGGTTGCTCTCGACGGTGCCGAGTTGATCCTCGATCGCGGTCAGCTCGCCAGTTTCGGGATAACGGTTCCCTCCGCCGAGCGCTCGCGCACCGCGGAGGAATTTCGCCTGCTCAAACGCAACCTCATTGCGGCCTGGCCGGCGGGCAACAAGTCCAACAATGAGCATCCGAGCCGGATCGTTATGATAACCAGCTCGCGACCCGGCGAAGGCAAGACCTTTGTCTCGCTCAATTTGGCATTCGCTTTTGCCTCCGAGCGCGAGGTCAAGGCGCTGCTTGTCGACGTCGACACTCATCACTCCGCGCTCAACAACATTCTCGGCCTCCACGATGTAAAGGGGCTCGTCGACGTCCTCGCCGGAACTGCGGATCTAAGCGCCACCCTCGTTCGCACGAACATCGAAAATCTCCTCGTCCTGCCGTCTGGGCGAGGCGGCCCGCATGTGCCGGAGTTGTTGTCCAGCAGCCGCATGAGCGCGCTGCTCGATGAATTGACGCGGCGTTTCCCCGACCGTTTCATCATCCTCGATACCCCACCTTGCATGGCGAGCAGCGATCCCGTCACCTTGGCGCCGCTGGTTGGCCAGATTGTCTTTGTGGTCGAGGCCCACCGTACCCAGCAAGACGAGATCGAGGCGGGGCTCAGCATGCTCAGCCCCTGCCCGCGGATCAGCCTGCTGCTGAACAAGAGCGAGCAGGCGAGCGCGCATTTTGGCTCTTACGGCTACGGCTACCATTATCCCACCGGCGAGAGCGATGAGCTGCGGGCGGACAAGCCGGCGCCGGCCTAGGAGCGCCGCCGGCAGGGGGGATCGCCATCCGCACCTCGGGCTGACGCTGATGCTGGTCGCCGTTGCCGCGGTCGAGCGGACGACACCCGCGGCGGCACAACTGGCGACCGGGCTCAACCCGCCCGGAACCGCGCCGGCCACCGGCCTCAGCGCGCCCGGAACGTCGCCGGCGACGGGTGCGCCGACGATTTTTCCGCCGCCGCCGACCGGCGCTTTTGGTCTCCCTAACCCGTTGGCGCCGCCCAACGCGCTGCCCGCCGGGCCGCTGCCAGTCTCGGCCGCTCCGCCGCCCTCGGAATTGGGGTTGGCGGCGCCGGGGTCCGGGATCACGCCGCTCCAGCTTTATAATCCCAATGCCCCGGCGGTGCTGATCCAGCCCACCGCGACAATCGGCGTGCGGCTTAGCGACAATCTCTTCTATGCCGCTACACCTCGCACCGCCGGCGCTGAACTCAGCCTTATTCCGGGGATTTCGATCTCGGCGGACACGCCGCGCTTTACCGGCGTCTTGTCCGGGAACGGCCAAGGCAACCTCTACGTACCGTCGGGCAACAGCAGCAACGGCGGCGGCAATCAGAATCAGTTGAGCGGCAATCTCTACGGGCAAGGGACCGGGACAATTGTCCCCGACCGGCTGTTTGTCGATCTCAACAGCTACATAACCCGGGCCTCGGCTTTACCGGGGCTCGGCTTTGTCAGCCCGTCATTGCTGTCGACCAATCAACAGACGCAAGTCTCTTCAAATACGGTGTCACCGTATTTGCGCCAATCGTTTGACGGGCTGCTTGACACCGAACTGCGCTATCGTTTTGGAGCGACGAACTTTGGCGGCAACACCACGATAACGTCGACGACCTCACCCTTAACATCGAACCTGGCGAGCGGCATCCTCAACGAAGGCACCTTGACCGCGGCCTCCGGTCGCGACTTCGAGCGCGCGCTCTCGCGCCTAACCGTCGATGTGTCGAGCTTCAACTCGAACTCGACCTCGCAAAACGAACAAGTAAACGCGTTTGACGACATCGAGTACCGGTTCACCCCCAACATCGCGGCGATCGGCCGGGCGGGCTATCAGAACATCCGATACCCGTTTGCCCCTGAGGCGACGTTCGCCGGTCCGACCTGGCTCGCCGGCGGCCGTCTCGGGTCGGCCGCCGGTTACGGTTTTGTGAGCCTCGAATACGGCCGAGTGGACGGGGTCTACGGCTTTACCGGAGCGGCGAATTACCAGGTGACGCCGACGATCACCGTCCAAGCCAATCTGTCGCAGGGGATCAGCTCGCCGGCGCAGACGTTTCAAACGTCGCTGGCCAACTCAAGCTTGAGCCCGAACGGTTCGATCGTCGACCCGTACACCGGCCTGCCCACCGCGTTCTATAATCCTGGATTGGGTTTGACAAACAATGTCTACCGCCAACATTTGTACAATTTCGGGGTAACCGACCAGATCAGGCTAAACAGCTACTCGATCTACGCTTATTATGCTAACCAGCAGTCATTGACACCGCCGATCACCGCACCGACCGACAGCATTGGCGCAAATTTTACCTGGACGCGAGCGATCAGGCCGGACCTGAGCGGGTCGGCTTCCGTCGGCTACTCGCGCACGACCAATGTCGTGACGATAAATACCTCGACGCCGGTCAACAATACCAGCAACGTCACCACCAATGTCGGGGTCAACTACCTGTTCGCGCGGGCGCTGAGCGGGTCGATCGTCTATACCTTCTCGTACCAGCCGAACGGCGGCGTGATCGTTAACGGACGACCCGGCGATATCGTGGTGAATTCGTTGCAGCTGTATTTGACCAAGGCGTTTTGAGCCGATGTACGCGGAATTTTACGGGCTTGCGACGCGGCCGTTTCAGCTGACCCCCGATGCGCGCTTCTTTTTCGAGAGCAGCGTGCATCGCCAGGCGATGGCCTACATGGTCTACGGCCTGCACCACGCCGAAGGGTTCATCATCATCACCGGCGAGGTTGGGGCGGGCAAGACGATCCTCGTCGACAACCTGCTGACGACGATCAACCCGGACAGTTTCATCGCCGCCAAGATCGTTACGAGCCAACTCGGCGGCGACGATCTGCTGCATTTGGTGGCCGCCGGCTTTGGCATCGCCAAAGAGGGGCTCGCCAAGGGTTCGCTGCTGCAGCGCATCAGCGACTTTGTCGTCGCACAACATCGCGCTGGCAAGCGCGCATTGCTGATCGTCGACGAGGCGCAGAACCTGTCGTTCGAAGCCCTCGAAGAACTCCGCATGCTGTCCAACATCGTCATCGACCGGACAATGGCGTTGCAGAGCTTTCTGCTCGGGCAGCCGCAATTCCGCACGATCCTCGGCAGCCCGGGGCTCGAGCAGCTGCGTCAGCGGGTGACCGCCGCGTACCATCTCGGTCCGCTCGACGAAGCCGAAACCAGGGCCTATGTCGAACATCGCCTGCGCCGGGCCGAATGGAAAGGCGATCCGCATTTCACCGAAGCGTCGTTTCCGCTGATCTATCAGCATACCGAGGGCGTGCCGCGACGGATCAATACGCTGTGCTCGAGGCTGTTGCTTTATGGGTTTCTCGAACAGCTTCATACCCTGACGGCGAGTGCTGTCGACAAAGTCGCGAACGACCTGCGCGACGAGATCGCGGTGGTGACCGAAGCGAAGCCGGCGGCCGCCGGCGATGTCGGCAAGACGATTGCGGGCGAAGGGGTCTCGATGATTGTCGAGCGCCTGGCGCATCTCGAAAAAAGCGTCGACAAGCACGAGCGTTTGATTCGCCGCGCGATCGAGATCGCCGCCCATTATTTTCAAGGGTGACGATGGTGAGCACGACAATCGAACCACACGCGCGCGCCGAGACCGCCGGCGGGCGAGCACAGCCCCGCGCGGCGGCGATCGCCGAAGACGCCGGGTGCGGCACCTCGCGCACCGCCGGCCTTGGGGCGATGACGATCGATGTCGAGGATTATTTCCAGGTCGAAGCCTTCGCCTCGACGATCGACCGCAAGGACTGGGACCGGCTGCCGTCGCGGGTCGAGCGCAATACCCATCGTTTGCTCGACATCCTGGCCGAGGCCGAGGTTGAGGCGACCTTTTTTGCGTTGGGCGGCATCGTACGGCGCTTTCCGTCGATCGCGCGGCGCATCGTCGCCGACGGGCACGAACTGGCCAGCCACGGCAACGACCACATCCGCGCCGACCGCCTCTCGGCCGCGGCGTTTCGCGCCGATGTTCGCGACAGCAAGCGGATCCTCGAAGACATCGGCGGGGTTGCCGTCGCGGGCTATCGCGCGCCGACCTTCTCGATTGGCCGCGAGACCCGATGGGCGCACGCGATCCTCGTCGAGGAGGGGTATCGCTACAGTTCGAGCGTCTATCCCGTCCGGCACGACCTGTACGGCAGCCCCGATGCGCCGCGTGCCGCCTTTTCGCCCTGTCCCGGGCTCGTCGAAATTCCGCTGACCACGGTTCGCCTGATGGGGCGCGATCTGCCGGTCTCGGGCGGCGGGTATTTTCGCCTGTTTCCCTACGCGCTGAGCCGCTCGCTGTTGACCAGGGCGAGGTGCAGCGGCGCGCCGGCGATTTTTTATCTCCACCCGTGGGAGATCGACCCCCGCCAACCGCGGCAACGACAGGCGCCGCTACGCTCGCGAGTTCGTCACTATCTCAATCTCGGCCGCACCGAACCGCGCCTCAAGCGTCTGCTGCACGATTTCGAATGGACGCGTCTCGACCGGCTGTTCTTGACCGAAGAGTCGGGCCCCTATCCGCTGATCCCGGCATGGACGGATCATCGCTCGCCGTCACCGTAAGGCCGTTCCGGGCCGAGGATGCCGGACGGTGGGACGAGTTTGTCCATGCCTGTCCGGCGGGGACGTTCTTTCACCTGTCGCCGTGGAAAAGGGTCATCGAGCGCGCCTTTGGCCACCGCACTCATTATCTGCTCGCCGAGCGCGCCGGCGTCGTCACCGGTGTGTTGCCGCTGACCCATGTCCGATCGGCCCTGTTCGGCTCCTCGCTGATCTCGAACGCGTTCGCGGTCTATGGCGGCCCGGTCGCGGCCGACGACGAGAGCCGCCATGCGCTCGATGCCGAGGCGGTGCGGCTGATGGAGATGTTGGGCGCACCGGTGCTCGAGATGCGCGGGAACCCGGCGAACCGACCCGGCTGGCAGACGAAATCCGGCCTCTATGCGACCTTCCGCAAACCGATCCTGCCGACGGTCGAGGCCAATATGAAGGCGGTGCCGCGCAAGCAGCGCGCGATGATCCGCAAAGGCATGCAAAACGGGTTGCGGTCGGAGATCGACGCCGATGTCGATCGGCTCCATCGCATCTACGCCGAGAGCGTTCGCAACTTGGGCACGCCGGTCTTCGCCAAATCCTATTTCCGCATCCTGACCGAGGAATTTGCGCGATGCTGCGACATCGTCACCGTCAGCCATGACCGGCAGGCGGTGGCGGCGGTGTTGAATTTCTATTTTCGCGACGAGGTTCTGCCGTTTTACGGCGGCGGGGTGCGGGCGGCGCGCGCGCTGGCGGCAAACGATTTTATGTATTGGGAAGTCATGCGCCGGGCTTGCGAGCGCGGCTGCCGCGGGTTTGATTTCGGCCGCAGCAAAACCGGCACCGGCGCCTATGCGTTCAAGCGCAATTGGGGGTTCGAACCGACCCCGCTCGCTTACCAGTTTCGTCTCGCGGCGGGCCGCAAAGCCCCCGACCTCAACCCGCTCAACCCGAAATTCCGCTTGCTCGTCGCCGGCTGGAAGCGATTGCCGCTGGGCCTCGCGACCCGGCTCGGTCCGCTGATCGTCAAAGGGATCGGCTGACCCCGATTGCGCCGGCTAAGCTTTCCCGCCAGCGCCCAACGCGCCATAGAATACCGGAACTTCCGGGACTACGGTGCACGTCCGGCGTTTCAAAGGTTCAATCCTTAAGCAAGAGGCGGCGGTGTCGCGGCGGGGCTCTATTTGGAAGGTTGGCTCGGCAGCAGCGCGGAACCTCCGGCGACCGGCGAGCGACGATAAGAAGGCCGGCGCGATCGGTGACGAATCGACGAAATTCGCTGCGTCATAGGGCGGGGGGAGCGCACCGCCGCCCGCGATGGCTGCCGCGGCCGAAACGGCGGGTTGCACCCGCCCTACGCTTGCTTATGGTTAATTCAAATCACCTTACCCCCTGGAAGCGTGACGAGACGCAAGCGGAGATCATTTTAGCGGCGGGGCACGAAATATCACGGTGGCAGGTGTTTGACGGTCGTCATCCCTAGCCGGTGTGGTACGATCTCTACCTGCAACCGCGTGAAATGCCCATCCCCGAACTCCCAATTCCGTAATTGGCACGGAGGCTCCGATGGCAACCACCGAGTTGATGCTGCAGTTAGAGGTAGAGCAGCAGCTTTCGACCGATGTTTCAAGCATCAACGAAATCCTCGCCGAAGCGGTGATGTTCCTGAACGACGGCACGGTTACGGTCACGGAGATCGCTGTTCAGAAGCTGGGAGGCGTTTTCGGCAACAATATCGCGATTCCGATCGATGATTCGCCAACCGGCTATGTCACGCTGCGCCTGTTTACGGGGGGCGAAAACGAGGTTGATTTCTTCGCGCCGAGTTCGGTGCCGTCGCCGCCGGTCCAGTTTGGTCAGGCGGTCCTGCTGGAGTTGAGGGATGCCGGGTTCACTGCGCCGCAGAACGTGTTGCAGGTGGCCCGCAGACTCGGCGCACACGTCTATTTCCAGGAGACCTGACGGAGCGATCTATGGACATCCTCATCAAGGGGCCTGGCGAGGTCACGGTCTGCCTCGTTGATCGCGCCGGAAGAACGATGCTGCGCGAAACCTTGCGCGTCTTCGGCTCCCAAACCGTATCAGCCCGCCGCCCGATTGAGCTCGAACTGACGACGAGCAACGGAAAAATGCCCGTGTCGCCCGTTCTCGTGTTTCGTGGCGAGCAGCAGACGGTGACGTTCGACGGGAAGGAACCTGCCGCATTCACCAGGCACCGCTGCAAGGAGATCGGCTGCACCGACAAGGAAGCCGAAGCGGTGGCGCGGGGCGAAATTCACCACCTGCCGCGCGATGCGCCGACCCGCAGCAGCTTCGCCTCTCTCGCCCGACCGTAAGAACCGCCTCAACTGTCTGGGCCATAGCCCGGCCCGTGGAGCGGCTTGCCGAAATTCGCCATCCTCGCCAAAGGCCAAAAGACTTTTGTCGCGATTGACGGAGGGTGCTGCGACGGAATCCTGCACGTTGCACACTTCAAAGAATCTGCATCGCCGGAATCGCGTCGCAAAAAGGAGGATTTTCGAGAGAACCGTCCGTCGAGAGCAGCTTTCCAGCAAGCGTAGGGCGGGTGGAGCGGCGCGCAACCCGCCACTGGTGCGGGCGGTAGGGCGGCTGGCGCCCCCTGCGCTCGACCTAGAGTCCAGTCCTCGGGC
Source organism: Allostellaceae bacterium (assembly GCA_035570935.1). Taxonomy (GTDB): domain Bacteria; phylum Pseudomonadota; class Alphaproteobacteria; order ATCC43930; family CGMCC-115725; genus AP-15. The sequence continues at coordinate 22,839 of DATMKU010000065.1, forward strand.
ATGCTCGCGCGATGCCGAATTACCGACGCAATCGGATCCCGGGTGCCACCTATTTCTTCACGGTGAACTTGCGTGACCGCCGCTCCGGCCTGCTGGTGGCGCAGATCGACGCGCTTCGCGAAGCAGTGCGCGCCGTGCGCCGGCAATCGCCCTTCCACATCGACGCCTGGGTCGTATTGCCGGACCATATGCATTGCCTGTGGACCCTTCCCGAGGGCGACAGCGACTTCCCCGACCGCTGGCGAAGAATCAAAACCGCGTTCTCCAGATCGTTGCCCGATCGCGTATGGGGTATTGCGAACCAGACTTCGCAAAGGCGAACTCGGCATTTGGCAGCGCGGCTACTGGGAACACACGATCCACGATGATCGCGATTACGCGGCTCACATGGATTACATTCACTTCAACCCGGTGAAGCATGGTTTGGCTCTAGAGCCCAGCGATTGGCCGTTCTCCAGCTTTCGCCAGTGCGTCGCGGCGGGGCTCTATTCGGAAGGTTGGCTCAACAGCAGCGCGGAACCTCCGGCGACCGGCGAGCGACGATAAGAAGGCCGGCGCGATCGGTGCGAATCGACGAAATTCGCTGCGTCATAGGGCGGGGGGAGCGCACCGCCGCCCGCGATGGGTGCCGCGGCCGAAACGGCGGGTTGCACCCGCCCTACGCTTGCTAATGGGCAGAATCGCTCTCAAAACGAGAGCGTTTTTCAGAGAGATTCGGCTGCCCGCCTGAAAGCTCGACACAGCGGTTTTCGGGGGTTAATTCTTCGGCAGAATGTCCGGAAATAAGGAGCGGGCACGTGCGAACCTTTGACGAGGCGAGGGCAGAACTGGAAAGGCGCAATTACAAGGTGATTGCACCGTTTTTCGTCGCTAATAAAGTTCGGGTGCAACGACCCGACGGTAGTGAAGTACGGGTCCGCGACCAATTCGATCTTGTTAGGTGGGCGAGAGAAGAACTTGGCATTATTGACCCGCCCGCAAGTGGCACGCCGAGTCCGAACCCGCCAGAGACTATCGATGATCACAACTCCGTCTCAAGGAGCGTCGATAGGAAGGGCGGCATGGCTGGGAAAATCGGGCCGTTCATCGGCTTCGGCTTTCTCGGGATTGTCCTTGGCGAAGCGGTAGCAATCTGGACATCGTTCAACGATCCAATGGGCGCCAGGGGGCTAGGCCCTGGTGCAATGCTACAGTTCTTTATTATGACCGGAGCAGGTGGTGTAATTGGAGGAAGCCTTTGGCAAAAGCGTCGATCTGGCCGCAAGGAATAGAACCGGAGATTCGATGGTTCGCATTGGGCGGATGTTATCGGCGTTGGGCGTAGCATTGGCGGTCGGTTGGGCAGCGGCGGGCGTGGCCGGGCCTGCGGAAGACCTGATCAACGCGGCATCTCGTGGTGAAACGAGGGTGGTGCAGGCCCTTCTCTCCAATGGAGCCAGCGTCAATGCCAAAGACAATGACGGTAAGACCGCTGTTTATAGCCTCCGATCACGGCTACGACGCAGTAGTGCAGGCGCTGCTGGCGAGAGGGGCCGACATCAATGCCAAGACGAACCTAGGGGCTACCCCGCTCATGGCGGCCGCCTTCGATGGCCACCGCGATGTGGTGCAGGCGCTGCTGGCGAAAGGGGCCGACGTTAACGCCAAGAATAGCTCCGGCGTGACAGCGCTGATGGGGGCCGCTTTCAAGGCCCACCGCGATGTGGTGCAGGCGCTGCTGGCGAAAGGGGCCGACATCAATGCCCAGGCCGATAACGGCGTGACCGCGCTGACGTTGGCAAGAGACGCCAAGATCAGAGCGTTATTGGTGAAAGCCCCCTCGCCACGCACACCAAATTAACGACAAGTCCTGGATTTTCCGTAAAGGACATTGGACACTTCGCCCGGAGCGGCTGCGTTCATAATTTAAGACTTTCGGCAAATTTACTTGCCCTTGCCGATCAATGGCTTGCGTTTGCCGTAAGGTATGACCGGAACTCGCGCTGAAAAACCCGGAGCAAACCGCGCCGGATGCGGGGGGTCAGCGCGCCATCAGCACCGGCAGATTCGCTTCCATGATGATGTGGCGCGTTGCCCCGCCAAAGATCATCTGGCGAATCCGGCTTTGCGTATAGGCGCCCTTGAACAGCATGTCGGCGCCGGCGGCGATCGCCTCCTTCAGAAACGATTCGCCCTGCGGCTTTTGCCGGCCGACAGCCGTGCGCAAGCTGACCTCGATCCCATGCCGTTCGAGCGTCCGCGCCAGTTCCTCGCCCTCCGGGCCCGGTTCCGGCATGTGCTGCGCGCCGACCGCGACGATCGCGACATGCTTGGCTCGTCGTATAAACGGCATGCCGAGAGCCACGGTCAGCGCGGTCTCGGTGCTGCCGTTCCAGGCGATGGCGATGACCTCGCCCATTGTCGGCGGCGCGTTGGTCGGAACCATCAGCACCGGCCGGCCGCTCTCGAACAGCGCGTCCTCGAGCGTCGCCTCGGCGATCGATGCGAGCTTTTCCGGCTGTTCGACCAGGATCAGATCGAAGACCCGGCCGATCAGCCCGACGACGGCATTCTGCCGGCCGTCTTCCTCGCGCCAGGAGGCGCTCGGGCCGTTATGCCCGGGCGGCAGCGCGCCGACCGGCACGCCGTGACGATTCATAAAGTCGCGGAACAGGCGCCGCGCCTGGTCGCGCCGGTCGTGCCCTTCGCGTTCGAGGGTGCGGTCGACCTCGGAGGAGATCGAAAACCCCATTTCGCCGCCAAACACCACGGCATACTCGGTCGTCAGGCTGTGCAAGCCGACGATGTGGCTGTCGAACCGTTGCGCCACCTTCATCGAGGCTTCGAGAACTGGCGTCGCGTTCCCGTCGCCGACCACCGCCAGTAGATTCTTCATCGTCCGATCCTGTAAAGCGCCCGCTTCCCACCAAACGGGAGGCGCGTTGACGCATTTCTACACGATATCGCGCAGGTTTTGGAGAAGCCGCGACGACGGTTGAGCCACAGCACGAAAAGCACCATCATTGCGGGTCGGGAGCGGCCCGAAAATATCGGTCCGGGATGGTCCGGTATTGGCACTGAATGCTCGGCGGGTGGGAATGTCGGGGGGATCGCAAGATCGGGTCTTGCGCGTGCATCTGTCGGCGTTGTTCGCCGCCTTGCTCGCTGTCATGCCAATCCGCGCCGGCGGCCAAACCCCGACGCTGGACAAGACGCCGCCCTCGGACAAGGTGCCGAGATTCGCCAGCCTGCGCTCGGACGAGGTCAACCTGCGGGTTGGCCCGGGCGAGAATTACCCGATCGAATGGGTATTGAAGCGCAAGGACATGCCGGTCGAGATCGTCGAACAGTTTGAGAATTGGCGCAGGGTCCGGGACTGGCAGGGCGACAAGGGCTGGGTGCTCGACCGCATGATCGCCGACAGGCGGGACGTGATCGTCGACGGCGCCGTTCGCGTGCTTTACCGGCAGCCCGATCCACGCTCGCCGATCGTTGCCCGCGCCGAGCCCGGCGTCGTCGCCCGGCTGATCGCGTTTCAAGGGCCGTGGTGCCATATCGAAGCGGGCGGCTTCGAGGGCTGGGTGCAGCGCGGCGAGGTCTGGGGGGTCTATCCCAACGAGACCTTGCAGTAGCCGCGACCGCCGGCATTCAAGGCCGAGCTTCGGGATCGGGTGGGGATGAACTCGCTGACCGCGGCGAGCCAGGCGACGAGCTGGCGGGTCGACTGGGCGTGGAGCTTGCCGCTAATCGTGGCAACCATCGTCATTCATGTTTTCGGCCTTGGGCTGCTGCATGAGCGGGTGGTTGACGGGGTGAGCCGGATTATCGCGCGGCGCTATTTCACGGCCATGTTTGCCGCCGTCATGGGTATCGCGGTGGTGCTGGTCGCCACCCTGCACGCAATCGAGGCCTGGGTGTGGGCCGGTGCCTATTGGCTGCTCGGAGCGCTTCCCGATCTTGCGTCGTCCGTGCTGTTTTCCGTCGGCGCAATGACGACCTACGGCGGCAGCGGTGTCGAGCTGCAGCAGCATTGGCGGCTGATGGGAGCACTCGAAGCGTTGAACGGGATGATCTTGTTTGGATTGACCACCGCCTTTCTATTTTCGATGATCCAGCAGGTTTTGATGGCCGTCCGGGAGCGGCGGCACAGGCATTGATCTTGGCGCGCCGGCAACGCCTAATGCGCGGCACCATACCAGGAGGAAGCCCCTGATGCTGTTCAAATGCCTGCCGCCCGGCGCGCCGATCCCGGGCCGGTTTCCCGGTCCGGCACATGCTCGCGGCAAATGGTTCACGGTCGACATTCACTGCCATGTGCTGACCCCGAAGGCGGCCGAGATGGTCGCCGGCAATGCCGCCGCGACGCGCCATCCGCGCGAGGTCTACGCCAACGAACGCACCCGCGAGGTCAACCGCCAGCAGGCCGAGCGCAACCGCGTCCAGTTCACCTCGGTCGAAAACCGGCTCGCCGACATGGATTTGATGGGGATCGACATCCAGGCGATCTCGCCCTCGCCGAACCAGACCTATTACGCCGCCGACCCCGATCTCGGCATCGCCACGGCGCGTGTCGTCAACGACAACCTCGCCGACATCGCCGGGCGTCATCCCGATCGCTTCGTGCCGCTCGGCACGGTGCCGTTTCAGGCGCCCGACCTCGCCGTCGAAGAACTCGACCGGCTCCACAAATCACTGGGCTTTCGCGGCATCGAGATCGCCACCAACGTCGGCGGCGAGGATCTGTCGGCCGAGCGCTTTCGCAAGATCTTTGCCCGCATCGAGGAACTGGGGCTGCTCGTCTTTATGCATCCGACCGGGTTTCCCGAGGCGCGGCGGTTCGCCGACCATTATCTCGTCAACGTCATCGGCAACCCGCTCGATACGACCGTCGCGGTGCATCACCTGATCTTTGGCGGCGTGCTCGACGACCACCCCAATCTGAAGCTGGTATTGTCGCATGGCGGCGGCTATCTGCCAGCCTATTCGGGGCGCATCGACCATGCCGCCTCGGCCCGGCCCGACACCTGCGAAGTAATCCATCGGATGCCGACGACCTATCTGAAGCGGCTCTATTTCGACACGATCGTCTACACCCGTCACCAGCTCGAATATCTCGTCGGGCAATACGGCGCCGACCATGTGCTGATGGG
>DATMKU010000066.1:0-5699 GCA_035570935.1 Allostellaceae bacterium
TCCGCGATGGCCGGGCCGCGCACCAGCATCGGCGTCATGTTTCAAGATTCGACATTGCTGCCGTGGAAGAGCGCGCTCGACAACGTGTTGTTCCCGATCCGCATCCTGAAGCGCCCGCTCGACGCCTATCGCGACAGCGCGCGGCAACTGCTCGAACGCGTTGGTCTCGACGACTTCGCGAACAAGAAGCCGCATGAGCTGTCGGGCGGAATGCGCCAGCGCGTCGCGATCTGCCGGGCGCTCGTCTATGAACCTGAGCTCCTACTGATGGACGAGCCGTTCAGTGCGCTCGATGCCATCACTCGCGACGAGATGAACGCGCTGCTGCTGGATTTATGGCAGCAATACGCAAAGACCGCACTGTTCGTGACGCACAGTATTCGCGAGGCGGTGTTTCTCGCCGACCGGGTGTTGGTCATGACTCGGCGCCCGGCGACGATCGTCGAGGATCTGGCCATCCCGTTCGCCCGGCCGCGTCCGATGGCGATTGGCGAGAGCCCTGAGTTCAACGAGATTTGCGGCCATTTGCGCGAGCGCATCGAGGAGAGCCATTATCGCGGGCGACGCGCCGGCCGGGCCCCGGCTCGGCCGGAGTTCGTCGCATGACCGCCGAAAGCCACGCTGCGCCCCGGATCGCGTCGCGAGCCGTCCTCGGCCCTGACCTGCGGCAGATGCGGCCCGTCGTCCTGCCGCTGGCAACCGCCGGAACAGTGCTGCTGATTTGGCAGCTTGTCGTAACTGCGATGCGCATACCGGCCGTCATCCTGCCGCCGCCAGTCGAGATCGCCGTTGAGCTTTGGCGCAATTTGCCGGTTCTGCTGCACCATGCGATCCCGACTACCCTTGACTCCTTGATGGGGTTTGCACTGGCGACTGCGCTCGGCGTCAGCCTCGCGGTGGCGATCACCTATTCACCCCTGCTGCGGGACACGCTCTACCCCAACTTGGTCGTCTTCCAGTTGATCCCTAAAGTCGCGCTCGCCCCACTGTTTGTCGTCTGGCTCGGGATCAGCAGCGAGTCGCGCGTCGCATTCGCTGCTTTCGTCAGCTTCTTTCCGGTGGTGATATCGGCAGCCGTCGGCTTCTCCAGTACAGAGGCCTCGGCATTGCGCCTCTGCCGCTCGCTGACGGCGTCCGAATGGCAATCATTTGTGATGGTGCGCTTTCCGTTCGCACTGCCGGCCATTTTCAGCGGCATGAAGATCGCGATGACCCTGGCGATCATCGGCGTCATCATCGGCGAGTTCATCTCGGCCAAGGCGGGGCTCGGCTTTTACATCCTGTACGCCAGCTCGCGCATGGAAACTGGCCTCATTTTCGCGGCCCTGTTTGTGCTCTGCGTCATCGGCGTCTCGCTGTTTGGCGCAGTCGCACTCGCTGAGCGGCTTGTGCGTCGGTCTTATGGCAGGCGCTGATGCGAGGACGGGAGGCCGGATGACACCGCGACGCGGAATATCGCGACGGGGCGTTCTCGCCGGGGCGGCGGCAGGTGCCTTGCTGCTGCCGCGGCCGGGCATTGCCCAACCCCGCACCGTCAAATTCACCCTTGCCTGGCTGGCCCAGGGCAGCTTTGCTTACGTCTATGTCGCGCGCGCCAAAGGGATCATGAAGGCGCGCGGGATCGATTTCGACATCGCCCGCGGCTTCGGCTCGATGGCGTCGGCACAGGCCGTCGCCGGCGGCCAGTTCGAGTTCGGCATTGTCGCGGCGCCGCCATTGATCCTCTCGGTGGCCAAGGGCCTGCCGCTGATCGCGCTCGCGACCTGCGACTATGATGCGACGATGGGGGTGGGGGTATTGGACAGCTCCCCGATCGCCAAGCCGCAGGACCTCGCCGGGAAGAAGATCGCCTCCGTGCCGACCTCAGGCGAATTTCCCTTCTTCCCGGCCTACGCGGCAAAGGTCGGGCTCGCCCCAAATTCGATCGAGTTCGTGCACGTCGACAACAAGGTCCTCGAGCAGGTGCTGATGGAGAAAGAGGTCGACGCGATCACCTCCTTCGCCCTGGGCAGCGCGTCGGCGATGTTGTCGAAGGGTGTGCAGAGCCGCTGGATGCTGTACAGCGCCGCCGGCATCCGCAACGACGGCCAGACGATCACAACCCAGAAAAAGACGCTGGAAAGCGATCCCGCCCTCTGCGAGGCGGTCACGGGCGGCCTGCTTGAAGCACTCGCGTTTTCATTGACCGACCCGGAAGAATCGCTCGGGCTGTTCCGCAAAGAGGTGCCCGAGATGGCCCTCAACCCCAGCGCCAAGGAATTCGCCCGCATCGGGCTTGGTATGTGGCAGCACGGCATCGATCGCCCGGAGGCGCGCGAACATGGGCTGGGATGGTCCAATGCGGCCAGCTACGCCGAGACGACCGACCTCGTCATGCAATACTTGAACAGCCCCGGCATGCAGCGGCCGCAGCCCGATGCTTTATTCACCAACCGCTTTGCCGGCAATATCAAGCTGACCGAGGCGGATTGGGCCGGCGTCCGTCAGCGGGTCGCCGAATTCGACAAATATCTGGGCTGACGGATTTTCTCGCAACCAGCACCGCAGGAGCCGCAACATGACCACTACAGCCGAAAACGAATTGCTGACCCGCGTCGGACCCGGCACCCCGATGGGCGCTCTGATGCGCCAGTATTGGCTGCCGGCCTGTCTGTCGACGGAACTGACCGCCGACGGCGATCCGCTGCGCTTGATGCTCTTGGGCGAGAAGCTGATCGCGTTTCGCGACAGTGCGGGGCGGATCGGCGTCCTCGATCACCGCTGCCCGCATCGCTGTGCCTCCTTGTTCTTTGGCCGCAATGAGGAGGGCGGCCTGCGCTGCGTCTATCACGGCTGGAAGTTCGACACGGCGGGCAACTGCCTGGAGATGCCGAACCTGCCCATCGACCAGGAAGCCCTGCCCAAGATCAAGGCCAAATCCTACCAGGTGGCGGAGCGCGGCGGCGTGGTTTACGTCTATATGGGCGAGCGCGCGATAGCGCCGCCGTTGCCGGCGCTCGAAGCGACCGTATTGGCGCCCGACGAGACCTACGTTTATTGCGCGCAGCGCGAGTGCAATTGGCTGCAGGCGCTCGAAGGCGATATCGACACCTCGCATTTCAGCTTTCTACACACCGGCAAGGTCGAGGTGGGGCACGTCGACCCCGACCATCCGGAACGCTTCCAGCTGATCGACCGGGCGCCGCGCTATCACGTGCAGGCGACCGATTGGGGCGCCATGTACGCCGCCTACCGGCCGGCGCAGCCGGGCCACCTGTACTACCGCTTCGCGCATTTCGTGATGCCGTTCTGGACCCTCTTCCCGAACGGTCCATTGACCGACAACATCATAGCCCAGGCTTGGGTCCCGATGGACGACACCCATGTGATGTCGTTCCAGTACGCCTGGCGACACCGGACCCAGCCGCTTTCCGTGACGCGGACCGGAGCGCCGATCCCCTATCTCGAGCGGCAGGTCGCGACCCTGCCCAACACCCCCGATTGGTTCGGCCGCTGGGTCCCGGTGGCCAACAGCGGCAACGACTATCTGATCGACCGCGACAGCCAGCGCACGGTCAGCTTCACCGGCATCGCCTCGGTCTTCGGGCAGGATTCGGCGGTAACCGTGAGCATGGGCGAAATCTCCGACCGGACCCTCGAGCATCTGGCGCCGAGCGACCGCATGATCGTGATGACGCGGCTGCGGCTGCTCGGCGCGGCGCGCGCCTTGCGCGACAGCGGAACGGTTCCGCCGCTGGTCGACGATCCGAGCGTCAGCTATGGCGCGCGCTCGGGCGATATGTTCGCGCCCGAGGATCAGCCGTGGCTCGAGGCTTACGAGGAAACCCTGCGGCAAGCGCAGCATCCCGAGATGCTCCAGGCGGCCGAATGAGGGCGCGAATGTACGAACGCGTCGCCGAATTCGCTAAATACGTGAGCTGAGCTCCCTGCGAATGGCGGCTCTGCAGGAAGCCGTCACCTCTCCAGTCCGACTGGGCGACAGTGAACCGGGCGGGTGGCGGCGCACCGGTCGCGGCGTGCTGTTGCCGCTCGGCTTCGCAGCGCTGGCAACAGTCGGCTGGGAAATCCTGTGTCGAATGACCCGGATTTCACCGTTGCTGTTGCCGCCGCCCTCCGCGGTCTGGACGGTGCTGTCGGAGAATTACGAGATCCTTTTCCAGCAAGCCCTGCCAACGACAATCGAGACCGTCGTCAGTTTCGGTCTCGCGACGTTGCTCGGGGTTGCCCTAGCGATCGCCATCACGTTCTCGGCCTGGATACGCGAGGCGCTCTACCCGAACATCGTCATGTTCCAGCTGATCCCAAAGATCGCGCTGGCGCCGCTGTTCATCGTCTGGCTCGGTGTCGGCAGCAAGTCGTGCATCGTCGTCGCCATTTTCATCGCTTTCTTTCCGGTCGTCGTGTCGACCGCCACGGGCCTCGTCAGCGCCAAGCCCGAAGTCCTGCTGCTTTGCCGATCGCTCACCGCGAGCGAATGGCAGATGTTTCGCATGGCGCGTTTTCCTTATGCGATGCCATTCGTCTTCGCCGGCATGAAGGTCGGCGTGACGATGGCAATGATCGGCGTTATCGTCGGCGAGTTCATCACCGCTCAGGCCGGGCTCGGCTATATCATCATGTTTGCCTCCTCGGCCGGCGAGACCGCGACGGTGCTGGCGGCGATCGTGCTCCTCTGCGGCATCGGGCTTGCCCTGTACGGGATTGTGGCGCTGGGAGAATTGGCTGTGCAGCGGTGGTATGGCGGCGAAATGCCTATCGGAGGCGTCGTCTGACCGGGCGTTCCACCGCCATCCCGCTTGCGGTGCACCGGTCCCGCAAGCTGATCCCGGATTTCCGCCTGCACCGCCCGCAGAGCGCCGCCGAGGCGGTGGCGATGAAGGCGGCAGCCGGTCCGGGCGCCGTGTACATGGCCGGCGGCATCGATGTCGTGAACCGAATGAAGTCAGGCTTTCCGGTCACCGATTTGATCCATCTGGGCAGGGTCGCGGGGCTGGACGGTATCGAGGAGTTCGACGACGGTTTGCGCCTCGGTGCCCTCGTGGCGCACGACCGGATGGCAACATCGCCACTAGTCCTAGCGCGGCTGCCGGCTTTGGCGCAGACCTGGCCCGATGTCGCCAATATCCGGATCCGCTGCAAGGCCACGATCGGCGGCAACATCATAGTTGGGGACCCGGCCTATGACTTCGCGCTCGCCGCGCTCGCCGCCGATGCGCGTCTGCATTTCCTCGCCGCCGACGGCAGTACACGGATTGTCTCTGCGACACAGCCTGGGGGCGGGTTGCCCGATGGGCTATTGACCGCGATCGGCATGCGGTCCGGCAGCGCGCTTCGGTTGATTTTCGATCGCTCGCTGCGCCCGATCGTGACCTTGGTCCTCGGCCTCGATATCGACAAAGGCCGTATCACTGGAGGGCGGGTCGCGATCGGCTGCGCCTATGCCGCGCCGCTGACGGTGAACCTGCCATTGGACGAACCGCTGTTGCCCAGAGAATTGGCGCACCATGCCGGGCGGCTTACGCAGGAGGTCACCGCAGGCCTGCCTGAACTGCTCACCGATCATCATGCCACTTCACGGTATCGCCGGCGCATAATCGCGGTCTTGACGCACCGCAATTTGAGCGCGGCCGCATGACCGATGCAATTGAGGTCGCTGTCACAATCAACGGCCGAGGCCACCGGCTCACCGTCCCGCCGCG
>DATMKU010000067.1:0-2889 GCA_035570935.1 Allostellaceae bacterium
CGGCCAATCGGTCATCGTCATCAACAAGCCGGGCGCCGCCATGGTGCTCGGCGGCAGCGAATGCGCCAAATCGGATCCCGACGGCTACACGCTGTGCGTGGTCAGCCCCGACACCATGTCGTTCAACCCGCTGACCATTCCGAACCTGCCGTATAATCCCGAGAAGGATTTCACGCCGGTCATCGACATGTATCACGTGGTCGAAGGCCTGATGACGCCGGCGGCGTCAGGCATCAACTCCATTAATGAACTGCAAGCCAAGGCGGTGGCGGAGCCGGGCAAGCTCAATTACGGCACGCTCGGCGAGCGCACCACCACCGATGCGTTCCGGCAATGGCTCGGCGAGCATTGGCAGACCAATTTCGTCGCCATCCCTTACAAGGGCGGCTCTGAAATCATCGCCGCGCTGCTCGGCAACACCATCGACGTCACAAAAATCGGCGTCGGCAACATGACCAGCCAGTTGAAGGAGGGCAAGATCAAGGTCTTGGCGCTGCGCGCGTCGCACCGCTCGCCGCAACTGCCAGACGTGCCGACCTTCGAGGAAGCCGGTTTTGGCGCGTTTCCCGGCGGGCCGATCTTCTGGGGCGCGGTGGTCCCAGCGGGCACGCCGGCGCCGATCGTCAAGCGCCTGCATGACGAGCTGTTGGCGATCTTCCGCGGCCAAAAATTCACCGACTTCGCCAACCAGAACTTCCTCGATCCGACCGCCGGCTCGACCGAGGATTTCGCCGCGTTCCTCAAGAAGGACCGCCAGGACGCCGCGGTGCTGGTCGACAAGTATATGAAGTGACGTCATTGCGGCACGCTACGGGCCATAATCAGACGCCGCGATTGCGGCCCGCGACCCCCTCCTTGATCCTCCCCCTTTCAGGGGGAGGAAAGTGCATGCCGCTCGCTCTTCCTCCCCCTGCAAGGGGGAGGATAGGTGGGGGTCCGCTGACTCGCGGCGTCCACTGACGCAACTGGCCTCAAGCCTCGTAAAAGCCGCGTCCGGGTGCCATCTTACGCGCGTGAGAATCAGCGATAGCGGTCACCTTGGCTGACCCTTTGAAGCGCAATATCGAGCCGGCAGCACCGTCGGGGCCCGCCCCCGGCGGCATTGCGGCGCGTGCGCAGGCGGCCGCGGGCGCGCCGTATCTGGCCGGGCTCAATCCGGAACAGCGGCTTGCGGTCGAGACGCTCGACGGCCCGGTGCTGGTGCTGGCTGGCGCCGGCACCGGCAAGACCCGCGTGCTCACCGTGCGCATCGCCCATATCCTCGCCACCGGCCGCGCCCGGCCCGGCGAGATTTTGGCCGTTACCTTCACCAACAAGGCGGCGCGCGAGATGAAAACGCGCGTCGGCGACATCGTCGGCGGTGTCGTCGAAGGCATGCCGTGGCTCGGCACGTTCCATTCCATCGGTGTAAAGATCCTGCGCCGGCACGCCGAGATGGTCGGGCTGAAATCCGATTTCACCATTCTCGACGTCGACGACCAGATCCGGCTGCTCAAGCAATTGCTCGAAGCCGAGAACATCGACGAGAAGCGCTGGCCCGCGCGGGTCCTGGCCATGCTGATCGACGGCTGGAAAAACCGCGGCCTCACCCCCGAGCAGGTGCCGCCCGGCGAAGCCGCCGTGTTCGCCAACGGCAAAGGGCTCAAACTCTACAAGGCGTTTCAGGAGCGGCTGAAAATCCTCAACGCCGCCGACTTCGGCGATCTCCTGCTCGAAAGTATCCGGCTGTTCCGCGAGCAGCCCGAGGTGCTGCGGCAATATCAGGGCCGCTTCAAATTCATTCTGGTCGACGAATACCAGGACACCAACGTGGCGCAGTATCTGTGGCTGCGGCTGCTGGCGCAGCGGACCGTTCAGGCAGCGAACTCCACCTTCACCTCTCCCCAGCGGGGAGAGGTCGAGCGAAGCGAGGGTGAGGGGGCTCCGGTGGTGCAGAACGATATCGGCCGTACCCCCTCACCCCAACCCTCTCCCCCTCGGGGAGAGGGAGCGCGTGGTGGCGCGCCGGAAAGCATTAGCCCTCCCCTCGGCGCAAAGAACATCTGCTGCGTCGGCGACGACGACCAGTCGATCTACGGCTGGCGCGGCGCCGAGGTCGACAATATTTTGCGCTTCGAGCACGATTTTCCCGGCGCCAAAGTGATCCGGCTGGAGCGCAATTACCGCTCGACCGGCCATATCCTCGCCGCCGCCTCGCACATCATCGCCCACAACGAAGGCCGGCTCGGCAAGACGCTGCGCACCGACGACGAATTGGGCGAGAAGGTCACCGTCACCGGCTCATGGGATTCCGAGGAAGAAGCCCGCACCATCGGCGAGGAGATCGAGCAGCTGCAGCGCGGCGGCCATCGCCTCAACGAGGTCGCCATCCTGGTGCGCGCCTCGTTCCAGATGCGCGAATTCGAAGACCGCTTCGTCACGCTCGGACTTCCTTATCGCGTCATTGGCGGCCCGCGGTTCTACGAGCGCGCCGAAATCCGCGACGCGCTGGCCTATTTGCGGGTGGTGAACTCTCCGGCCGACGATCTCGCCTTCGAGCGCATCGTCAACGTGCCCAAGCGCGGGCTGGGCGATGCAACGGTGCAGGTGCTGCACGACCACGCCCGCAAACGCCGCGTGCCGCTCACCGAAGCCGCGCGCGCCATCGTCGAGACCGACGAGCTGAAACCGAAACCGCGCGGCGCGCTGCGCGGCGTGCTCGAAGCCTTCGAGCGCTGGCGCAAGCAGCGCGATGCCCTGCCGCACAACGAGCTGGCCGAGATCATCCTCGATGAATCCGGCTACACCGAGATGTGGCAGAAGGACCGCTCCGCCGACGCCGCCGGACGCCTGGAAAACCTCAAGGAGCTGGTCCGCTCCATGGAGGAGTTCGAGAACCTGCAAGGTTTT
>DATMKU010000068.1:0-29293 GCA_035570935.1 Allostellaceae bacterium
GGCGAATTCGGCATGGGTGCGGAGATCGGCATCTCGACCCAGCGGCTGCCGCCGCGCGGCCCGGTCGGCGCCGAGCAGCTGACGACCTACAAGTACCTGGTGCGCGGCACCGGCCAGGTGCGCCCCTGACCCTCACCCCCCTCGCTGCGCTCGGTACCCGCTCCCGCACTGCGGGAGAGGGGAGACCCGGCCCGGGAGGGTCGGGTGGGTGAGGGCCTTACTGCGGGACGACACCGCCGCGTCGGCTTGCTCGGCGGGTCGTTCAACCCGGCGCATCGCGGCCATTTGCATCTGAGCCTGTCGGCACTGCGGCATCTCGATCTCGACGAGGTGTGGTGGATGGTCTCGCCGCAGAACCCGCTGAAGCCGGTCGCCGGAATGGCGCCGTTTGCCGAGCGCCTCGATCGTGCCAGGGAGGTCGCAGCCGGGCACAAGCGCATTCACGTCACCGATATCGAGGACCGGCTTGGCGGCTCGTACTACACCGCCGACACGCTGAAGCGGCTGACCCGGCGTTTTCCCTATTTAAGGTTTGTCTGGCTGATGGGCGGCGACAATCTGGTGCAGTTGCCGCGTTGGGCGCGCTGGGCCGAGATTTTCGAGACTGTGCCCATTGCCGTGTTCGACCGGCCCTCCTACGCGCAAAAGGCGCTTGCCGGCGTCGCGGTTCAGCGCTTCGCCCGCAGCCGGGTGCCGGAAGCGTCCGCGCGCCGGCTGGCCGAGACAAAACCGCCGGCCTGGGTATTTTTTCATACCGGGCTCGATCCGACTTCCGCGACCCTGATTCGATCCGAGCGCAAGACGGCGCCGACGCAACCTTTGACGGAGCAAAAAACCGAATTGGCCACGATCACCGCGCTGCCCTCACGCCGCCGCCCGCGGCAACCCCGTATGGCGCAACCTGGGGAAATCCTCGACCTCGTGCTGAAGACGCTCGACGACGGCAAGGCCGAGGAGGTCGTCACGATCGATCTCGCCGGCAAGACCACGATCGCCGATTACATGGTAATCGCGAGTGGCCGCTCGGCGCGCCAGGTCGCGGCGTTGACCGAGCATCTCGAAGCGGCGCTGTCGGCCCGCGTCAGGATTGGGATCGAGGGCAAGGAGCACGGCGACTGGGTGCTGATCGACGCGAGCGACGTGATCGTGCATCTGTTCCGGCCGGAAATCCGCGCCTACTACAATCTCGAAAAAATGTGGGGCTCGGCGTTCCCCGACGCCGAAGCGGCGCGGCAATAGCCCGGGACGCGCCCGATCCGGCTCCGCGTCATCGCGATCGGCCGGCTGCGCAGCGGGCCGCTAAGGGAGCTTCAGACGCTCTACGCGGGGCGGATCGCGCCACCGCCGGCGATCGTCGAGCTCGACGTCAAGCAGCGCCTGCCGCCGGCGCTGATGAAGGCGCGCGAGGCCGAGCTGATTCTTGAGGCACTGCCGCCCTCTGCGACGCTGGTCGCCCTCGACGCGCGGGGCGCCGCGTGGTCGAGCCGTGAATTCGCCGACCATCTCGCCATCTGGCGCGACCGCGGAGTAGCAGAGCTGGCGTTTGCGATCGGCGGCGCCGAGGGGCTTGGGGCCGCTGTCCTCGACCGCGCCGCGGCGATATTGTCGTTGGGGCCGATGACCTGGCCGCATCTCCTCGTTCGCGGCATGCTGCTCGAACAGCTCTACCGGGCGCAGCAGATCCTCGCCGGCCACCCATACCACCGGGATTAGCGCAAGCTTCGGTACGTCGAACGTCCATCTCGGAGTGTCATTGCGCGCGAAGCGAAACAATCTCGCGCCGGCGAGTGCTCGTTTGGTCGGGATTGCTTCGTCGCGCGCTCCTCGCAATGACACGTTACTCAGACAGATTGACACCGCCAGCACTCAGACAGATTGACACCGCGAGCGATTGCACTCGGCGGCTTCTTCGGTGGCGAAAACAATCCCGCCGGGGATCAATAGCCGAGGGCGAGACCGTCCTTGCGCGGCTCGGAGCCGCCGATCAGGGCGCCGCGCCGGTGGTCGATCCAGATCGCCTGGCAGCCGCCGATGGGGATGGCACGGATGTCGATCGCGTGGCCGCGACGCGCGAGATCGGCGACGATCGGCTCGGGCAGCGCGCGCTCGACCTGCAGCTTGCCGCGGAAGGCGAAAATGCGCGGGGCTTCGGCGGCTTGCTGCGGATCGAAGCCGCGGTCGATCATGCGGTGCGCGAAATGCGCATGGCCGACAGCTTGGTATTGACCGCCCATGACGCCGAACGGCATCACCGTACGTCCGTCTTTGACCAGCATCGCCGGGATGATCGTGTGAAACGGCCGCTTGTGCGGCGCGATCGCGTTGGGGTGGCCGGGAGTGGTGCGAAACCCGCTGCCGCGATTCTGCAGCAGGACGCCGCTTTCCGGCGCCACGATGCCACTGCCGAACCCCGAGAACAGCGAGTTGATGAACGAGCAGGCATTGCCCTCGCGATCGACCGCGCAGAGGTACACCGTGTCCGTGTGCAGCGTGCCGCCATGCCATTCGTTGCCGGGCAGCACCCGGTCGAGGCGGATTTGCCGTCGCGCGCGCTCGGCCCATCGATCCGACAGGTATCCTTCGACGTCGACATGAACCTGCGCCGGATCGGCGAAGAACTCGTCGCGCACCCGATAGGCTGATTTGGTGGCCTCGGCGAGTAGGTGCAGGCGATCGGCCTCGCTCAACGAATCGTCACCGAGAGCGAAGCCTTCGAGCTGGCGCAAGATCATCAGCGCCGCCAGCCCCTGTCCATTCGGCGGGCATTCGTAAACTTCGAAGCCGCGATAAGCGGTATGAATCGGCTCGACCCATTCCGCGCGCTGGCTGTCGAAATCTTCCTCGTCATGCAGCCCGCCGAGTTCTTTCAGCCGCCCGAGGATATCCCGCCGGACCGCCCCCTCGTAAAAGCCGGAGCGGCCCTCGCGGCCGATGCGGCGCAGGGTGGCGGCGAGCGGCGGATTGCGCATCCTGTCGCCCACTGCGGGAGGATGGCCTCCGGGAAGGAACAGCGCCGCGGTTATCGGATCGCGCAGTTTCCACTGCAGGCGCTGCCAATCCGAGGCAACGCGAGGCGTCACGAGATAGCCTTCTTCGGCGGCGCACGCGGCCGGCTCGAGCAACTCGGCGAGCGGTTTCGTGCCATATTCGCGATTGAGCAGGCACCAGGCGTCGACCGCGCCGGGCACCGTCACCGCATGCGGCGTTTGCGTCTCGATCTGCTGGATCTGCCGCTCGGCGTACCACTCGGCAGTGGCCTTGCCCGGCGCCCGGCCCGAGCCGTTCAGCGCCACCGGCGGCGCGCCCCGTTGCGAATACAGCACAAAGCAATCGCCGCCGATCCCGGTGCTCTGCGGTTCGACGACGCATTGCATCGCCACGGCGGCGATCGCTGCATCCATCGCGTTGCCGCCGCCGCGCAGCACGTCGAGCCCGGCCAGGGTCGCGCGCGGCGCCGAGGTCGCGACCATGCCGTTGGCCGCGACCGCGGCCGAGCGGCCGGGAATGTTGAAGTCACGCATGGTCGCTTCCTCGCCCCCTACGCAAATTGCCCGCCGGGGAACAAGCCTGACCGGCGGGCATGTCGCTTGCCCGGCACTAATGCACCGTCCTAACCTGCTGGTCAATTCGGACACGGGAACATGATCGATCATGGATGGAAGTTTCGGGCCGTTGCGCTTTCCGGTTGCGACGCCGCCACGGCCGGGCGATGCCGTGGCCGTAGCACCCGGAGTCTTGTGGCTGCGCATGCCGCTGCCCTTCGCGCTCGACCACATCAATTTGTGGCTGCTCGAAGACGGGCCCGGTTGGACAATTGTCGATTGCGGCTACGCGATGCCCGAAGCCAAAGCGGCTTGGGAGCGCATCTTTGCCGCGCATCTCGGCGGCCGTCCGGTAACGCGGATCATCGTCACGCATTACCATCCCGACCATATCGGGCTCGCCGACTGGCTCGCCGAGCGCTGGCGGGTGGCGCTGTGGATCACCGAAAAGGAATGGCTTTACGCCCGGGTGACGAGCCGGGGGAGCGACGATTTTGTCGCGCTGCGCCGCGATTTCGCCCGCCGCGCCGGGCTTGACGCCGCCGCCAGCGAATTGTTCTCCGAGCGCGAAAAAAGCTACCGCGAGGGCGTGCCGTCGGTGCCGCCGGCCTTTCGGCGCATTGCCGACGGCATGGCGATCGGGATCGGCGGGCGGGTGTGGCGGGTCGTCGTCGGCGAGGGCCACGCGCCAGAACTCGCCTGTCTTTATTGCTCCGAGACTGGCGTGCTGATCGCCGGCGACCAGGTATTGCCAAAGATTTCGCCCAATGTCAGCGTTCAGCCGCACGAGCCCGACGGCGACCCGCTGGCCCGCTATCTCGCTTCGCTCGCCAAGCTGCGCGAAGCGGTCCCGCCAGACACCCTGGTGTTGCCGTCTCACAATCTGCCGTTTTACGGCTTGCATCCGCGCATCGACGAATTGGCGGCGCATCACGCGGCGCGATGCGAAGAACTTGTCGCGGCTTTGAGGCTGCCACGGAGCGCCGTCGATGTGCTGCCGGTGCTGTTTCGCCGGCCGCTCGACCGGCATCAGACCGCGTTCGCGCTTGGCGAGGCGCTCGCCCATCTGCATTATCTCGAACGCCGCGGTGCGCTCGACCGGGTGTACGGAGCGGACGGCGTCGACCGCTTCCTACGCGCGAATGCAGAAAGAAAAGATAAGGGCGGCGGCGACCGGAAAGCGTTGCCGGCGGCTGTTCCTCACCCTTCCGCTGACGCGGGTCCCTCCCTCTCCCCGCGCGGGGAGAGGGGCTGATACAGAAGATCAAGGAACAGGGAAGTAAGCTCATGCAGCAACGCGTAATGCGCCGGCTCACATTTCTGGCGGCGGTTCTGGCGGCGGTGGCCGCCCTGGTTTTCGCGGCGGGTGCGGTGCGCGCCGCGGAGCCGATCACGATCGGCTTTGGCATGGGGCTGACCGGCGGGCTCGCCGCCGCCGGCAAGGCAGCACTACTCGGAATGCAGATCTGGCAGGACGACGTCAACGCCAAGGGCGGGCTGTTGGGCCGCCCGGTCAAGCTCGTCTATTACGACGACCAGAGCAACCCGGCGACGGTGCCGGGCATCTATACAAAGCTGCTCGATGTCGACAAGGTCGATCTGATGGTTTCGGGCTACGGCACTAACCTGATCGCGCCGGCGATGCCGATCGCGATTTCGCACAACCGGCTGTTCCTCGGGTTGTTCGGGCTCGCGGTCAACAGCGAGTTTCATTACCCGAAATACTTCTCGATGCTGCCCGCCGGCCCCGACCCGAAGCACGCGTTTTCGGAGCCGTTTTTCAAGGTCGCGATGGCGGCGGACCCGAAGCCGAAGACGCTGGCATTGCTCGCCGAAGACGCCGAATTCCCAAAGAACGCCTCGGAAGGCGTCCGCGATCTCGCCAAGCAGTACGGGGTCGACATCGTCTACGACAAGACCTATCCGCCGGGAACTCCCGATTTCACGCCGATCGTCCACGCGATCCAGGCAACCAACCCCGACATGGTCTTTGTCGCCTCCTACCCGCCGGGATCGGTCGGCATGCTGCGCGCGGCGACCGAATCCGGCCTCAAGACCCGGTTTTTTGGCGGCGGCATGGTCGGGCTGCAATACACCACGGTCAAGGAGCAGTTCGGCCCGAAACTGAATGGCGTCGTCGATTACGACTGGTGGATCCCGGCGCCGACGATGCAATTTCCCGGCATCCTCGATTTCCTGAAGGAATATCAGGCGAAGGCGTCAAGCGCCGGCGTCGATCCCGTGGGCTGGTATCTGCCGCCTTTCGCTTACGCCAACCTCCAGGTGCTGGCCGAGGCGGTCGAGGGAACGAAGAGCCTCGATCAGACCACGCTCGCCGATTACATCCGCTCCCATCCATTCAAGACGATCGTCGGCGATGTCAGCTTTGGCAAGGACGGCGAGTGGTCGAAACCGCGCGTGCTCGAAGTTCAGTGGCAGAACATCAAAAGCAATAATATCGACCAGTTCAAGGACACCAAGACCGAGGCGATCCTCGAACCGCCGCAATACCGCACCGGCGCGGTGACGGCACCCTATAACGGGGGTGCCGGCGAATAGGAGACGGCGATCGGCGCGGAGTAATCATGTGGCGTTCCACCCCTGCGACCGGAATGACCTGCCTGAAGAGGAGGTGACCGGGACTAGCCAGCCATGACCGGAAGGCAAGGGTTGGTGTGCGTTTGACGCCAGCGGCAACGGGCCTTGGTCACTTGCTGTTTTTGGCGGCGGCGTGCTCGGCTTTCGACATCGTCAGTTTCTCGGGGTGGACGATGGTTTTGTTGGCGGCGGCGCGGGCGGCGCCGAGATTGGGAAATTCGGTTTCGCCGCCCTCGCGCTGCAGCACATAGGTCGCCGACATCGCCTTGCCGCTTTTCTGGTCGGCGACGGTGCGCTTGACGATCGTCCAATGGACCCGGCGGCTGCCGCTGTCCTCGGCCTCGTCGGGGACATCCTCAAAACCGCGATCGACCATTGCTTCGAGCGCGTAAAGTTTTTGCTCGACGCGGCGCGGCGCCGTATCCCGCCCGCGGCCGCGCTGGCCGTCCCGCGGCCCGCCCGGACCTCGGGCTCGGGCAGCGCGATCGCCCCGCCCGAGCCCGCCGGTGTCCGCGTCCCGCGGTCCCCGGCCCGGCGCGTGCCGCTGCGGCTCACCGGCACGCTGCGGTTGCGGGTCACGCGGTCGTTCCTCGCCGGGGCGGCGGTTGCGGTCCCGACCGCGCGGCGGCCGGTTGGCGTCGCGCGGCGCGCCGTCGGCCCTTTGTCCCTGCCCCGCGGGCCCTCCATCGCCGCTGCGCTGCGGCGGGCGCCGTCGCCGCTGGCGGCGTGGAAACTCGACTTCGCGGCG
Source organism: Allostellaceae bacterium (assembly GCA_035570935.1). Lineage (GTDB taxonomy): Bacteria > Pseudomonadota > Alphaproteobacteria > ATCC43930 > CGMCC-115725 > AP-15. The sequence goes on from DATMKU010000068.1 coordinate 6,889, forward strand.
CGGTAGGCCGGCCGCCGCCTCGGCTGTAGGCGTATCGCCATCCGGCGGGACAGCCGCCGCCGTTCCGCGCGGCAAACCCGGCGGCTGCGCGAGCCGTCGCCGGCGGGGCACCGGTAGGCGCAAATGAAGCCTGGCACGGCTGGAATCCCCGGCCTCGGCTCCGGTGGCACCCGTCTCGCCTTCGGCGGTCCCCTCCGGCGGCCCATCGGCGCCGTCGGCCGAAGCTGCCGCGGCGGGATCGCCCATCGGCAACGCCGATCCCAAACCACCCGGCGCCGGCCGAGCTCCGAAATTGCCGGGCGCGGGCCGGCGCCGGCGCCGACGACGGCGGTGCGGCGGGTGATCGCCAGCCGCGTTCGGCGCGTCTGCCGGCGGGCTCGTGGCCGAAACTCCCGCGCCGAGAGCCGGATCGGCGGCGCCAACGTCTACCCGCGGCGACTGCTCGCCGTCCGGCGAGACGCCGGGGTCGCTGCCCGCCACGGTCGCCGCGAGATCGCGCGGCGGATGGCGCCGCCGGCGCCGCCGGCGGCGGTGCGGCTCGCCGCCGAGCGAGGCCTCACCTTGCGGGGTGGGCTCGCCTGCGGTGGTCGCGGCGGCGGCGTCGGCGGATGGGGCGGCGGGCGGCGCCGCGCTGACCCGGTCGAGCGGCGGATCGTCGGCGGCGGGCGGCATCGGGGGCGTTTCCTCGGCAGGCATTTTCGCGTTCGCGAGCTAATGTGAACCGCCATAGTATCGAACGATGATCGATCCGGAGAAAGGGCGGCGATGTCAAGCGTGATCGGCGGGGCGATGCTGCCCCATGCCCCGCAATTCTTCACGATGCCGCAAACCGAGGATCGCGGCACCGTCGAGCGGGTCAAGCGGGCGGCGGCCGAGATCGGCGCCCGGCTGCGGGCGCTGCGCCCCGATCTCTGGGTTATCTTCGCCAACGACCACGCCGAGCAGTTCTTTCACACCGCCGCACCGCCCTTCACGATCCATGTCGGCGACAAGGCCAACGGCGAATTCGCCGGCCGGCAATTCCATTGGCGGGTACCGGGCGAGATCGGCTTTGCGATCGTGCGCCAGATGTACGGCCAGGGTTTCGACCCGGCCTTTACCAGCGTCGCCAAAATCGACTACGCGCTCGGCATCCCTTTGACCCATCTCGGGGTCGAGGACCCGGTGTTGCCGATCTACGTCAACGCCTACCTGCCGCCGCAGCCGACGATGGAGCGTTGCTATGCCTTTGGCCAGGCGATGGCGCGGATCGTTTCGGCGATGGGGCTGAGGACCGCGGTGCTGGCGAGCGGCGGCATGTCGCATTACCCCGGCACCGAGCGCTATGCCGAACCCGACCTCGCTTGGGACCAAAAGGCGCTCGACCGGATCGCCGCCGGCAACCTCAAATCGCTGATCGGTTATGACGCGGCCGAGCTCGACGCCGCCGGCAATGTCGAATTGCGCTGCTGGGCCTGTGCCGCGGGGGCACTCGGCGAAAGCAAGCCCGATATCGTCGCGCTGGAGCCGAGCTGGCACCACAATTACGCCTCGCTCGGCTGGTTCGGCCCGCCGCGAACCGCGCCGGAGCCGCACTACCCGTCGATCAAACCCGAACTCGTCGAGCTGACCGTCGCCTTGCAAGGGCTCGCGCATGACGAGGCGAGCCGGACCGCCTTTGTCGCCGACGCCGAGGGCTATGCCAACCGCTTCCGGCTGACCCCCGCGCAGCGGGAAGCACTAATCGCGCTCGACACACGTGCCATCGTCGCCATGGGCGCCCATCCGCTGGTGCCGTTTCTCGCCAACATGCAGGTCGAACGCCTACGCCGCAGCTAGTACGATTTCTATCGAATAGGCGACGTGCTGTCGTCGCGAGGAGCGCCCGCGCGACGAAGCAATCCCGACCCGACGAGCAACGGCCCGAGATTGCTTCGCTCTGCTCGCAAAGACGTCTGGTTTTCTTGGCGAAACTGCGAAGACCGCTGTCCGCCCGACGGAAACGGCTCCTGGAGTGCCGGAGCTACTCGGCGGCGTTGCGCACCAGAGCCGGACAGGTCGGCGGAAACCGGTCGAGCACTTGCCTGGCCACTTGGGCATCGGGCGATCCGAGCACAACTTCGCATTGACAAATTTGAGAACATAGATAGAACTTACTCGTGGAGGCTGTAGCACGGCCGTGCCCGCTCGGGTGTCGGTGAATTCGCGGACACAGGATCTTGTCTTCGATCGAGAGTGGTCTACCATCGCTCGTTGGGAGTGCGCCAATGGCAAAAAACAACGTCGCTCGGTCGTCGCGAGAATGGGGTTCCGTTCCGCCGTCGCCGGGCATTCCCCGCTTACCGGCCACCGACAACGAGCCCGGCGCTCCCGAAGCCCTGCTAAACGCAAACATGGTCCTTCGGGGCCGGCGATGGCCCGCGCCGTACGATCGCACCCGGCACGAGATGACCGTCGGCGATGCTCGCGACCTGAGCATGATACCGAATGAATCGGTCCATCTCGTCGTAACCTCGCCGCCCTACTTCAACTTAAAGCCGTACGCTTCCGACGCCGGCGGGCGCCAGCTCGGCCGGATCGACGATTACCCGGCGTTTCTCGACGAACTTGACCGGGTATGGCGGGAGTGCGCCCGCGTGCTCGTCCCCGGCGGGCGCATTTGCTGCGTCATCGGCGACATCTTGATTCCACGGCGTGCCGATGGCCGTCATCGGGTTCTGCCGTTGCCGGCCGACATCCAGGTCCGCAGCCGCAACCATGGCCTCGACAATCTGACGCCGATTCTGTGGTTCAAGATCGGCAACCGGACGAACGAAGCCGGCGGCGGGTCGAGCGGCTATTTCGGCAAGCCCTACCAGCCCGGCGCAATCATCAAGAACGACCACGAGCACATCGTGATGCTGCGCAAGCCTGGTGGCTACCGCACCACGCCGATGATCCAAAAGGCTTTGTCGATGTTGCAGCGTGACGAGATGGATGCCTGGATGCGCCCGGTTTGGTCGGACATCCGGGGCGCCAGCCTGCGCGACGGCCATCCCGCACCATTCCCGGCGGAGCTGGCCGAGCGGCTGATCCGCATGTTCAGCTTTGCCGGCGACACCGTGCTCGATCCGTTCGCCGGGTCCGGCTCGACCGCTGTCGCCGCGATCTGCGCCGGCCGCAACTCGGTCTCGGTCGAGACCGAAGAAGAATACCTAAATGCCGCCACCCGCCGCGCCGCGAAAGAAGCCGCGGGGCGAGCCGCGGGTTGCCATTTCGCGGTCGTAGTAGAATCGGCGACCGGGTGGGGATAAATGCCGATCACAGAGGAGTTCGCGGCTTATCTAGCCGAAAAAGGCTACGACCCTCGCTCTTCTCGGCATAGCGACTTTCTTTCGGAAATTATTGTCCGCGATCTGGTAGCGGCTTGTCCCCTCATCGCCGAACGCGCGGCGCGTGGTCAGATTGTCGCGAATCTACGGCATCATCAGCAGGTCGGCCAAGACGACTGGGTGATCGACATAGCAATTGGGACGTGCGCCGGCCCTCCAATCCGGCCTTCCGACCCTGACTCGATCAGGACGGATCCTCCCGTAATCATTCAAATCGCGATCGAATTAAAGGGCGTGATCACGGAGCACGGCAAGGCGCGGCGAAACCGGCTACGCGATTTTGGGGCATTTCACGGGCACGGTCATATCTATGATCCGCGCACCGTTGTCGCTGCGTTCCTCGTCATAAACAGTGCGGACTTGTTCTATTCGCCGCTCAATTTGGGTAAAACTTCACGCCCGGAATTCAACACGCATGTCAGCCGGCGGAGGTCAGCCCGCCAACTGGCTAAAGAATCGATTGACCTATTCCGGACGATCCACTTACGAAATTCGGAAACAGACGTGCCCGGGTTGGAGGCGCTGGGCGTCATCGTAATCGAGCACGACAACTTCAACTTTTACCCCGACCCACTGAAATACGCCCAGTTGAGGAAGCCGACGCAAGTTGCACCGAGTCCGCCCAGCCTAAATGTCGGCGACCCGATGTCCTATGAATCTATGATCCAGCGGATTTGCGCCCACTATACGCGACGGTTTGGCGGCGGCAGCGCTTAAACGACACACTTCCGGCGCGAGAGCGTACCAGATCGTCAGCGCGGCCCGACGTCCGCCGGTGATGAGACCGGATTGCGAGCTTGCGTTACCCGGCCGCGTCCGGGTCGAAGGCGCGGGCGGAAGCGGTGACGAGCGCGCGGCTCAAGCAGCGGATTGTCGCTGGCGTCGAGCTGGGCCGGGACAAACGCGGGTCGAACGCATAGCCTTTTCGGTTCTTAACAGTCGCCGCAACCCTCGATTTAATGTGGTGAGCCCGTCGGGATTCGAACCCGAGACCTACTGATTAAAAGTCAGTTGCTCTACCGGCTGAGCTACAGGCTCGCTACGGCGGCGAACCATAGGCGCTGGTGCGGAGCGGGTCAATCGCGGCCGCGCCGCCGGTCCGGGCGAACCCGGCCGGTTTACCGAGTGTGACCTTAATTACCGCTCGGATACAGACCATTACCCAACAAGACAACATTTTACCAACGGGCGACGACGATACATCAAGGGGTTACAGCGGGACTCTATACCCAGGGCATCCAACGGCCCCGGACCAGCCGGCGCCGCAACAGCAAAGGGTGGACCTGATGACCGATTTCGCGCACCTTCTGGAAAGCGAAATCCCCCGCCTGCGGCGCTATGCGCGGGCCCTGACCCGCGATGCCTCGCGGGCCGATGATCTGGTGCAAAGCTGCCTCGTGCGCGCGATCGCCAAACAGCATCTGTGGCAGCCCGGCACCGATTTGCGCGCCTGGCTGTTCACCATATTGCATAATCAGCACGTCAACGACGTGCGCCGCGCGGTGCGCGAAGGTGCGGCGGTCCCGGTCGAGGACGTGGCGCCGATGCTGACCGTCAATTCGAATGCCGGGGCGTCGCTGCAATTGCGCGATCTCGAACGGGCGATCGCCCGCCTGCCCGACGAACAGCGTCAGGTCATCCTGCTCGTCGGCCTCGAAGGGATGCGCTACGAGGAAGTCGCCACCATCCTCGGCATCCCGATCGGCACCGTACGCTCGCGGCTGTCGCGCGGGCGCGAGACCTTGCGGGTGCTGATGGACATCAGAGACGACGACGCGCCGCGACGGCAAACCGCAACGGCGGCAGCGGCGTAAGCGCCGGGTCCAGCATGCGCCGCGGCGGTTGCGCCGGCGGCGCCAACCCTCTAAAACGCGCTGCGTCCGCGAGGCGGGGCGTGGCTCAGCCTGGTAGAGCGCCTGCTTTGGGAGCAGGATGTCGGAGGTTCGAATCCTCTCGCCCCGACCAAGCGCGGACCGGATTGTTCCGCTTGCGTAACGGTGTCGATGCTGCGGGAGAGTGAGTTGGGCGATGGCGCAGGCGCGTATCTACCGGCCGGCCAAGACGGCAATGCAGTCGGGGCGCCGGCAGACCCGCAAATGGGTCCTCGAATACGAACCCGCGACCAGCCGCGGCCGCGACCCGCTGATGGGGTGGACGAGTGCCGCCGACACCTTGAACCAAGTGCGGCTGCACTTTGACACGATCGCGGAAGCGCGGGCCTTTGCCGACCGGCAAGGGCTCTCCTACACGATCATCGAGCCGCAGATGTTCAGCGAAAAGCCGAAAAGCTACGCCGACAATTTCCGCTATGATCGGGTGCGCAACTGACCCGCGCCGGAACCGGCCCCGTAGCTCAGCTGGATAGAGCACTCGCCTTCTAAGCGAGTGGCCGCAGGTTCAAGTCCTGCCGGGGTCGCCAGCGCCATGCGCCGGCAATGGGCGAAGGTGGACGGGCGGTTGTCAGTCGGCGAGGCTCGGCCGCGCCGGCGCCGCGGCGGGCACCTCGCCGATCGCGCCGCGGGCGAACCCGAGCACGGCGGCAGCGCCGACCAGTGCCAGCACGCCGGCGGCGATAAAGGCGGAATCGAAGCTTTTGGTGGCCGCGACCAGATACCCGGTCACGATCGGCGCCAACAAGCCAAAGGTGTTGCCGCCAAGGACGAGAAACGCGAAGGCGCGCCCGGCGTCGGCCGGCGAGCGCAGCAGATCGCCCACCAAGGCACCATTCGCCGCCGGACCGACATTGGCGAACGACACCGCGATCGTGACCAGCGCTATGACCGCGGAGAGCGACTGGACGAACGGTATCGCCAACCCCGCCGCGGTCAGCAGCAGGCACAGCCCGACCAGGTAGCGGCGCTTGCCGCGATGCACGGCTTCCGCACTCATCAGCCGGTCGCCGCACCAATTGGCCACTATGTTGACCGCGGACGCGACAAAAAACGGGATCGCGGTGTAGATGCCCGACCCCACCATCGACAGGTGGCGCGCGGTCTGCAGGTAGTTCGGCAGCCACGACATATAGAGATACACGGTGTAGACGAGACAACCCTGCGAGATGAACAGCCCCCACATCGTCGGGCAGCGGACGAGGCCGAGATAGCCGACCCCGTCATGGCTCGGCGGCGCCATGCCGGCATCGCGCCCGGCGAGGATCTGCCGGCGCTCGGCCTCGGGCAGCCAGCGCGTCTTTTCCGGCGTCGAAACGAGCGTGCTCCACGCGACCACCCAGATAAATCCAACGGCACCGGTGATGACGAACGACCAGCGCCACGACGCCGCCTGGATCAGCCAGGCGACGGCCGGCGCGCCGAGCGCCAAGCCGAGGCTCGACCCGGCCGAGATCGCGGCGATCGCCGTGCCGCGCTCGGTATAGGGCGACCACGAGCGGACGCTGTTATAGGTGACTGGGGCAAACGGCGCCTCACCGATCCCAAGGCCGAGCCGCGCCAGCAGCATCGCGGCAAAATTGCCGGCCACCCCAGTCAGCATCTGCGCCGCCGACCACACCGCCGTCGCGACCGAGGCGACGACCGGCGTGCCCCAGCGGTCGATCAGCCGCCCACCGGGCAGCATCATCAGCACATAGGCCCACAGGAACGACGAAAAGAGATAGCCGAGCGCCACCGGCGACAGGTCGAATTCCTGCGCGATCGGTTTGCCGGCGACCGACATGTTGACCCGGTCGACATAGGCGATCGCGTTGAACAGAAACAGTAGCAGGAACACCCAATAGCGGCGGTGCGACGTCTTCATCAAAGCGCTCCTCACCCTTGCCCTTTTGGCGACGCGCGGGCGTCGCAACGACGATCGGGGAGCCTCCCGGTTCGTTTTATCCGGCCCGCACGGCGGCGCGTGCGCGAGGTTATCGACGCCGCCTCGCCGCGCGACTAAACGATTTTTTGCCCTCGTTGACCAGCCCCGGCGCGCTTTCGCAGCGGGCAATTGCCGCGCTTTCGGTCGGTGATCGATGGGTCGCGCCATGCGCCCTGCGCCATGGTGCCGGCTGGACTCGCCGTCCGCCCTGAGACAATGTCGTCGGCGAACGCTGGCCGCGGAGACATCGATGACGGATGCGACGGATCGGGAGCCGCTTCGGCAATACCTCAAGCGGGACCGGGCGCAGGCTCGTGGCTATTCGCAGGCGGTCGTCACCGCGGGCGGCCGGACGGTCTGGCTCGCCGGGCAGGTGGCGCCCGAGGATGCCGCCGGCAGATCGCTCGCCGGCGATTTCGACGGCCAGGTGGGCGAGGTTTTTGCCCGCCTTGGCCAGACCCTCTCCGAGCTCGGCGGCGCGCTTGCCGACATGGTCACGATGACCGTCTTTATCACCGACGCGCGCTATGGCGATCGCTTTACCCAGCTGCGCCGGGAAATCTTTGGCGACGGCTTCCCGGCGGGCGCGCTGATCACGGTCGCCGGCCTCGCTCGCCCGGAGCTGCTCGTCGAAATCCAGGGCGTCGCGGTCATCGGCTGACCTCCGGTCAACAGCGGATGGCTTGGGGAGACGCGGCACGGTGAATATCGGGGCAGCGGCGCGCGTTCTCGCGCTGATGGTTCTGGCATCGGCCGCGCTTGTCGCCCCCGCCGCGGCCGAAGATTGCCGGCCGATAAGGCTGGTCGAGCTGCCGGTCACGCCAATGGGAAATGTCCCGACCGTCACGTTGCGGGTCAATGGCGCGCCGGTCTCGTTTTTGTTTGATACCGGAGCCGAGCGCACGATCCTCGGCGCCGCCGCGGCCAAACGGCTGCGGCTCGACGCGCATTACGAATATGCCCGCCGGCTGCGCAGCCTCGGGGGTGCCATGGCCGGCGGCGACGCGCGGCTCGCCAGCCTCGGCTCCGGCGGGTTGGCAATGACGAACTTCAGAGTGCTTGTCGGCCCGGTTTCATTGCCGCCGGTCGCCGGCAAGCCGCTCGACGGATTGCTCGGGGCCGATTTCTTCACCGGTTTCGAGGTCGATCTCGATTTGGCGCATCGCCGCATCACCCTCTACGAGCCGCCGCCTTGCGCGATCGCCGGACCGGATTGGAGCGTGCCCTATGATACGATCGAGGCCAACCGGTCGCTGCATGACCGCCTGTTCTTTCCGGTGCGCCTTGACGGACACCAGCTGGCGGCGCTGATCGACACCGGTGCGCAACTGACTACCCTCGATGCCGATTCGGCGGCCGCGGTCGGCGTGACCGGAACGACGCTGGCCCAGGACCCGGTCACGACGTTGCGGGGTGCCGCTGCCGAAATGGTCAAATCGCGGGCCCATCGCTTCGCCGAGCTGCAGATCGACGGTCAATCGCTGCGCGACCAAACCATCATGGTCGCCAAGCTTGGCCTACAGGACGCCGACCTCGTCCTCGGCGCCGATTTTCTGCGCTGGCAGCGGGTGTGGCTCTCCTACCGCTCGCACCGGATCTTTTTGGAACGGCATTTTTGATTGCACCGAGCTGGAGCGTGCGGTTCATCGCGGCAGCGCCCGCGCCAATAGCGCGTATGCGTCCTCGTCGGTGCGGTCGTAGCGCAGCGGGGTTACGACGACGCGGCCGGCCTTCACCGCCTCGATATCGCTTTCGGGGCTTTGGTCGCGCTCGCCGCGGCGGAAACTGACCCAATAATAGTCAAAGCCGCGCGGGTCGGCACGGGCTTCGACATCCATGCCTTGCACCGAGCCCGCGCCCTGCCGCGCCAGAGTCAGCGGGCCCGCCGCGTCCGCCGGAAGATCGGGAAAATTGACGCTGAGGCAAGTGCCGGCACTCCAGCCGATTTCCAGCAGCCGGCGCAGGATGCCGGGGCCCAATGCCGCCGCCGTCTCCCAGCGCACATTCGCGCGGTCGGTCCACACCTGGCTCAGCGCAATCGATGGAACGCCGAGCATCATCCCGGTCATCGCCCCGCCGACGGTGCCGGAAAACACGGTCTCGATGCCGAGATTGCCGCCGCGGTTGACACCCGACAGCAGCAATTGCGGCGGCGTCTCCTTCATAAAATGGCTGAGGCCCATGACCACGCAATCGCCGGGCGTGCCGGTGACCGCCCAGCGCCGCGGCCCGCGCTCGGTGGCGCGGATCGGGTGGTGCAGGCTGACCGCGTGCGAAACGCCGCTTTGATCGTGCTCGGGCGCGACGACCCACAGCTCGCGGGCCAGCACCGACGCGATCCGCTCGAGCACGTCAAGGCCGGGAGCGTCGATGCCGTCGTCATTGGTCAGCAGGATGCGGTCGAGCACGCTCTTCCTCCGGGGTCGGGTCGCGCCGGGCTTACCATCGCGCGGCGGCGAAATCGAGATCGCGGGCGAAAAGACTTTGCGGATTCGGGGCGTTCTCCATACCTGTCATCAAATGCCGCCCCCAGCAAAATGAGGAAATGTCCCGCGATGATGAAGTTCGACCATCTAGCGATCCCGGTAACCAATTGCGCGAGGTCCCGCGACTGGTATGTGACGACGCTTGGCTTGAAGGTTGAATTCGAGATGCCGGAACGGCGCGCGGCGGCACTCCAGGACAGCGACGGTTTCGCGATTTTCCTTCAGGAAATCGCCGAGTCGGTAATCCCCAACGGAACTGCCTTGTGGTTCCAGGTCGCGGATGTCGATGCTAGCTTTGCCGAGCTGTCGGCCCGCGGCATCGAGTTCGTGCATGGTCCGCGCAAAACCTATTGGGGCTACGGCGTGGAACTTGCCGACCCCGATGGATATTTGCTGCGCCTGTGGGACGAGCGCACGATGAGCGAAAAATAGAATGCGCGCCGGTATCAATTCAGACGCGTACGCGTCCATTCGGCTGAAAGCCGGGAGATCGCAATGACAGAGCTCAGCGAACTTTACGACCGCGATTTCGTGCTGTGGAGCAAAGAGCAGGCAGCAGCGTTGCGCCGCGCCAAGGCGTCCAACCTGCCGCTCGATTGGGAGAACCTCGCCGAGGAGATCGAGAGCTTGGGAAAATCGCAGCGCACCGAGCTGAATTCTCAGATCAGGCGCATCCTTCGCCATCTCCTCAAGCTTGAAGCCTCTCCTGCCGCCGATCCACGAGCGGGATGGCGTGCGACGATCCGCGACGCGCGCGCGGAAGTCGAGGAGCTGTTGGAAACCAGCCCCAGCCTTCGGCGCGAGGTCGAAGAGGTGATCAGAAGACAGAGCGTTACCGCCGCAAAGCTTGCGGCTGACGACCTCGAAGGCCACGGGGAACCTGCTGCCAGCATCAACACGCGCCTCGCGCAGATGGCTGGGTTCACCGCCGAGCTGGTCCTCGGCGACTGGTTCCCGGACCCGCCGCCGCCCTGACCTCGGCCGCCTCAGCTGCTCCCGCCGCTCTCAGAGCCGGCGGGGCGGCCGTGGACATGGACGTGGCGGCCGCCGGCTTCTTCGAGAATGCGGGTGGCGGTTAGTTCGCGGTCCGGGTCGTCGCAGCGCACCCATAGCAGCGCCGCCCCGGCCTGCAAGGCCGCGCGAAAATCGGCGCTGTGCCGCGGCGCGGTGTAGTCGTCGAACAATTCCTTCAATGCTGCCCCGCCGAGCCCGGCGCCGACCAGCGCCGCGACCGCAACCGCGATCGGCCCGCCCGAGAGCACGACGATCCCGGCGACGGTCAGCGGGCCGAGATATTTGACCTCGTCGCTGAGCCCAGCCGGCAGCAATGCCGGCTTGTCAACATTGGGCTCGCCCGCGGCGGCTAGCGAATCGTGCGAGGCCAGCACCGACAAATCGCTCGGCGCAAACCCCGCGGCGAGCAGGCTCGACACCGCGCGGTGAAAATGGTCGCGGTCGGGAAACGAGGCCACTGCCTCGCGAACCACCGGAAAAGACCCCGCCGCCTCGGTCATGCCGATCCTCTCTTTCGCACCCGCCTGCGGCGCATGCTACCGTCAACCCCTGCCGCTGTCCGCAATCCTCGCCCGCCGCCGATGACCCTCCCCGTCCACCCCGACCCCGGAATCGCCGCGCCGCCGCTAACCGGGACCGCCGCCTCACCGGTGATGGCGCAGTATTTCGAGATCAAACAAGCGCATCCGGGCTGTCTGCTGTTCTTCCGTATGGGGGATTTTTTTGAGCTGTTCTTTGACGATGCGGTCGCCGCCGCACAGGCGCTCGACATCGCGTTGACCAAGCGCGGCCGGCACGACGGCGCCGACATTCCGATGTGCGGCGTGCCGGTGCACACCGCCGAGACCTACCTGGCGCGGCTGATCCGCGCCGGGTTCAAGGTTGCGATCTGCGAGCAGGTCGAGGATCCGGCCGAAGCGCGAAGACGCGGAGCCAAGGGCCCGGTGCGGCGCGCCGTGGTTCGCGTCGTCACCGCCGGCACCTTGACCGAGGAAGGGTTGCTCGATGCGCGCCGGCACAATTACCTCGCCGGCCTTGCCGAGGCGAGCGGCGAGATCGGTCTCGCCTGGCTCGATCTGTCGACCGGCGCGTTTGCCCTCGCCCCGACGAGCGAGCCGACGCTCACTGGCGACCTCGCGCGCCTATCGCCGGGCGAGATTCTGCTGCCCGAACGCATGCTGGGCCGCCCTGCGCTCTACGAAATGCTGGGCGAATGGAAGCCCGCCCTGACCCCGCTGCCCAATGCCCGCTTCGACAGCGACGCCGCGCGGCGCCGGCTCGAAAGCTTTTACGGCGTCGGCGCGCTCGACGGCTTTGGCAATTTCAGCCGCGCCGAGATCGCCGCCGCCGGGGCGCTGGTCGATTACGTCGGCCTGACCCAGCAAGGCAATGCGCCATATCTCGAACCGCCGCGCCGGGTCGTGCCGGGCTCGGTCATGCAGATCGACGCCGCGACTCGGCGCAATCTCGAACTGGCGACGGCCTCCTCCGGCGAACGTCGCGGCAGCCTGTTGGCGACGATCGACCGCACCCTGACGGCGGCGGGGGCGCGGCTCTTGGCCGACCATCTCGCCGCCCCGCTGACGGCGCCGGCATCGATCGCCGCCCGCCTTGACGCGGTCGGTTTTCTGATCGACGCCGCGGGATTGCGTTCGACAATCCGCGATCGGCTGCGCCATTGCCCCGATATCGAGCGGGCATTGAGCCGGCTCAGCCTCGGGCGCGGCGGCCCGCGCGACCTCGCGGCTTTATGCCGGGCGCTCGGCGAAACCGCCGCACTGCGCGACATGCTGGCGGCACCGGGTCTGGTGCCGTTGCCCAAGCTTTTGGCCGCGGCACAGCGCGGGCTCGGCGAGCATGCCGCGCTGGTCGACCGGCTCGGGCGGGCGCTCGCCGAGGAATTGCCGCTGTTTGCCCGCGATGGCGGTTTTATCGCCGCCGGATATTCGGGCGAACTCGACGAATGGCGCCGGTTGCGCGACGAGAGCCGCCGCATGATCGCGGCATTGCAGGCGCAGTACGCCGCCGCGACCGCGGTTGCCGCGTTGAAGATCCGCCACAACAACGTGATCGGCTATTACATCGAGGTCTCGGGCAACCACGCCGGCAAGCTCGGGCCGGAATTCATCCACCGCCAGACGATGGCTGGCGCGCAACGCTACACGACCGCCGAACTCGCCCAGCTCGAAACCAAGATCGCCAGTGCGGCCGAGCGCGCGCTGGCACTGGAACTGCGGCTCTACGACGATCTCGTCGGCGAGGTCACGGCATGCCGCGCCGAAATCGCGACGGCGGCGGCGGCGTTGGCGAGCCTCGATGTCGCGGCGGCATTGGCCGAGCGCGCGGCCGAGGGCGGCTGGGTGCGGCCGGTGGTCGAGGACGGCACCGCTTTCGAGATCGCGGGCGGGCGCCACCCGATCGTCGAGGCCGGGCTCGCGGCGTCCGGCGCCGGGGGCGGCTTTGTCGCCAACGACTGCGTGTTGGCCGAGGAGCGGATCTGGCTTGTCACCGGCCCCAACATGGCCGGGAAAAGCACCTTTTTGCGGCAGAACGCGCTGATCGCGATCCTGGCGCAGATCGGGTGCCATGTCCCGGCGCGGGCGGCAAGGATCGGCGTCGTCGACCGCCTGTTCAGCCGGGTTGGTGCAGCCGACGACCTGGCGCGCGGCCGCTCGACCTTTATGGTCGAGATGGTCGAAACCGCGGCGATCCTGAACCAGGCCGGGCCGAACGCTTTTGTCATCCTCGACGAGATCGGCCGCGGCACCGCGACCTTTGACGGGCTGTCGATCGCCTGGGCGACGATCGAATATCTGCACGCCGTCAACCGCTGCCGCACCTTGTTCGCGACCCATTATCACGAGCTGACGGCGCTGGCCGCGAAATTGCCGGCGCTCGCCTGTCACACGATGCGGGTCAAGGAATGGAAGGGCGAGGTCGTCTTTCTGCACGAGGTCGGCCCCGGCGCCGCCGACCGCTCCTACGGCATCCATGTCGCCAAGCTGGCCGGCCTGCCGAGAACGGTCACAACGCGCGCCGAAGAGGTTTTGGAAATCCTGGAAAAGGGCGAACAGGGCAACGCCCTCGCCCGCCTCGCCGACGATCTGCCGTTGTTCAGCGCCGCCTACCGCCGCCCAGAGCCGGCGCCCGCCGCACGGCAATCCGCCGCCGAAGCCCTGCTGCGCGACACCCGCCCCGACGAACTCACCCCCCGCGAAGCCCTCGACTTGCTCTACCGCCTCAACGCGCTGGTGGCGGAGTAAAGAACCCGCCGGCCGAGAAAGCGGAACGCGGTTCATCAGGTTCCCCTGACGGGCAGTCGATCGGACTGCATTCATGAACCTCAACGAAGCAACCGACCTTTTTGTTAGGGTCGATCACGATCGTCTCGGAAAACGGCCAGGCGTGTATGTGGCTGCAATTCGCGAAGCGCGGTAACGGACAGCCGCAAAAGTTTACGGGAAGCCTCCAAAAACTGGTATGAGGCAGAAATACGGATTGCCGAGGTGCGGATCATGCCTTACGGAAAGGTGATTGATGTCGAAGTATTAAGCTTGGGTAATTGGCCATGATAGCGCTGCCCCTTTCTGATACGCCAACCGTAGGGTTGGCCCAATTTATCAACGAAAGCCGCTTCATTGTTCCAAACCATCAGCGGGATTATTCGTGGACCGACATATACGTTACCGCCTTTTTACGAGATATCGAGGATGAGCTGAAGAATAATAGCGCAATATACTTCTGTGGTCTTATGGTTTTACACGAACTGCTAACCAGGTCCTCAAAGTTCTTGACGGCCAGCAACGGCTCGCAACCTCATTGATGATATTTAGCGCAATTCGCAACTGGCTCAGACAATATAGTGATTACAAGAAAGAGGAAATACAGATAGAAACCCAACTTCTAAAGAACGATGATATTGGTGCTGTTCAAATAGAACCAAAATTACATCTTACACCCGCTAACAACACATGTTTCCAGAGATATGTTATATCCGCTGTGCCGATAGCTGATATTGAGAAAACCCTTAAAGATAGTAGAGCCGAGGATCGGAACAGAACGCTTTTGCGAGCAGCGCTTATTATCAACCGCCACATCGAAGCTAAAGCAGCCTCCTGCACAACGGCCGACGAAGCGCGCGATTATTTTATATCATTAATACAATACCTTACCCATACAGTTCAAATTGTTCGATTCGTTCTAAATGGTGACGAGGCGGCCTACACCATATTCGAGACGCTGAATGATCGCGGCCTAGAATTGGCTCCGCTTGATCTTGTGAAAAATTATCTTTTTAGCCGCGCTGACCGCCCGGGGGCCGGGAGCCTAGCGGACCTTGAGGAACGTTGGGCCGAAATGATGACCCTTCTTGGCTCTGCGCGGGCGGACTCATTTTTACGGGTGTTCTGGGCTTCTCGGCACGGAACGATGGAAGGCACAAAGCTATTTGCTGCCTTCAAAAAGACCTACGACGCGCCTAGTAAGGCCTATCGCGTATCTATTGACGTCCGAGGTGCCGCCGAACGGTATTCCGCGCTGTTTTCTGCCGCTCATCCGATCTGGTCTGATTTCTCGGACGATGTGCGCCGCAGCGTCGAGGCATTAAATGTTATTGGCTCATCACAGACGCACCCAATCATTTTGGCGGCATTGGAGCGCTTCGACAAACGAGAGATGGGGCGGTTGCTGCGTCTACTAGAAGTGATCGCCGTCCGATACCAATTGGTCATCCGCGGCCGTCCGGGCCGAATCGAGAGCCTCGGTGGGCGAGCTGCACGTGATATTTGGGAAAAGAAAATAAGTTCTGCTTCAGAGGTACTGTCAGTATTGCGCGAGATTTATGTCTCGGATGACGAATTTAAACAACGGTTCCGAACTAAAACAGAAACTAGCGCCAAAAAAGCAAGATATATATTTACAGTTCTCGAGCAGCAATCTTTGCAACGAGAGGGAAAAACCACACTTATCCGGTTGACACCTAAAGCCACTACTGATAGTATGAAGGCTGAAAGGATGTCCCCCAATGTCCGTCGCCTTCCCCCAAGGCGGCGATCTGCCCTTCCCCGGATCGCTACCTGAGTTCCAACAGCTTTTTCCCGACGACCTCGCCTGCGCCGCCTATCTTGAGGCGATCCGCTGGCCGGACGGCTTTGTCTGCCAGTGGTGCGGCGAGGCTGGCGAACCCTATCGGTTCAAAGCGCGCCCGCACGTTCTGGCCTGTCGGAAGTGCAAGAAAGACAACCGGATCATGGCCGGAACGGTCATGCAGGACTCCCACACCCGGCTATCCGTGTGGTTTTGGGGTGCCTACATCGTGTCTACTCACACGCAGGGCATGAGTGCTGTCCAGTTCCAACGCCAGCTTGGTCTCAAGCGATACGAGACGGCGTTCCAAATTCTCCACAAACTGCGCGCCGGTATGGTGCGTCCTGACCGAGACCGGATCGGCGGTGCGCCTGACGCGCATGTGGAGGTTGATGAGTCCTTGGTGGGCGGTGCGACGCGCGGGCAAGGTCGGGGCGTCCATGACAAAACTCTCGTGGCCTGTGCCGTGGAAGTCCGCAAGAGCAACCCCAAGGTTAAGGGTGCTGCGCCTCGCCGAAATGGTCGCTACGCCGGTCGTATCCGGTTGGAAGTCGTGCCGGATCGTTCGGCAAAATCGCTGGTGGGGTTTGTCGAGGCGGCAGTCGAGCCGGGAGCGGTCATCGTGACGGACGCATGGTCTGCTTACTCGACCCTGACGGATCGTGGCTATCGCCATCTGCCGATCACCGTAGCGGGTGCACCCGACATGATCGACGACTACTTGCCGCTCGTGCATATCGCGTTCAGCAATCTCAAAAGCTGGTTGAAGGGGTGCCACCACGGCGTCAGCCCGCAGCACTTGCAGGCATACTTGAACGAGTTCGCCTTTCGGTTTAACCGGCGGTTCTATCCGTTCAACTCGTTTCGGTCATTGCTCGGGATTGGCGGTCGAACTGCCGGGCCGACGTATGAGGGTCTATACTCGGGTGAGTGGGAGCATCCGCGATGCACCGGCAACGTTCGGTTGGTCGCTTAAAGGGAGGCCGAATTGGCAAATGCGACGCTCGGAGGATACTCTGCAAATCACGTCAACAACACTATAACTGTGAATGTGACGGTTTCGCACAATGGCGTAAATATCGACCTAGCAATTCCGATATCTCCGTCAATAACAGCTCCCGCTGACATTCTTCAAGCGGCGCAAGATTGGCTTCGCGATCGTGGTCAGGATTTGACGAGCGTTGTCGTAGCTATCCCCGATAGTGAAAACGACGCCGTAGTCGCATCGTCAAACTGGACTGAGTGGCTGTCGATTCGGGAGATGTCATAGTATGTGCCGATCATCGGTGCGCTCTGATTATTGGTCTATCGCACCTATTTAGGCGTCACCGTGGGCCACAACCCAATGTAGGGCATCCAATGCAGAAACTCGGGTTGTGTGGCACCGAGGCCAAAAAACTACCGAGACATGAGATCGGAATGAAGCGGCGCGAATTTCTCACGCTTCTCAGTGGAACTGCGCTGGCACCGCTCACCGCGTTGCCGGTGCGCGCAGACCAGCCCGAGGGCTGCGGTGTTCCGGTCGCGAGAGATGACGGCTGGCCCGTCGTTTCCGTCAATGACGATAAGCTCGTCGATCACGATGCGCTGTGCAGAATGGCTGATCGGCTTGTGGCTTCGAGCGCCAATGTGCACGCCGTCTTGGTTGCACGCGGTGGCAAGCTGGTGTTCGAGCGATACTTCAAGGGTTCCGACGAGATCAATGGCTGGCCGGTCGAAAAGACCTTTGACGCCGATACGCTGCACAACATCAAGTCGGCCACAAAGAGCGTCATGTCGCTCGCATTCGGGATAGCGATCGATCGCGGGCTGATACGCAGCGTCGACGAACCGATCTTCAATTTCTTCCCCGAGTTGTCCGATTTGCGGACCCCTGAAAAGGACCGCCTCCGGCTGGTGCACGCGCTCACTTTGACGATGGGCCTGAAGTGGGTGGAGGCGGTCCCGGACAACGAGGGCAACAACGACGAGGAACGCATGCATATGGCGTCCGATCCGTGTCGTTACGTCCTCGGTCTTCCGGTCACCGCCCCGCCAGGACAAGAGTTCTTCTACAACACTGGCACGCTAACCCTTCTGTCGGCCATAATCCGTAAGGCTACTGGAAAGCCGCTCGACGAATTTGTACGCGAAGCGTTGTTCCAGCCCATGGGCATTACTGAATTCGAGTGGACTCGGGTTAAGGGCGATTCCGATGCGGGCGGGAGCTTGCGCTTGCGACCGCGCGATATGGCAAAAACCGGCCAACTCGTGCTCGCGGGTGGTCGCTGGAACGACAATCAGATCGTTTCTAAAGCCTGGATCGAGACCTCGACAGCACCGAAGCTCAAGGCCACTGACAACCAGTCGTATGGATACCTGTGGTGGCTCGGTCGCGCGCGGCTCAATGAGCGGAAGGTCGTCCATTGGATTGGAGCGCTAGGCCGGGGCGGACAGTATATCCGCATTGTCCCGGAACTCGATCTCGTTGTGGCGGTGACAGCGGGATACTACCAGGACTACAGCCCGCAGGCGTTTCGGTTGCAGTTTGCCGTTTTCCAAGATGTCTTGGGGGCAGTTCCGCTGGGCTGATTAAATTATGATCGTCGCTACCCGGAATCAACATTTAGATGCTTAGGTGTGAACCGGATAAGCATGGGAAAAACATTTCCAGAGGAGTTAGTGCCAGGAAGCGTCACGCTTGAGCATATATTCCCAAAATCACCCCAGGCGTACTGGAAACAGGAACTCGGAGTTGATCCGCAGCTGTTAGAACAGACTGATCGGCTCGGTAACATGTGCTTGTTGCCTGAAGTGAACCGTGCTCTCGGTAACAAGCCGTGGAGCGATAAGCGCGAGCAGTTTACACGATCACGTCTAAGAATGACGAACACGCTGGCGCAATACGAGACATGGGGACGACCTGAAATAGAGCAGAGACAAGGCTATATGGCCGAGTTAGCCAGTGCCGCCTGGCGGTTCCAATGACGGCGGATGCTGAACGGCTGCGCGAAGCCGTCGAGCGTCCGCTACCCTTGGGCGACTTGGTTACCGGAGGCCATCGAACGGCCATTATCGGCGTGTAGGTTTGGCGAATTCGTTCTTTTTGGAATTAAGACCAAATGAGGTCCCGCGAATTCCCGGTTATGCGGATTCTTTTCCCGGTTCGCGTGAAGAAATTCCCGGTTTTCGTGCACGACAATTCAGGTCAAGCAGTTGGCAATCAACATATTTTCGCTGCCGCGGGGAAAAACTTCGCGGTTAGTTCCCGGTTATACGGGAATTTGCGTTCAGCGGCTCAAGCTGCTGGCGGCCGGGTTGGCGGAGCTGCCGCGGCGGCGAATTCGGCGAGAAGGGCTGTCGCGGACGCGCACAGGCCGCCCTGCAGGTATTGATCTGGATCATTAATCCAGAGGAAAGACGCCGCCTGCGGCATCGGATAATCGACGCTCGGCACAAGTCCGATGACGGACCTCCGGCGTCGGGCCGGCGAACGAGCCTGCGCGGGGGTGCAGAGAGGCCTTAACATCGCGGCTGGGCGGTACACCCGGCCGGGCGGGAGAAATGCGCCATGACGAGAGCGCCTGCCATATTCTTTGGCACAATATTGGTGGTGGTGTCGATCGGCGCCTTCATCCCAGTGCTTTTCGGCAGGGAGACGATCGGCCAGCTAGAAGCATTTACCGGAGCGGCTCCAGAGGCGGCCTGACGCACCCAGCCCAGGTGGAAGACTGACCAAAATGGCGATACAGCCGATCTCGCCGCGAGGTCATCATCGGCCAAGGCGGCTGATGCGCCAGCTCGAACGTGCGACCAGCCAAATCAATCCGCTCCTATCCGCCGTCGCGATCGGGCTGCTTGTCCTTTACGTCACCTGTCTTGTCGCGCTGACGGTCAGGTTGCCGCCCATTCATCTGAGAGCCTGCGTCGCTGCGCAGCCGGAGGCGAGCGAGGCCCAGCCGAAGTAATACAAGCGGCACGCAAACGACGCGAGCCGACGAGCGGGTAACCCGCCGTCTCGGAGCGCTGCCTGGGAGGGAGTCGATGCTGCAGGAACTGGAAAAACAAACGAAACTGACAAAGAACCAATGGCTGATCGCCGGCGCCGCGACGATTGGCGACATGCTCGATTTCTTCGACTTTGGGCTGATCGCTTTTGTCCTGGCGTTTATCGTCAAAGACTGGCATCTGACCTTCGGGGAATCGGGATTGATCCTGTTGGCGTCGGGCATCACCGCGCCGTTCGGCTCGCTGCTGTGGGGGTGGGCCGCCGACAAGATCGGTCGGCGAAAGGCGATGATCGGCACCGTGCTCAATACCTCGATCGCCACCGGGGCGATGGCGTTGACCCCCGAGCACGCCTGGATCTACCTGGTGATCTGCCGGCTTTTCGTCGGCTTCGGCGTGACCGGCATGTATTCGGTCGACATCACGGTAATTCAGGAATTTGTGCCCACCGCCAAGCGCGGCTGGCTGACCGGGCTGACGACGACGATGCTGCCGGCGGGTTTTTTGTTCGGGGCGTTGCTGTCGGCCTTCGCCACGCCCTATATCGGCTGGCGCGGACTGTTTGCCGTCGGCCTGCTGCCGGCATTCTTGACCCTGTACATCCGCGCCTTTGTCCCGGAGTCGCCCTATTGGCTGATGCGGATGGGACGCTTCGAGGAGGCACGCCGGTCGCTCGCCTGGGCATTGCAAATCGACCCCGAAAACATCGCGCTGCCGACGGTGGCGCCGCCGGTCGAGCACACGCGCTGGACCGAGCTGTTCAAATATCCGCGCAGCATCTTTGCCGGCGCCCTGACCGGCCTTAGCCAGACGGGCGGTGTCGCGCTGGCGCTGTGGCAGGTGACCTTGCTCGTGATGGTCCTCAAGATTACGGCGCCCGAGGCGTCGAAGCTCGGCATCTGGGTCGCACTGCTGGCGATTGCCGGGCGCTTTCTGTGCTCATGGATCTCGGATGCGTGGGGGCGGCGCCCCGCGGGAGTATTCAGTTGCCTGACCGCGGCGCTGTTCATGTCGCTGGCCGGCTACATGCACAGCGTCTTCATCGGCGGCGTATCGATGTTTTATGTAATGATTTTGCTGCAGAGCTTCTTCGGTAGCGGCAATTACTCGATCGTCGGCCCCTATATGGGCGAGCTGTGGCCGGCGCGGTTGCGCGGCAGCGGCATGGGGTTCGTCTACGGCATCGGCAATCTCGGCAAGTTCATCGGGCCGGCCGGGTTGGCGCTGATCGCGGGCTCGGCCAACTACGTCAAGCCGCAGGCGACGCTTGACGCGCTGATCCCGGGCTTCAACTACTTCGCCTTCTGGTATGTGCTCGGCGCCTTCGCCTTCTGGTTCATCGGCTTTGAAACAAGCCGCCGCTCGATCGAGGAGATCGACGCCGAGCTGACGGCGCCGTCGCGCTCGTCGAGGAAGGTACCGGCGGTTTAGGTCCGGTAAGCGCCTCAGACTGAGTGAAACGCTCGGGTTGCCCGGGTTTCGCCCGTGGTCGCCGCTTTATCGATTGGACGGAGGTCAAACCGAGGCGCGCGCATAGAAGCGGGTGGCGTTATCCCACAGGAGCTTGCGCTTTCGCTCCGTATCCATCGCCCAGTCCAGCACCAGCGAGACCGACTCCGGAAAGTGGCTTTCGCCATGCGGATAGTCCGACGCGTACATCAGCACATGCTCGCCGACCAGATCGACAACAGCGTTGGTCAACTTGGCGCCCTCGGGAATCTCGATGCTGTGGAAATAGCGCCCCCCGGTGACGTATTCGCTTGGCGTCTGCGCGAGTTCAGGCAAGGCGGCCTTGATCGTCTCGGCGTGCTCGTCGAGCCTGGCCATCCAGAACGGCAGCCAGCCGTGCCCGGCCTCCAACGTGCCGGCGCGCAAAGTCGGGTAGCGGTCCATCACCCCGCTGCCGATCAGCGCCGCCATGTTCCGCATGCCGCACCAGGGGTGAGCGGCTGAGCGCTGGAGCCACAGATTGTCCCAGGTGTCCTGTCCGCCCGGCGCATAGGGCGGCATGACCGTGAAGGTGTGCAGCACGACGGCAAGGTCGAGTCCGGCGGCTTCGGCGTAGAGCGGCTCCAATGCCGGGTGGTCGAGCGGCGTGCCGACGGGGGCGTAGACCATCATCCCCCAGGCCCAGCCGGATTTGCCCCAGCGTTGGATCTCTGCAAGCGCACCCTCGATGTCGCGGGCGCCCGCGAGGATCACGCCGCCGAGCCGGTTCGGGTAGGCGCCGCAGTAATCTGCCATCCAACGGTGATAGGCGCGGTACATCGCCATTTCGAGAGCCACGTCGTCGCCGGCCGTCCAGGTGCCGAACCAGCCCGAGGGGAGCGTCAGGTTTACGTCGACGCCCTCGTAATCCATGTCCTTGATGCGCTCGCCCGGATCGGCGTCGACGAGCGGTGAGGGCTGGCGGGTCCGCTTGACGCCGGTGAAGCCCGCCATGTACTCGGCCGGCGCGGCGGCGGGTTCAGCCAGGCCGAGGCGGCGGCGGTAGCGACGCTGGCCCCGGGTGTAGGTCTCACGACCGGAGCGGTCGCGTGACTTGTATTCCTCCCAACCGCGCAGCCGATCCGTTTCGGCCGCGCTGAGATAGCCGGCTAAGATCCGGGCATCCGGGCCGACATGCGTGTCGGAGTCGAAGATCCTGTAACCATCGCGTGCCATGGC
>DATMKU010000069.1:0-3498 GCA_035570935.1 Allostellaceae bacterium
TTCGCCTCTACGCCAAACTCTTGCGCCAGACCGGCAGCGCCTTCAGCCAGGCCTATATGGAGGACGCGCTCGGCGCTCACCCCGGCATCGCCGCCCGCCTGGTAAGGCTGTTCGAAATCCGCTTCGATCTCGCCGAGCCGGCAGACCGCGGGCTTGCCGTCATCGGCGAGGTGCAGGCGATCGACCACGCGCTCGACGCGGTGGCGAACCTCGACGAAGACCGCATCCTGCGCGGCTATTTGACCCTGATCCTCAAAACCGTGCGCACGAATTACTTTCAGCCGTTGCCGTCGGGCGACCCCAAACCTTATCTCGCGATCAAGCTCGCCAGCAGCGAGATCGATTTGCTGCCTTTGCCCCGCCCGCTGTTCGAGATCTTTGTCTACAGCCCCCGGGTCGAAGGCGTCCACATGCGCGCCGGCAAGGTTGCCCGCGGCGGGATCCGGTGGTCCGACCGGAAGGAGGATTTCCGCAGCGAAATCCTCGGCCTGATGAAGGCGCAGACGGTCAAGAACGCGGTCATCGTCCCGGTCGGGGCAAAGGGCGGGTTCGTCGTCAAACAGCCGCCCGCGGCGCGCGACCAGATCGCCGCCGAAGCAGTCGAATGCTACAAGATCCTGATCCGCGGCTTGCTCGACCTGACCGACAACATCGTTGCCGACGGCGCCGGTGGACACCGCGTTGTCCCGCCCGCCAATGTCGTCCGCCATGATAGCAACGACCCCTATCTCGTCGTCGCCGCGGACAAGGGCACCGCGACCTTCTCCGATTACGCCAACGCGATCTCCGAGGAATACGGCTTTTGGCTCGGCGACGCGTTTGCCTCAGGGGGCTCGGTGGGGTACGACCACAAGGCGATCGGAATTACCGCGCGCGGCGCCTGGGAACTCGTCAAACGCCATTTCCGCGAGCTCAAGCGCGACATCGAGACAAGCGATCCGACCGTCATCGGGGTCGGCGACATGTCGGGTGACGTGTTCGGCAACGGCATGCTGATGTCACGCCGTCTACGGCTGCTCGGCGCGTTCGACCATCGCCACGTCTTTGTCGATCCAGACCCCGACCCGGCGCGCAGTTTCGCCGAACGTCAGCGGCTTTTCCGCCTGCCGCGGTCGAGCTGGGCCGATTACGACCCGGCGCTGATCTCCGAGGGCGGCGGGGTCTTTGAGCGTGGCGCCAAATCGGTGCCGGTCAGCCCGCAGATGAAGCGGCTTTTCGGCATCGAGGCCGACCGGCTGACTCCGGCCGAGCTGATCCGCAAAATGCTCGCAGCCTCGGTCGACCTGTTGTGGTTCGGCGGCATCGGCACTTACGTCAAGGCGCCGGACGAAAGCCACGCCGAAGCCGGCGACCGGGCCAACGACGCGCAGCGCATCAACGGCAATGAAATCCGCGCCAAAATCGTCGGCGAGGGCGCCAATCTCGGCGTCACCCAGCGCGGCCGCGTCGCCTATGCGCTGGCCGGCGGCCGTATCGACACCGACGCGATCGACAATTCGGCCGGCGTGGACACCTCCGACCATGAGGTCAATCTCAAGATTCTGATCGATCGTGCCGTCGCCGCCGGGGCATTGCCGACCGCCGACCGCGAACCGCTGCTTCACGCCATGACCGAGGAGGTCGCGACCCTGGTGTTGCGCGACAACTATTTGCAGGGCGAGGCGCTGTCGGTCGCCGAAGCGCGCGGCACCGCGGGTCTCGATCGACAGGCGCGGCTAATCCGCGAGCTCGAGAAATCGGGCCGGCTCAATCGCGCGCTCGAATTTCTTCCCGACGACGAGACCTTGGCGAGCCGGGCGGCGCACGGCCAGGGTCTAGTTCGCCCGGAACTCGCGGTGCTGCTCGGCTATGCCAAGATGGCGCTCGACGCCGAACTCCTCGCCTCCGACCTGCCGGATGCCCCGCAGCTTGCCAACGAGCTTTGCCGCTATTTCCCGGCCGCCCTGCGCGAGCGGCTCAGCCCACAGATCCCGACCCATCCGCTGCGCCGCGAGATCACCGCCACGATCGTTACCAACGATCTTGTCAACCGCGCCGGCATCACCTTTGTCAGCGACATGCGGGCGCGCACCGGCCAGGCCGCGCCGGACATTGCGCGTGCCTATTGGATCGTCCGCGAAATCTTTGATCTACCGCGACTTTGGGCCGAGATCGAAGCGCTCGACGAGCTGGTTCCGGCGCGGATCCAGATCGGAATGCTGCTCGAAATCGCGACCGTCGTCGAGCACGCCGCGGCTTGGCTGTTGCAACGCCGCCGGCTCGACCTCGCCGGTGACGCGGCCCGGCTCGCACCGCACGTTCGCAGTCTCGCGGCATCTTTTCCGGCGCTGCTGCCGCCCCGCGACAAGGCGATTGCCGACGAGCGTGCCGATCGCTTTGTCAAAGCCGGCGCGCCGGAAATGCTCGCCGGGCGGATCGGGGCGATGATCTTTCTCGCACCGGCGCTCGACATTGCCGAACTGGCCGAGCGCGCCGGGCGGCCGATCGAGCGCGCGGCACAAGTCTATTATCAGGCCGGCGTGCGCTTTGCCCTCGACGAAATGCGCGCCGCGGCGCGCCGGCTGCCAGCCGAGACCCAATGGCAGAAGCTCGCGGTCGAGGCGACGATCGAGGACATGCTGGCGTTACAGGCGGAAATCACCGCGCGCGTGCTGGCCAGCGAGCAACTAGAGGCTGCAGACCCGCTGGCGGATTGGACCGCGGCGCGGGCAGGTGCGTTTGCCGGCGCCGATGCTCTCGCCCGTGAATTGCGGGCAAATGCCGCCGCCGATCTCGCTCTGCTCGTCGTCGCCGCCCGCCAGCTCCGCCAAGCGCTCGGGTAAGCGACGCCTCGGCTAAGGGGCGCGGTTCAGCCGGTTGCCGACCAGATCGTCGACGACGGCGGGGTCGGCGAGGGTCGAGGTGTCGCCGAGCGCGTCGTGCTCGTCGGCCGCGATCTTGCGCAGGATGCGGCGCATGATCTTGCCCGACCGGGTCTTCGGCAGCCCGGGCGCCCACTGCACCAGGTCGGGTGCCGCGATCGGGCCGATCTCGCGGCGCACCCAGGCGACGAGCTCGCGCCGCAATTCCTCGCTCGTCGCCTGGTCGGCCCGCAAGGTGACATAGGCGTAAATGCCCTGCCCCTTGATGTCGTGCGGGTAGCCGACGACCGCCGCCTCGGCGACCTTTGGGTGGGCGACGAGCGCGCTTTCGATCTCGGCGGTGCCGAGCCGGTGGCCGGCGACGTTGATCACGTCGTCGACGCGGCCGGTGATCCAGTAAAAGCCGTCCTCGTCGCGGCGCGCGCCGTCGCCGGTAAAGTAAAGTCCCCGAAAGCTCGAAAAATACGTGTCGACAAAGCGGCGATGGTCGCCATAGACGGTGCGCATCTGGCCGGGCCAGGAGCGCGCCAAGCAAAGATTTCCTTCGCCCGGGCCTTCGATTCGCCTGCCGTCATTGTCGACCAGAAGCGGCTCGATCCCGAAGAATGGACGGGTCGCGGAGCCCGGTTTGAGCGGG
>DATMKU010000070.1:0-15406 GCA_035570935.1 Allostellaceae bacterium
CGCCCTGGATCCCCGGCGGTGATGTGGCTGCGGAACATCAGCGGGTCGGCGACGTTGCGGATCGGTTCGAGGCTGCCGCCGGTGCCGCGCACGATCACCGTGCCGTAGCCGAGGAAGCGGCCGGGGATCGACTGGTTGACGTCGACGCTCTCGACCTTCGACCGGTTCATTTCGAGCGTGTGGCGCGCCAGCAGCCCGGTCTTGTAAATGACGCGGTGGTCGGTGACCGCGAATTCGGTGGTGACGCGGCGCACAAAAGCGCGCAGCCCGGCCGCCAGCGCCAACAGCGCAACGATCGCCGCCGCGATCCACAAGGCGAGGCTCAGATATTGCGTCTGGCTGCTCGCGGCATACATCGCGGCAACCACCAGAACGAGGCAGATGATCCCGGCGATGATCGCCCGCGTGAATATGACCCAATGCAGCCCCGAATCGTATACGACCGTCTCGCCCGGTTGCAGCACTTTTGTCACGTAGCTCATTGCCGCAGGCATCCCTTGGGTCGGCGGCTGGCCAGCCCCTGGCGGCCACCCGCTGGCAAGTCTTCCACCCCCTTGGCTTTATACCATAACGCGATTGCGAGCCCGATCGTTCGCCGCGGCCCGCTCGCCGCTACTTTGCTCGCTCACCCCCCGGCGCCGCTGTTCAGCGCCGCCCGATAGGCGCGCACCGTCGCGGCAAAACCGAAGACGAGCGCGTCGGCGGTCAGCTCGTGCCCGATCGACGCCTCGGCGAACCCCGGCATCGCAGCGACGAGCGGCGGCAGGTTGTCGAGGTTCAAATCGTGGCCGATGTTGACGACAAGGCCGAGTTCGCCAGCGCGCGCCGCGGTCGCGGCGCACAAGCGCAGCAGCGCTGCGTGGTCTCCCGCCCGGAAGGCGGCGGCGTAGGAGCCGGTGTAGATCTCGATGCCGTCGGCGCCGGTGTTGTGCACGGGAGCGATCGCGGCCGGGTCGGGATCGACGAACAGGATCACGCGGCAGCCGAGCGGCTTCAATTCGGCGAGCGCGGCATCGACGAGGCGATGCTGGGCTGCGTCGAGCTTCCACCCCTCCTCCGAGGTGAAGGCGTTGGGGCTGTCGGGCACCAGGGTGCACTGCTCCGGCTTGATCTCGGCGACGATATCGAGGAAGCGGCGGTCGGGATAACCTTCGAGGTTCAATTCGAACCCCGGCCGCCACGGCCGCATCATCTCGGCGAGGCCGAGCACGTCGACGCGGCGGATGTGGCGTTCGTCCGGCCGCGGATGCATCGTCAGCCCGTCGGCGCCGGCATCGTGTGCGATATGCCCAAATCGCAGCACGTCCGGCACCCCGGTCCGCCGCGAATTGCGCAACAGCGCGATCTTGTTGAGGTTGACGCTGAGCCTCGGCATGGCGTCGATACTACACCCGTCATCCCGCCCGGGTCAGCCCGCAATGAACCGCTCACCGCTGGGCAAATCCGCCGATCGTCGCGACCGCGGGCGGCGGCGAATGGCTGCGTCCCGGCCAGCGCGAGCAACAGCGCTACGCGAGCAGTCGACGCGTTGCCAGCATCTCGATCGCCAGCGGTGCCTCGCGCGGGCAGCGCAGCCGCAACACCACAAGACCTGCATATTCGTCCCGACTCAACCGCTCCGCGATTTCACGGCGGCGCCGGTCCCAGGTGCTCCAGGCCCACCTTATCGGGTGGCTCGGCCGATGCAGCCGCAAGCGCTCGCGGTTGCCGTTCCACAATTCGGTCCGCAGAGCGGTTCGCAACAGCGTCCGGCGGATCACCCGCGCCATGATCACCCGGCGCTCGTAATCGAGCCAGACGAGGTGGGTCGCGCGTCCCCAGACCGCATCGCGCACCGGCCCGTAATTGCCGTCGACGACCCAGGTCTCGGCCGCGATCGCCAAAGTTACCCGGCGGACGAATTCGTCCGGGTCGTGCCGCACCAGATCGCGCCAGCCCGGTTGCCAGTTGATGGCGTCGAGTTCGACATGCGGCACCTCCAACAATGTCGCAAGTCTCCGCGACAACGTGGTTTTGCCGGCGCCCGAGGTCCCGGTCACCACGATCCGCATCAGCCCGATCCCGCCAGAGACGCGTCGCCGGCGTGACGCGGTGCGGGCCGGTTTCGCCGCGACCGCGCGAGCGCCGCGTCGCGGGGCCGAGGATGGATCCGCCAAATGCCGCATATCCCCCCTCGAGCGGTTTCAGGACTTCCGAAGATCTGGATCGGGCGAGGATTGATGATTATCCGCAGCTGTCTCAAGACCGGCTTGCCAAGATTGGCGTCGCCTATCGCGCTTGTGCTTTCGGTGTTCTGGTCGTCGCCCTCCGTGGCGCAGACCGCCGCGACGCCGGGGGTGGCCGGCACCGCCCTGACGACACCATATGGCGGGGTCAGCTTGCCGACTTCCACGACGACGGCGACCTCCGCGACGACTGCGGCTTCCGCGACGGCCGCGACAGCGACCACATCCACCACGGGTGGTTCCGGCGGAGCGGGAGTGTCCTCGGCCGGAACCAGCAGGTCGGCCGGGACCGTCGGTGCGGCCGCGGCCTCATCCTCGCCGTCGTCGGCGGCGGCGCCGTCATCCGCCACTACGGCGCCGGCGTGGCTGTTGTGTCCGCCGCCGGGGGCGAGCGGATCGGCGCCGTTTGTCACCGGGACCGATCTTTCCTGCGCGCCCTAGTTCATTGCTTTGCGAAGCCAGGAGCGCAACTCCTGGGAGCGTGCTCGCGCGGGGCGATCCGAACCAACAGCTGGCCGTGCAGCCCGCACCAGCCGGTGGCGGGGCCATAAAGACAACCTTCGAAGGCCTGCAAGGTCGTGTCGCGAAAGATGGCGCTGACCGCCGTCTCGCCGCGCACCCACCGCTCCTCGACCGCCGCCTGATAGCCGGCGGCCGGCAGCGGCGGCGTAACGCAGGTCTGGTCCGGCCGGCCGTACTCGGTATCGAGCGCGGCCGCGACCGCGCGGTAGACGGGGGGATTGAGCCGATGTCCCAGCGGTTCGAGCTGGATGCGCTTGAGGCCGCGTGTCGTCTTGTCCATTTGAAAGAACACCGCCACCGGCACGCCGCCGAGGGTTTCGCCTCGCAACACTAAATCAGCGTAGCTGTCGCCAAAATCGAACGGCTGCGGCAGCCGCTCCGCCGCGGCGCCGAATTGCTGCCGCAGCGCCTCCGACGATTCGCCCCAATGGGTTTCTTGCAACATCGCCCCGACCCGGTCGGCGGCAAACGCCGGCGAGACGGCCAGCAACACCATCATCGTGGTAAAGACCCGCAGGGACGGGCTCGGCCTGGAAATCATCGCGAGGCAGCCCGCGCAGCCGAGTTCGCGACGCTCCGGCGGCGGCCGCCGCGGCCGATGCGCCGCCGGTCAGCGGCCGACGGCGTAGCCCTGCATGCCGCGGGGATTGGCGGCGGCTTTGATGATTATGCCCTCCGGCGTTTGCTCGCGGGCGCAGCCGCAGAGGCGGCCCTCCGACCACTGGCCGCCGACGGTGAGGCGATGGCCGCGCTGGGCGAGAGCGGCGCGCGTCGCCTCGGGAAAGCGCCCTTCGAGCGCCACCAGACCCGGCTGGGCGGCGCGCGGATAAAACGAACTCGGCTGGTGCTCGGTATGGAACGCAGGGCAGTCGATCGCCTCCTGCAGATTCATGCGGTGATCGACATGGTGCAGAAACATCAATGCCGACCATTGGTCTTGCTGGTCGCCGCCCGGCGTGCCAAAGGCCATGCAGGCCTCGCCGTCCTTAAATGCCATCGACGGCGACAGCGTGCTGCGCGGCCGCTTGCCGGGTTCGAGGCTCGCCGGCAAGCCTTCTTCGAGCCACAGCATCTGCATCCGCGTGCCGAGGCAAAAGCCCAGTTCGGGAATGACCGGCGAGCTTTGCAGCCAGCCACCGGATGGCGTCGCCGAGACCATGTTGCCCCAGCGGTCGATAACATCGACATGGCAGGTGTCGCCGGCGACGACGCCCTGGCGGTTGACCGTCGGCTCGCCAATCCCGGCGCCCCGGTCGATTGTCGGTTCGCCGATCCCAGCAGTGGCGAGCCCAAGTTCACGCCCGCCGACCAGGATCCGCGGCAGGCGCCCGTCGGGGCTGCCGGGACGCAATTCGAGCGAGGCGCGCTCGCCGACCAGCCGCCGGCGCGCGTCGTTGTAGGCCCGCGACAGCAAGGCCTGCATCGGCACCTCGACAAAATCGGGGTCGCCGTACCACGCCTCGCGGTCGGCAAAGGCGAGCTTCAGGCATTCAACGACGGTGTGGACAAAATCGGGGCCGAGCGGATCGAGGTCGTCGAGGTCGAACCCTTGCAGCAACGCCAGCGTCTGCAGCAAGACTGGCCCCTGGCTCCATGGGCCGCCCTTGACGACGGTCCAGCCACGGTACTCGAAGCTCACCGGGGTTTCGACCGGAACCCGCCAGCGCGCCAAATCGTCGCCGGTCAGCAACCCGCCATGCCGCCTACCGGAAGCGTCGAGCACCTGTTCGCGCCGGCAGAAACCGTCGATCGCGGCGGCGACGAAACCCTCGTACCAGATGGTGCCGGCGCGCTCGATCTGACCCTCGCGGCTGCCGTTTCCGGCTTCGGCGAGGACCCGGCGATAGGTGGCGGCGAGTGCCGGGTTGCAAAACAGCCGCCCGGGCATCGGCGGCCGCCCCTGCGGCAGGTAGACCGCCGCCGAACTCGGCCATTCGCGGCGGAACATCTCGCTCATCACGCCGATCGTCTCGCTGATCCGCTCGACCACGGGATAGCCGCGTTCGGCATACCCGATCGCGGGCGCGAGGATTTCGGCGAGCGGCATCGTTCCCCAGTCGCGCAACAGCCGCATCCACGCGCCGAACGCGGCCGGGACGGCGGCGGCGAGCAGCCCGGTGCCGGGGATCAGGTCGAGCCCCAGCCCGCGAAACCGCTCGATCGTCGCGGCGGCAGGCGCCACCCCCTGCCCGCAGATCATCTCGCAACGCTGCCTCGCCTCGCTCCACACCAGAATCGGCGCCTCGCCCAACGGGCCGTTCAGATGCGGCTCGACGACCTGCAGCGTGAAACCGGCCGACGCCGCCGCGTCGAACGCGTTGCCGCCCTTTTCGAGAATGCTCATGCCGACCGCCGAAGCGAGCCAATGGGTCGACGAGACCGCGCCAAAGGTGCCGCGGATCTCGGGTCGGGTGGTAAAGGCCGCCATAGTCGTACTCCGGGTCGTCGTGCTGCTCCGATGGGCAAGGTTAGACCACGTTTGGCGTCAGCGAAACGCCCGGCCCATCGCAATCGGCGCGAGCGCGCCTATTTAACCCCTTGGTCCCCCACCCCTAGGGTGCGCCGGTCATCGTTCAACCAGTCAAATGGACTCGAACCTGTCAGCCACCCCCGACCTCGCTAGGCCGCCCGAGGCAGCAACTCGAACCAGCGGCGAAGAATTCTTCCGCATCGAAGGCGTTTATACCGGGCTCGGCGCGCCGATACTGGGCGGCGAAATCGAGCGCTGGCTGCTGGTCGACGGCCCGCAGATCGACAGTGCGATCGAATTGTTCGATGAGCTGTGCTGGCGACTGGTCGGCGACGGGGTCCCGCTGTGGCGTGCCACGTTTCATACCGGCACGCTGCACCCGCAGATCAGCGGCGTCGGCGCACGCTGGTGGCGAGACCGCAAGATCATCGAGGATTACCGCATCTTGCACGGCTCCGAGACGACCGATGAATACCGGCTAAGTCCGATCCGCCTAACGGTTGAACGCGGCACGCCGGTGCGGCGCCGACTCAATGGGCCGGTGCCCGAATATCCGCTGTTGGAGAAGATCAGAAAGGCCGGCGGCACCGATTATTTCGCGCTGGCGCTGAACCGCACCTTCCGCCGCTTTCCGACCGTAGCCTGGGCGACCGACCGGCCGGGCGGGTTCAGCGATGCCGATATCGCCAAGCTTGAGGATATCAACCCGGCGCTTGCGGCAATCGCCGAAACCCGGGCGGTGCGTAGGATCAGCGAGAACCTGCTCGACACCTATCTCGGGCCGCAGGCCGGGCGGCGCATCCTCGCCGGACAGATCTTTCGCGCCCAGGGCGAGCGCATGCGCGCGGTCATCATGATGACCGACATGCGCAACTTTACCGGTCTGTCCGACCGCCTGCCCGGCGACTCGGTGATCGAATTGCTCGACGATTATTTCGACGCCGTCGTGTCGCCGATCGAGGAAAAAAAGGGCGAGGTGCTGAAATTCATGGGCGACGGCGTGCTGGCGATCTTTCCGGCCGAGGACGACGAGGATTTCGCCCCGTCGAGCCTGCGCGCGCTCGAAGCCGCGACCGAGGGGCTCGACCGGCTCGCCGCGATCAACCAAGTGCGGCACGAACGCGACCAGCCCGAACTGCGCATCGGCATCGGGCTGCATCTGGGCGAGGTCATCTATGGCAATGTCGGTGCGGCCGACCGGCTCGACTTCACCGTGATCGGGCCGGCGGTCAACCTCGCTTCGCGCATCGAGGGTCTGACCAAGCGTCTGCTGCGCCCGTTGCTGACCTCCTCCGCCTTCGCCGAAATCTGCCCGCGCCCCCTGGTTTCATTGGGCTTTCATCCGGTCCGCGGGCTCTTTCAGCCCGAAGAAGTATTCGGCCTGCCGGATTAGCATTCGCGGCTGAGGATTTCGGCGAGGCCCGCGGCGGGATCGACCCGCACTTCGTCGCCGGTGCGAAAGAGTTCGGTCACGTCGCCGTCGGCAAAGCGATCGACCAGCGCGACATTGGCGAAAGCCGCGCCCTGGGCCAGGATCGGGTTGACCCGGTTGAAGATCAACCCTCGCGGCACGATCGTCCGCGCCATCATTTCATGCAGCATCCAGGCGGTGGCGACCCCGCCTTTGGCGTCGTTCAGAACCAGGATGCGATCGACATAGCTCTCACCGAAAAGCTTGTGGCCCGGCCGCGAAAAGATGCCGTTGATCCGGTCGAGATCGTAGCGCGCTGAAAAATTGTCGGCGGCGACGAGTGCCGTACCGACGACCGCCGGCCCGATCCCGCGATGACACCGCAGCACGATCGGCATCACAGCACATGCCCGGCAACCGCGGAATCGACGCAGCGTTCGAGGCTGGCGAGGGTCGGGCGATAGCCGTAGCCGCCGATGATGTTGATGAGCTTTGCCGAATTGGTCATCAGCCGGGTCCATCCGTTGGCCTGGGCCATCTCGCGGGCATAACTCTGGTAAAAACAAATGCCTTCCGCGACGATGCCCCCAGCCATCTCGATCCTCGTGGTGAGCCCCATGCGGTCGGCGGCGTGCTTGATTTCGGGCGAGGTCGTGATCAGCACCGTCGTCCTGGGATGGATGCGGCGGCCGTCGAGCGCCTGCGCCACCCTTTCGATCTCGAACAGCGACAGTTGCGGCGCGCCAAAGACGACGACGTCGAGTTGGTCGCCGGGTGCCGCATAGCGCGCGAGAAACGCGTCGATCTCGGCGCGGCCGATCGGCACGGCCTCGGGCGGGGGGCCGGCGAACACCGCTTCCTCGGCAGTGATCCCCGCCATGTGAAACAACGCCACCGAGCCAAAGCTCGCCAACGCCGTGCCAAAATGCTTCAGCGCATCGGAACCGGGGACCGCCTCGATGCCCTCGATCGACGGGACCTGACAATACGAGCCGCAGGCCTCGCCGACAATCCCGCCGACGGCCCCCCACTCGGCAAGATCGCGCGGCGTCGCGGCAAGCCGAAAGCGTCGGGTCCCGCGCCGGCATTCGTCGAGGTGATAGCCGTAGCGCGGGGTGCGGCCGGTCAGTGCCGCGGCCAATGCCGACGGTCCGCCCTCAAAATTGCTGCGCGCGCCGAGGACGCTGTTCGAATAGATGACGACCCCGGTGTCGCCATAGGCGAGATGGTCGCCCCTGACCGGCGCCATGATTGTCTGGTAATTGATGCAGGTGTCGGTCATCAGCACGCCAAAAGCGCGCAGTGCCGCGATCGCCCGCCGTTCGAGCGCCGCCATCCACTCGGTTTGGCCGAGCCGGCGATAGACCGCGAAATCGATGCCGCGCGGGTCGGTGATCGCCGGCACCCGCACCCGCCGCTCGGCCTCGGGCGCCGCAGCGAGCCCCTCCAGAAAACGCACCCCGCCTTCGCCCAGGGATTCGGTGTCGGCCATGATGTGGGCCTGCGACACCGGCACGAACTCTGCGGCGTCGAAAAACTCGCCGACCGCGATCTGGTGCCCAATCGCCCAGCGCCTGACCTCGCCGAACGCACCAGCCAGCATCGCCCGTTCTTCGTCAGTCAGGCGCATCGCGGCTTACTCCGCGGCGATCGCGATCTTGCGGGTAATCAGATCCTGGATCGCCGCCTCGCCGAGCCCGGCCTCGCGCAGGATTTCGCGCGAGTGCTCGCCGAGGCGCGGGGCGGGTTGGCGCAAGGCGCAATCGGCGGCGCCGAACCGCACCGGCGGGCGCACGGTGCGGATGCGGCCTTCGCTCGGGTGCTCCGACACCGGAAAGAAATCGACCGCGGCGAGCTGCTCGTCGTCGGGGAGCTCGGCGAGCGGGTTGACCGGACCACACGGAATATCAGCGGATTTGAGCTTGGCGAGCCAATGGGCGGTGGTGTTGCCGCGCACGCAGTCGGCGATCAGCGCGTAAAGCTCGGCGACGTGACGGCTGCGCGTCGGCGCGTCGGCGAGGCGCGGATCAGCGGCAAGGTCGGGCCGGCCCGCAACATCGAAGAAATCGCGCCAGTGCCGGTCGCTGTAGGGCAGGATGCAGATATGCCCGTCGGCGGTGCGATGCGGCCGCCGGTCGGGGGCGAGCATCCGCGAATAGCCGGGCGGCCCCAAGGGCGGGTCAAAGGTCAGCCCGCCCATATGCTCGGCCATGACAAAGGCGGTCATGGTTTCGAGCATTGGCACCTCGACCTCCTGGCCTTCGCCGGTGCGCTCTCGCTGCAACAGCGCCGCCATGACCGCATAGACCATGGTCAGCCCGACCGTCTTGTCGCCGACCAGGGTCGGGACAAACCGTGCCTCGCCGCCGGTCGCCTGCTCCAATGCGACAAAGCCGCTGGCCCCCTGGATAATGTCGTCAAAGGCCGGCCGGTCGGCGAGCGGCCCGTCCTGGCCATAGCCGTGCGCCGAACAATAGACGAGGCGCGGGTTGACCTCGCGCAGCCTGTCATAGGCAAAGCCCAGCCGGGCCATCGCCTGGGGGCGCATGTTGTGCATGAACACGTCGCTCCGCCGGACCAGCGGCAGCAACGCCTCGGCCGCTTCGGCGCGTTTCAAATCAATGCATAACGAGCGTTTATTGCGATTGAGGTTGAGGAACACATGGCCCATGTCGCGATGCCGCGACGGGCCGGCATAACGCATGATGTCGCCCTCGGGCGATTCGACTTTGATCACCTCGGCGCCGAGGTCGCCCAGGATCTGCGTCGCCAGCGGCCCCAACACCACCGTCGTCAAATCGACGATCTTGACCCCTGCGAGCGGTCCGGGTCTGGTCACGCAGCACCTCTCGTCATCTGTGAACACCAATCGAGGCTCTCTGCGCCAGTCCCTCCGGTGATCGCCGGATAAGCAAGCCGCTCAGTCGGCTGCGTAATTTTTCCGTCGTCCGTCATCCCGAAGTCCTTGCGGCCAGATACCAGTCGAGGATCTCAACCCCGTTCCAGTGCAGGACGCCGGAATAGCGGTTGATGTGGTTGTAGACGGCTTCGAGGTATTTGATGCGGTGCGGCTGGCCGCTGATATAGGGGTGGATGGCGATTGCCATGATCTTGGCCCGCTCCGCCCCTTCATGGTAAAGCCGCTCAAAGCTGTCAATGCAGCGCGTCGTGAAATAGCCCGATTCGTGGTGCTGGACGAGCATCATCGGGATGTCGTTGAGCTCAACCGAATAGGGCAAGGTGATCAGCGGGCCGTGCTTGGTGCGGATTTCGGTGGGCTCGTCGTCATAGACCCAGTCGCCGATATATTTGACGCCGGCGGCGGCCAATAAATCCGGGGTATCATAGGTTTCGGTCAGACCCGGGCCGAGCCAGCCCTTTGGCCGCGTACCGGCAAAGCGTTCGAGCGTGTCGAGCGACTTACCGATCATGGCACCCTGACCTTCGACTTTATGGATCGGCATCTGCTCCCAGGCATGGCCCATGAATTCCCACCCGGCCCGGCGCGCCGCATTCGCGACACGCGGATACTCTTCGCAAACGCGGGCATTGATGGAGAGCGTCGGGGCGATCCCAAGTCGCTCGAACAACTCGAAGAACCGCCATACTCCGACCCGCATGCCGTATTCGTGCCAGGCCCAGTTCGGCACATCCGGCAGCAGTACCTGCCCGGTCGGCGCCGGCAATACCTGGCGCGCCATCGGCCGCGAGATCGACCAGAACTCCAGATTGACGATCGTCCACACGACGATGCGGGCGCGGTTCGGCAATTTGAGCGACGGCCGATCGACGATCGCCGAAAAGGCGCTGCGTTGGCGCGGAATCATCGAAACGTCAACCTCTCGACGTAAAAATGTCACCGTCATCTTGCGCGATATGCGTCGCGCCGCAAAGCCGGCGGCGAGTGGGCGAACTGCCGCGGCGCCAGCCTTTCTTGTGCAATGCAGCACTGCAAAGTCAACAATCCCCAGCCGCCTTGGCGCCATTCATCTTGCGCCCGGCGTTTGCGGGGCGGAATAACGGGTCGAGAGGGACATCGGCGATGAGATTGCAGTATTTCCGGGGCAACGTCTTTGTCGCGAATCTGCCGCCGGATTTGACCGAGGACGAACTCGCCGAGGCCTTCGATCCATTCGGGATCGTGCTCAGCGCCTTCATCGCCCGCGATCCCGAAAACGGCAAGCGGCTGCGCTACGGCTTTGTCGACATCGCGACCGAGCGGGCGGCGAAGCTGGCTGTCGAGGCGATGAACGGGACCGTGATCGGCGGCCACAACCTCGACGTGCGAATCAGCGAGCGTCCGAACAAGGCAAAAAAGCCCGGCTCCGCCCGTCCCGGAATGCGCCGCCCGGCGCCGCGGCCGGCACCGCGCCGGAGCGATCAGGACGAGGACCAAGCGTCGGTATTGACGCCGCGCGTGCCGCCGCGCCGGCAGCCGACCTTTCAGGTCGAGCGCCGTTCGTTGCCGCGCCGCGATTAGTCACGGATCGATACCCCCGCTTCGGCCATCGCCCGCATCGCGCGGGCGAGCGAGCCGTCGAGGTCGATGCCGCGACAGGCTTTGGCGGCAAGTTCCACGGCGAATCCGGCCTCGCGGGCGTCGAGCGCCGAAAACAATACGCAGTAATCGGTCGCCAGTCCGCACAAGGTCAGGCGCGCGAAGCCGCGCTCGCGCAGGTAAGCGGTAAGCCCGGTCGGGGTGCGGCGGTCGTTTTCGCGAAACGCCGAGTAGGAATCGATCTCGCAGCGAAAGCCCTTGCGCAAAACCAGCTGGGCATGCGGGGCGGCGAGAGCCGGGTGAAACGCCGCTCCCGGCGTCGCCTGTACGCAATGGTCGGGCCACAATGTCTGAGCACCATAGGGAGCCTCGACCGTCTCAAAGGCTTCCCGGCCGGGATGGGCGCTGGCAAAAGACGAATGCCCCGCCGGATGCCAGTCTTGGGTCAGGACGACGTGCGCGAACTCGCCGGCGAGCCGATTGACCAGGGGAATGATCGCATCCCCGTCCGGCACCGCGAGCGCGCCGCCCGGGCAAAAGTCGTTCTGCACATCGACGATGATCAGAACCTCGCGATCGTCCCGCGACCGCGCGCTAAAGGAGTGGTTCATTTCACCCTCGCCGATGTTCCGCCCGGGCCATCGAGAATATATCGACGGAGCGCGTCTCAGGTGCCAATCGCGAGCGGGCCGACCAGCTTTTTGAGCACGGCAACGACGGAGAGCGGCGTCAAGCGTCCGGTCTTCGGGTTTTCGGCCGACGGCACGTTCTCGATCTGCATGGAAAAGCGCGCGGCGTCGGCCTCGACCTCGATCTTATGAATGTTGCGGTTGACAGCGGGGTCGGCCCAGATCTCGATTGTCGTGCGCTCCGGCCCGATCCCGGCCAGTGCCAGTGCCGCCGCGACGTTGACGTTCGCCGGGAAACCGCGCGCGGCCTCGCGCGCGGTGCCGGTGAAGACCCGTTTCGCCGTGCTGAGCCCGTCGACGGCGATGCCGTGGCGTTCGAGATAGGGTGCCCCCGCGAGACCGCCCGGCGGTTTTCGGGTGACCATGTGCACGCGCGCGATCTCGCCTTCGGCCGCCGCCGCAACCGCATCCAGGCCCAAGAGCGCGCCGGTCGGCACCAGGATCCGGCCGCGATGCCGTCGCGCCAGATCGACGAGGTCGAAATTATCGAGCAATGCACCGGAACTCAGCACCATCAGCGTTCGCCCACCCGCCAGCGCCGGCTCGGCGATGTCGCGCAAGACCGCGGCGGGGGCGCACTCGACGACGATTTCGGCCTCCTCCGACAGCTGCGACAACCCGACCACCGGTACCGGACGCGCGAAATCGGCCATCGCCGTTGCCGCCCGCGCCGTGTCGCGCGCCGACACCGCGGCCAAAACCAGCCCCTCGATCCCGCGGTCGAGCCGTTCCGCGACCGCTTTCCCGATCGCCCCAAACCCGCCTAACGCGACGCGCAGTGGTTGGTGTTGCGTTGCGACCGGCACCTCGCTCTCGCCGTCTTTCCTGTTCGGGTCATCCGCCCAAACTCTCGCGGCAAGAAGGATGAAACGCAAGCTACATCCGGCATGTTGTGGGGTTCTCCGCCCACGATACAAAGCTGAACGTCGAGCGGCAGAACCGAGTCCCTTGTGTCGGCGCACTATTCTGGTCACTTTCGGCCGAGCTTCTACGGTTCGGTTTGGAACGATCGCGGGAGGAAAATGTGAGGCTGCGTATTTTGGCGTTTCTCGGCTGCTTGATCGGCGGCGGCATCACCGGCGCCGCGCCAGCGACGATCCTGGCGGCTGAGCCCGCCACCCAGCAAAAACCGGAGATCAGCGCCGAGGCGAGCGCCGCGCTGCAGCGCATGGGCGAGACCTTGCGTGCCCAGCAATTCTCGTTTCAGGCGCAGACGATCCGGGTCTATGCCGGACCCAAGGGCGAGCCGCTGCACATCTTTCATACCCTCGATGTCACGGTGAGCCGGCCAAACCGGCTGCTGGTGTCGAGAAACGGCGACGACGGGCCGGGCAAGCTCGTCTATGACGGCAAGACCCTGATGATCTACATGGGCGACGTCAACAAATACGCCAGCATCCCGGTGCCAGGCACGATCGAGGGGATGATGAAGGAGGCGATGGGCCGGCTCGGCGTCGACTTCCCGCTCGCCGACTTTCTGACCGACGCGCCGAGCAAGTCGTTTTTGAGCGGCGTCACCGAGGGCGAAGTCGTTAATACCGTGGCGATCGACGGCGTTCCTTGCCTTCACATGTTCTTCTTGCAGCCACCGGGCATCGAACTCGAACTGTGGCTGGAAAAGAACGACCAGTCGTTGCCGCGGCGGCTGATCGTGACCTACCGGTCATTGCCGGGCCAGCCGAATTTTATCGCGACCTTTTCCGGTTGGAATTTCTCGATACATCCGGCTGATGCGGATTTCGTTTTTCAGCCGCCGGCGGGGGCGGTGCGGGTGGCGCTGAAGCCGCCGGCCCACCCGCCGATCGCGGGCGAAGCAAAGGCCCCGGGAGGCGCCAAATGAGATTCGTGAGCCTCGTGTGCATCAGCGCGCTCTTGGCCGCATCGGCCGGGGCGGACGCCTTCGGCTGGGGTGCGGTCAGCGGTCCGCGCGGCGGGGCGGCCTATCGCGGCCCGATGGGCGGGGCCGCGGTCCGAGGCCCCAATGGCGGCGCCGCCGTGCGCGGGCCGTACGGGGCGGGTGCCGTTCGCGGCCCGGCGGGCAACACCGCGGTGCGGGGCCCGGCTTACGGCGGCGGCGCCGTCTACCGCGGCGGCGGCTATTATGGCGGGGGCTATTACGGGGGTGCGGGTGTGGCCGCCGGCGTCGCGGTTGGCGCCGCGGTCGGCACCGCTGCAGCGGCGTCGAGCTATTACGGCACACCCTATTCCTATCCGCCGCCCTATTACTGCGCCCCGGGCTATACCTGCCCGCAGCCCTATTACCCCCCACCCTGATTCGACTCGAAGAAAGGCTTAGATCCCGTCGCCCTCGCGAAAGCGGGGGCCCAGGCCAGCCTGTTGGATTTTGACCCTGGATTCCCGCTTTCCGCGGGAATGACGAGTAGGAAATCGAGTTCTTGGAATCCTTTCTCCCTGCTCTCAAGCGGCGAAGGCGGCGAAGATTTCGTTGAGTGCCGTCAGCTGATTGCCGTTGACCGAGTTGGGCACGAGAACCGGGGTGTTGACGCCGGCGTCATACCAGGCGGCGAGCTGGTCGCGAACTTTCGCCGCCGAGCCATATAGCGAATTGTCGGCGATCCAGCGATCGGTCAGGGAATTGGGGATGTCGTCGCGGCGGTTGTCGGCGATGGCGTTTTCGATCGCCGCCATCTCCTCGCCATAGCCGGCTTCCTTCCAGTAATTGCCGTAGTTCGGCAATAGCGCGTAGCGCACCAGCCGGCGGCGGTGCAATGCCAAAGCGGCGCCCTCGTCGTTGGTAACGCAGACCGGCAGCATGTTGCCGACGAGGAAATCCGGGTCGTTGCGTTTGGCCGGCGGGACAACCGCCAGCGACTGCGCCATGTGCGACAGGCTGGCATTGGCGAACAGCACACCTTGCGCGATCTCGCCGGCGAGCGCCACCATCCGCCGGCGCAACGCGGCGAGCACGATCGGCGGCAAGGGGCCGATCCCGTCAAAGGATTTGAGCTTCTCGACAAAGGCGCGGATGTCGGCCAACGGTTTTCCGACCGTGATCCCGAGCCGCTGGTGCGTCGGCCGGTGCGCGACGCCGATGCCAAAGCGAAAGCGCCCGCCCGAAACCTCGTGGATATAGGCCGCGCCCGCCGCGAATTCTTCGGCCGTCTCGGCATAAATCGGCGCGATCGCGGTGCCGAACCGTATCCGCTCGGTGGCCAATGCCACGCCCGTGCATTGCGCCATGTTGCTCCAGCGGCTCGGCATATAGATGCCCGAGAACCCGCGCCGCTCGATCTCGCGGGCAATCTCCAAGGTCTGCCGCCGCCGCCCCGGCACGGCAACAAGGCTGATCGCAGGCAGCGGTTCGGGCATGCACGCCCCTCTCAGAGGTGTCGAAATCGATCGAGAAGCCTATGCGGCGAAGCGCATCCGCGCAATTGAGCCGAGCGTGCGTGAGCATGGGGGGCGGATTTCTTCATCCGCTGTACCGTGCCGGGCCGCGGTTCAAATTTCCCTCCGTATGCTGCACGGTGCGTCCGGTCTGATTATCGTGCAGCGCCTCGCCGAGCTTGTCATCCCCGGAGCAACACCTCCCCGCCGTGGCGGCAGATGACGGGGTTTGCAGAAGGGATC
>DATMKU010000071.1:0-30215 GCA_035570935.1 Allostellaceae bacterium
GATCGACTCCCGCGCTTCGATCGGGGGCCTGCGAACGGCTGGTTACGGCGTGATTGCGGGCGGAGTTTCGGCGTGAGCTCGCCCGGCAGGCACGCTGCCGTTTCCGCCGGCCGGGGCATGAACGAAGGCGGTACATTTTCCCGCTTGTTGCGTTATTGCTAATTGCGCCTACTTATTCCTGGAGAGGATGGTCACGGAGGTGAGCGGAAAGGATTCCCGTGAATTCCCGGTTTTTGGGATTTGAATTCCCGTTTATGGCGTT
Organism: Allostellaceae bacterium; assembly: GCA_035570935.1. Lineage (GTDB taxonomy): Bacteria > Pseudomonadota > Alphaproteobacteria > ATCC43930 > CGMCC-115725 > AP-15. The sequence goes on from DATMKU010000071.1 coordinate 263, forward strand.
TCAAATTCCCGGTTGTATGATCAGCAATTTCTCTGAAGATGTTGAATTAGTTGGTGTTTCTGGCAAAGCGCGGCGAATTTTCCCGGTTAATTCCCGGTTTCACGGGAATTTGGACCCCCACCCGGTCGGCCGGCTAGTCTCCATTCTCGGCCAGCACCGCACCCGCGAGATGGAGGGAGCCGCAGATCAGGATGCGGGCGAGGGTGGGGTCGGCGGTGATGGCGCGAAGGGCGGCGGCGACCGAAGGCGATTCGTGCGCCGCGAGGCCTACGGAGCGGGCGGCGGTGGCGATCGCGGCTGACGGCAGCGGGTTTTCTTCGCCGGGGATCGTGACCGCCCAGAGGGCGCGGGCGTGGGCGGCGAGCGGTGCGAGGAAGCCGGCGGCGTTTTTGGTGTTGAGCATGCCGACGACCAGATAGAGCGGCTGGTCGGCCCAATTGGAAACCGCCGCCGCCAGGACCTCGCCGGCACCCGGGTTGTGGCCGCCGTCGAGCCACAATTCCCAGCCCTCGGGCAGAGCCTCGGAGAGCGGGCCGCGGCCGAGCCGCTGCAGTCGCGCTGGCCAGTCGATATGGCGCAGCCCTTGGGCGATCGTGTCCGCGGTGATCGGAAATGCGGTCAGCTGTTCGAGACAGGCGATCGCGGCGCCGGAATTGACGATCTGGTGCCCGCCCAACAGCGACGGCAACGGCAGGTCGCAGCGCCAATGCGGGCCTTCGTAGCGCATCCCGCCATTATCGGCCATGCACCGCCACTCCCGGCCGAAGCGATAGAGCGGGGCGCCGATTTCGGCGGCGCGGGCGTCGAAGACGGCGGCGGCCTCGGGCATCTGCGGGCCGATGACCGCCGGCGCGCCCGCTTTCAGGATGCCGGCCTTCTCGCCGGCGATGGCGGCGATCGTGTCGCCGAGAAAGGCCTGGTGGTCGAGCGAGATCGGGGTGATCGCGGTCGCCGCCGGATGCTTGACGACGTTGGTTGCGTCGAGCCGGCCGCCGAGCCCGGTTTCGAGCAATACGAAATCGGCCGGTACGCGGGCAAAGGCGAGCAAGGCCGCCGCGGTGGTGATCTCGAAATAGGTGATCGGCGCGCCGCGATTGGCGCCTTCGCATTCTTCGAGCAACAGGATCAGCCGGTCTTCCCCGATCAGTTCGCCGGCGAGGCGAATGCGCTCGTGAAAGCGCACCAGATGCGGCGAGGTGTAGGCATGAACCCGCCAGCCGCCGGCTTCGAGGCAGGCGCGCAAGGTCGCGACCGTCGAGCCCTTGCCGTTGGTACCGGCGACATGGATGACTGGCGGCAAACGGTCCTGCGGATTGCCGAGTGCGGCGAGCAGCCCTTCGATGCGGCCGAGCGAGAGGTCGATCAGCTTCGGGTGCAGCCGGGTCAGCCGCGCCAGTACAATGTCGCTGGCGGCTGTGGTCATGCCGTCTCGGCAGCACTTGGCGCCGGCGGCGCCGGCGGCAGCGGGTCGCGCAACAGGCCGAGCAGCCGCCCGATCGTCGCGCGCAATTCGGCGCGCGGCACCACCATGTCGATCATGCCGTGATCGAGCAGGTATTCGGCGCGCTGGAACCCCTCCGGCAGCTTTTCGTGGATCGTCTCCTCGATGACCCGCGCGCCGGCAAAGCCGATCACGGCGCCAGGCTCGGCCACGGTGATATCGCCGACCATCGCGAACGAGGCCGACACACCGCCGGTGGTTGGATCGGTCAACAGCACGACATACGGGAGGCCGGCCTCCTTGACCATGTCGGCGGCAATGATCGTGCGCGGCATCTGCATCAAGGACAACGCGCCCTCCTGCATGCGCGCCCCGCCCGAGGCCGGGACGACGATCAGGGCGGCTTCCTGGAACACCGCGAGCCGCGCCGCGGCCAGCACCGCCTCGCCGGCGGCGACCCCCATCGAGCCGCCCATAAAGCCAAATTCAAAGACGGCGACGACCGCTCGTTGCCCGCCGGTCCGGCCGTGCGCGACAACGACCGCGTCGCCGCCCGGGCCATGGGCCGCCTGCGCCTCTTTCAGGCGGTCGCCATAGCGCCGGCGGTCGCGAAAGCGCAGCGGGTCGACGATCGTCTTGGGCAATTCGATGCGCGAGAAGTCGCCATCGTCGAACAGGATCGCGAGGCGCCGCGCGGCGCCGATGCGCAGATGGTGGCCGCAGTTGCGGCAAACGTCGAGATTGGCGTCGAGCTCGCGGTGGAACAGCATCTGCTCGCAGCCCGGACACTTTTTCCACAGATTGTCCGGCACGTCCTTTTTGCTGACGACGGCGCGGATCTTGGGCAAAACAATGTTGGTGAGCCAGCTCATCCGGTCGAATCCCGAGGTGCGGCAGTTAGATACCTCATAATTCAAATATCATGTTGTCCGGGTAGCACAAGGCGGCTTCACAGGAACAAGACATGCTCGGTCTGACGCTACAATCATCTTCACGCGAGGCGCCGGCGCGATCCGGTTTGCCGCCGGGTTTGTCCGCGCCGCGGCGCCGCACGATTGCCGGCGCCAGCGCCATTTTCTGCCTTTGCGGGCTAGGTCTCTCCGCCACCGCCACGGTCATCGCTTTTTTTGGGGCTGGGCTGCTCTTGCTGGCGCAGCAATCGGGCCAAACCGGGCGCCCGGAAATTCCGCCCGGCCGCTTCATCGCTCAGCCGGCGACAGCAGCGCTTCCGGCGGCGTCGAAGCCCGCGATCGCGATTTCGGCCCCGCCCGCCATCCAGAGTGGCGTGCTCCGACCGGCTGGCAAAGTGTCCGCGCTGGCGCCGCCCGCCGCCACCGCGATCAAAGCACCGGCGCACCAAGTGGCGGCACCGACATCAGCGCCGCGGGTCACCGCCGATGCAAATCCGCCATCCCCCGCACGGAAGGGCGCGCCCGCGGGCGAGACGCTGCCGGCGATGGCGTCGTTGCCCCGACCCGATGCCCCGGTTCCCGGCACGCCGGCGGGGGCTGCGACCGCGACGCCCGGCCAGCGCTCGCGCCCATCGCAATCCGCCGCGCCGCGCGACCAGCCACTGAGCCCGTCATTGCCAAAGGCCGAGATTGCAAGCCTGCTGGTTCGGGGAGACGCCGCTTTTCGGCGCGGCGATCTCGCCACCGCACGCCTTTTCTACGAGCGCGCGATCGAAGGGGGCGAGGGCCGGGGAGCGCTCGGGACGGGCGCCACCTACGATCCATTTTTCCTGCACCGGTTCCATCTGTGGACCCAACGTGCCGACCCGAGCGCGGCGCGAGCATGGTATCTTCGCGCCCGCGATCTCGGCGCGAGCGAGGCGGAGCACCGCCTGGCGCGGCTGAATGCCAACCCGGCGCGCTGACCACCGCCCGCGCGCGGGCGGTGGTCAGTCGAGCGTCAGCGGCTGGCCGTCGAGGTCCTCGGCGCGCTCGATGTCGATCAGCACGGCAAAGCCCGCCTTTTGCGGATCGCGGTCTTTTTCCGGCTGGACCAGGCGGCGCCAGACTTCTTCATAGACCGGCCCCGATTTGTAGACCTTGGCCCGGCCGTACAACCGGGCGATGCCGCCCTTTGGCAACACGCCCTCTTCGCGCAATTGCGGCTTGCGGAAATATACCGTCAGCGCCGTGCCGTCGCGCAGATTGGCGTTGGTCGAGCCCTTGCCGCGCTCCCACAGCGCGATGTGCTCGTCGTCGTAAACCATCGTGCCGCCGCGCGGCGTGATCTGCGCAAAGCCGTCGGGCAAGACGCTGCCGACCAGGCACACATTCGCCGGAAAAGCGGTGTCGATGTGCGAGTGCAGAACTTTCGGGATCTTGGCCATCATGCCTCCTCGAGTTTCGTCCGGTAGTTGTTGTCGAGCCACCAAAGGCGGTACTCGCCATAGGCGATCGGCGGATACTTCGCCGGGTTGGCGTCGTCACAGCAGGTCGGCAGGCACACGATCGGATGGTCGACGTGCGGGGTGTAAAAGAACGGAGTCGAATAGCGGTCCCGGCCGCTCAGATTTATTGCCAGATGCTCGGTCGACAGAAAACGGTCGTTGGTCCAACGCCGGCACATGTCGCCGGAATTGATGATCAACGAGCCCGGGATGCGCGGCGCATTAATCCAGTCGCCGCCCTGCGGACGAATATACAGACCCTCGACATTGGCCTGCGGCAGCACCGTGAAGAAATTGGCGTCGGTGTGGGGCGCCAGGCCGAACTGGTTGGCCTGATACGGCACCGCCGGAAAATGCGACAGCCGCAATACGCATTGTGCGTCGTCGAAAGCGCGATCGAAATATTCCGGCGGCAGATCGAGGGCCGCGGCGAAAGCGGGCAGCAGCCCGCGCGAAAACGCCTCCAGCGCATCCCAATAGCGCAACAGGAACTCGCGAAAGCCGGGCAGGCTCGCCGGCCATTTGTTCCGCTCGCGAAACAGCTTTCCCGCGAGGATTTCGGGATCGTCGAGCGCGCGCTCGCGGTCCACAAAAAACGCGGCGTTGAGGTCGGGCTTGGTGTTGTCGTTGACTTTTGAGGTGCGCACCGAATAGCCGCCCGAAGCGAGATAGCCGGTAAACCCGTTGCCGGTGCCGCGATCGGTCCCGAGCGCAATCTTTTCGGCGATCGGCAGGGCGTGAAAGCGGCGGGTCTGTTCGACGATTCCGTCGAGGAGATCAGCCTCGACGCCGTGATTGACGACGATCAAAAAACCGATTTTTTCGAGCGCGGCGCGCAATTGGCGCGCGACCTCGCCAAGCGCCCTCGGCGCCCCGGCTCGATAACCAGCGAGATCGATGACCGGAAAATCATCGCTGCCGGCGGAAGCCAGCATGTCGAGAGTGATGTTCGCCGCCATCAGACAGCTTACCTCATTGGATCGATTGCCATCGTCGCCCTCATCGATCCTTGCCGGCAAAAATGTCCGAGCATTTCGATCAAGTGGGAGATGTCCGTCTGAAGTTGGACGAAGTTCGAATTCTTATGCAACGTCTTCTGGTCCATATAGAGCGCGCGGTCGACCTCGATCTGCAGGCTGTGACGGCGCGCCGACGGCCGGCCCTGGCGCTTGACGATTTCCACACCCTTGTAGATCTCGTTGATGCGGACGTCATAGCCGCGGCGGCGCAGCACGCTCGCGACGAAATCGGTAAATTCCTTGGCGCAAGTCGTGCCGTCGCGATCGCCGAGCACAAAATCGGCCGGGCGGCCGATATCGCGGGCGCTGCGTTTTGACGGCATCGAATGGCAGTTGACGTGCCAGACCGTGCCGAATGTCGCATGGAGCCGGGTGCAGGCTTCGTCGAGCACGCGATGATAGGGGGTGTGGCAGCGCTCGATCCGGGTCAGGACCTCGTCGACGGTGAGCTTGCCGTCATAGATCGGCGTACTCGGCCGGGCGACCCGGCGGACCAGACCCAGCCCGGCGCGGGTGTTTTGCGAGGGCTTCAGCGGCGTTGGCCACCGGCCGTCGATCAGGGCCTCGTCGATGTCGTCGGCGCCGCGGTTGGGGTCGAGATAGCTGCGCGGGAACAGTGCGGCGATCAAGGTCGCGCCGTGCGCGGGTGCGGCGGCGTAAAGCTCGTCGACATACGCGTCCTCGGCGCGGCGCAGGGTTTCGAGCGGACACGTAAAGTGGAAATCCGCCGGGTAATCCGACCCGCTGTGCGGCGAGTCGAAGACCAGCGGCACCTCCACCGCCTCCGGGTCGCGGCGCCACAGCACGCCGGGGATTTCAAGGCTCATCCGATTCGGCTCATATTCTTGCCGCACCCCCGCGCTCGCCCCGGGGCCCCGATGATGCATAGTGGGCCATTGCCTTCTATCACGGCAAATTTACGGATTGCACGTTCGCGGAGCAAGCCGGCCGAGGCGCGCGTATCGCTGGCGTGGCAGCGTGATTGAGCCTACCGTTCTCCGATGAACACGGTGGCGATCGACAGCGTCGAGATGGTGCGCCGGCTGGTCGGTTTCGACACCACGAGCCGCGGCTCGAATTTGGCGCTGATCGAGTTCGCACGCGACTATCTCGACCACTACGGCGTCAAGAGCGAGCTGATCTTCGACGAGACCGGCAACAAGGCCAATTTGTACGCCACCATCGGGCCGGCGGGTGTCGGCGGGATCATGCTGTCGGGGCACACCGACGTCGTCCCGGTTGACGGCCAGGAGTGGCACAGCGACCCGTTCACCGTGCTCGCCAAGGATGACCGCCTGTTCGGGCGCGGTACCGCCGACATGAAAAGCTTTATCGCGGTGGTGCTGGCGCTGCTGCCGACCATCGCCGCACGGCGGCTGCGGGTCCCGATCCATCTCGCCTTTTCCTATGACGAGGAGGTCGGCTGCCGCGGCGCGCGCCGGCTGGTCGCGGCGATCGGCCAGCGGCCGGACCGACCGCTTCTGTGCGTCGTCGGCGAACCGACGATGATGCAGCCGGTAACCGGGCATAAGGGCAAGCGCAGTTTTCGCTGCCAGGTGCACGGGTTCGAGTGCCACTCAGCCTTGACCCATCTCGGCGTCAACGCGATCGAGGCGGCGGCCGAGATGGTCGCCGAGCTCAAGGCGATGGCGCGGAAGAAGCGCGAGTTCGGCCCGTTCGACCCCGCCTACACGCCGGCTTACACGACGATCCAGACCGGCGTCATCCACGGCGGCACCGCGCTCAACATCGTGCCCAAGGAATGCAGCTTCGATTTCGAATTCCGCCTGCTGCCAGGCGACGATCCCGAGGCCGGGATCGCCGAGTTGCGCGCCTTCGCCGCGGAGCGGCTGCTGCCTGACATGCGCGCGGTGCGCTCCGAAGCGGCGATCGCGTTTGAGGAGCTGAGCGCCTTTCCTGGTCTCGACACCCCCGACGACGCCGAGATCACTCGGCTGGTCGCGTCATTGACCGGGGTCAACGGCACCGGCAAGGTTGCATTCGGCACCGAAGGGGGGCTGTTTCAGCAGGCCGGCATCGCGACGATCGTCTGCGGGCCGGGATCGATCGAGCAGGCGCACAAGCCCGATGAATTCGTCGATCTCGACCAGATCGCGCGGTGCGAGAAATTCATCGGCCGGCTGTTCGACTGGGCCGCAGGTTGAGATGAGCGGCCGCTTTGTGCCATGCGGTGCCGGGGTGACCTGATTGCGGATCGGGTGCAAGATATCCGCTTTCCACCCCGACAGCGGGAGCGCCGCGTGCCCGAGCCGAACTATTTCGTCGAGCTGACCCCGCCCGATATCGAGCCGTACCGCGCCGGCAATACCGGGGTCGAGTACGTCACGACCTTTGACAGCGGCGTCGCCGGGCCGCATGTGCTGGTCACCGCGCTGACCCACGGCAACGAGATCTGCGGTGCGGTGGCGCTCGACCGGCTGCTCCGCGCCGGGCCGCGGCCGCGCTGGGGCAAGCTGACCTTGGCCTTCGACAATGTTGCCGCCTATCACAGCTTCAACCCGCGCTTTCCGGTGGCTTCGCGCTTTGTCGATGAGGATTTCAACCGCTTGTGGGACGCGGCAACCCTGGACGGTGCGCGCCAATCGACCGAACTTGCCCGCGCGCGGGTGCTCCGCCGGTTTGTCGACGCCGCCGATTTTTTGCTCGACATCCATTCGATGCAGCACGCGACCGCACCCCTGATGCTTGCCGGCCCGCTCGACCGGTCGGTGACGCTGGCGCGGCGCGTCGGCATCCCCGAGCTGATCATGTGCGATGCCGGGCACGCCGCCGGCAAGCGAATGCGCGATTACGGTGCGTTCGGCGATACCGCCTCGGACAAAACCGCGCTGCTGATCGAAGCCGGTCAGCACTGGCTGCGGCGCACCGGCGAGGTCGCGACCGACGTCATGCTGCGGTTTCTCGTGGCACTCGGCACGCTGGCTCATGACGATGCGGCGCCGATCGGCGGGCCCGATTTCGACGCCCAGCCGCGTCAGCGGGTCATCGAGGTAACCGAGGCGGTGACGATCGCCGGCGACCGGTTCGAATTTGTCGGCGATTTCCGCGGGCTCGAAGTGCTGACCCCCAGGGGGACCCTGATCGGCCGCGACGGCGGGCGCGAGGTGCGGACCCCCTATGACGATTGCGTGCTGATCATGCCATCGCGCCGCTCGGGCAAGGGGCAGACGGCGGTCCGCCTCGGCCGCTATGTCGGATGAAGGAGCGCGCCTGAAGGCCGCATTCGGCGGAGGCGCCATGGCCGCCGTGTCGCCGAAACGGAGTTTCCCGCCGATCATCGACGCGACAGCTCGGGTGCTGGTGCTCGGCACCTTGCCCGGCGAAGAATCCTTGCGGCGCCAGCAATATTACGCCCATCCCCGCAATCTGTTCTGGCCGATCCTGTTCGCGTTGTTCGACGCCGTGCCGGCTGCCGACTACGCGGCAAAGCTGGCCTTTGCGACGGCACGGCGGGTGGCGCTGTGGGATGTGTGCATGCAGGGCGAGCGCGAGGCCAGCGCCGACGCCACGATCCGCCGCGAGATCCCGAACGCGATCGACCGATTGCTCGACGCGCACCCGTCGATCGCCGCCGTCGCATTCAACGGCACCGGCGCCCGCCGGCTCTACGATCGCCATTTCCCGCGGCGGCCCGGCATTTCCTATCTGGCGGTGCCGTCGACGAGCCCGGCGCACGCGCGGCTCGACTTTGCCGCCAAGCTTTCCCACTGGACGGCCTTGCGCGCAGCGCTGGACGGGCAGTCAAGTCGGTAAAAGGCAGGCGTTACGCCGGCAGGGCGTTACGCCGGCAGGGCGTTACGCCGGGAAAAGCGGTCGCCGTCCTCGGACGAAAGCGAGCGGCCGTCGCCACCGCTTTGATTCGACGACGGCGAGGCCGAAATTGAGGCACCGCCACTCCTCCGGGGAGGCGTTGGCCCGGGCCTCTTTCGCGCCCTCCGCGAAAAGAACTCCGTCGGGCACATCCTCCCGGCCGCGTGGCGCCAAATTTTTGCTGACGCAGGCTTTCGGTCCAGCCGAGGCAATTCAGGACCGGCCAGATCAGGTCGCCCTCGGTCTGGCGTTCAATTCGCGCAGGAAGTCGCTCGAAAACAGGCTTCCGTGAAAGATCCCGGCCTATCGGTGTCAGCTACATTCTCACTCTTTCTACCGCTGTCACGGTGCGCCCTCCCTCTTCCGCATTGCGGAAGAGGGGGCCGACCCCGGACTACGGATCCGGGAAGCGGGTGAGGGTGCCGCGGTACGGGGGAACGAAGGGTTACGACCGCTGGACGAGTTCGATGCGGTAGCCGTCGGGGTCTTCGATAAAGGCGATGACCGAGCCGCCATGCGCCATCGGCCCGGCCGGCCGCGGGATCTTGACGCCGGCGGCACCGAGCCGCTCGCAGGCCTTGTAGACATCGGGCACGCCGAGCGCGAGATGGCCAAAGGCGCCGCCGAGCGCATAGGGCTCGGCCTGCTCCCAATTATGGGTCAGTTCGAGCACGGTGCTGTCGCTCTCGTCGCCATAGCCGACAAAGGCGAGGGTGAACTTGCCGGTTGGGTAGTCGCGCTTGCGCAATAATTTCATACCCAACTGCCCGGTGTAAAATTCGAGCGACTTGTCGAGGTCGCGCACCCGGATCATCGTGTGCAGATAGCGGTACTTTTCGGTCTCGGCTGCGGGCTTGGTGGTTTCGGCGACTTCGGTTACGGCCATCGTTTATTCCTCCGTCGGGGTAGGGGCGATGCGGGTCCACCGCACCGGCGCGCCGCCACGATCGCGAGGACCTGGTCGGCCGCCCGCAGGCTCGGCGACCGGCCGCCCGCCGCGAGACGGCGCAGCGCCGCATCATACCCCGCAACATGCGCGGCGCGCACCTGTTCGTCCCGGACCAGCCGCGCCGCCTCCGCGGCGAGCCGCTCGGGGGTGCATTCGCCGCGCAACAGCTCGCACACGACCGGCCGTTCGAGCAGCAGGTTGACGAGATTGACCTGGCGCACCCGCACCACCCGGTCGAGCAACGCCTCGGTCAGCGGGTTCAGGCGATAGCAGACGACCATCGGCAACCGCGCCATCGCCAATTCCAACGCCACCGAACCAGACGCGGCGATTGCCGCACGGCTCGCGGCAAAGGCGTCGTATCTGTCTTGCGGGCCGAGCACGACGACAGGGTCGCCGGGCCAGACGCGGGCAGCCTCGGTCACCACATTCGCGACCGTCGCCACCGTCGGCACGACGACGCGAAATCGGCCGATCAGTGCCTCGAGACGTGCCAACGCCGCGCCAAATATCGGCAGCAGCCGCTGCACCTCGCCGCCGCGACTGCCCGGCAACACCGCGATCAGCGCCTCATCGGCGCCGACCCCATATGCCGCGCGAAATCTGATGCCGTCGCCGCGATCGGCGCCGCTGTCGAGCACCGGATGGCCGACATAGGAGCAGGCGAGCCCGACCTGCTCGAAATAAGGCGGCTCAAACGGCAGCAGCGCCATCAGATGGTCGTACCAGCGGGCCATGCGCCGCGCCCGCCCGGCGCGCCACGCCCACACCATCGGCGCCACGTAGTGGACCAATGGCAGGGTTTCGCCTGATCGCCGCAACCGCTCGGCGATGCGCCAGCTGAAGCCCGAGCTGTCGATCGTCACGACCGCGTCGGGGCGCAGCGCGCGCACCGCCGCCACTGTTTCGCGCACCCGGCGCAGGATCAGCGGCGCCCGCGGCAACACCTCGGCGACGCCGATCACCGCGAGATCGGCGAGCGGCACCAGGCTTTCGAGGCCCTCCTCGCGCATGCGCTCGCCGCCGACCCCGGCGACCCGGAGCCGGCCGCCAATGCGCTGCCGCAATGCCTTGATCAATGCCGCACCGAGCGCATCGCCGGAAGGTTCGCCGGCGACGATAAAAATGAACGGCGCCTCCGCGGCGCTGCCTTCGCCCGCGGTCAAATCCGGCGGATGCCAAGGACGAACAGCCCGGCGCGGTCGGCCGCGGCGACGGTTTCGTCGCGGTCGACGACGATCGTCGCCCCGGCTTCGACCGCGATCCCGCGCAGACCGGTCTCGGCGGCGAGCGCCACGGTTAGCGGCCCGATCGTCGGCCGGTCGGCGCGCTGCTCCTGACCCGGCTTCTCGACCTTGACGAGGACGCCGCCCGGCCCCTCGCGGCGCAACCCGGCGCAGCGCCGCAGCAGCGCGTCGGTACCCTCGATCGCTTCGACCCCCAACACCAACCCTTGCTGCACGACGACAGCCTGGCCGACGTCGAGCGCGCCCAAAGCCCGCGCGATGCGCGCGCCGTGCGCGATGTCGGTCATTGCCTGCTCGTCGGGACGGACATCGCCAAACGCGCCCTCCGGTGCCAGGCTCGCTTGCAGCACTTGATCGGGTGCGACGACCCGAAACCCCTCTCGTTCCAATTCGGCGACGACCGCGGATAAAAGCCCGTCATCGCCGAGCGCCCGGTAGCCGACGCGGGCAAAGAATTTGGCGGCGCGCCAATCCGGCCGCAGCGAGGCGAGCGAGGGCCGCCGCACACCGCCCGCCAGCACCAGTTCGCGCACCTCGTTCTCGCGCAGCAAGGCGAGACCGCGGGCGGCGGCGCCGATCGGACACCAGGCATGGGCGACATCGGCGACCGTCTCGGGTGCCGCGGCCCCTTCGAGCGCCAGCACGAACACCTCGCGGCCCGCTGTCCGGCATGCCTCGACAAGCCGTCGCGGCAGCCCGCCATTACCGGCGACGATACCGAGTTTGTTTTCCGCCGGCGGTGCGGCGCCTCGACTATCCGCCATTCATCTCCTTGGGCTGGCATATCGCCCGGCTCGAATCGGCGCGGATAAATTGGACGATGTCTTCGACCGGACCGATCCCGGCAAAGCGAAGGGCGGTCTCGCCGACCCGGTCGCTTAGGGTGCCGGGCGCATGGAACAAAAATTGATAGGCATTGCGCAACCCCTGGATGTCCTCGCGGCTAAAGCCGCGGCGCTGCATCCCGATGATGTTGAGACCGGTCAGCCGGGCGCGGTCGCCCATCACCTGGCCATAGGGGATCACGTCGCGCTCGACCCCGGACATGCCGCCGATCATCGCGTGGCGGCCGATCCGCACAAATTGGTGGACCGCGCACAGCCCGCCGAGAAAGGCGTATTCCTCAATGACGACATGTCCGGCCAAGGTCGCGTTGTTGGCCATGATCACATGGTCGGCGATCTGGCAGTCATGCGCGACATGGGCGCCGACCATAAACAGGCAGTCGTCGCCGACCCTGGTGACCATGCCGCCGCCGGTCGTCCCGGGGTTCATTGTCACGTATTCGCGGATGATGTTGCGGCAGCCGATGACGAGCGAGGATTCTTCGCCGCGGTATTTGAGGTCTTGCGGTTCCTGCCCGATCGAGGCGAACGGGAATATTCGGGTGGCGGCGCCGACCGTCGTGCGCCCGTCGATGACCACATGCGCCCGCAAGCTGACGCCGGCCCCCAGCTCGACCTGTTCCCCGACGATGCAATAAGGGCCGATGACGACATCGCGTGCCAACCGCGCGCTCGACGCGACGATGGCGGTCGGATGAATTTGCGGCACGCTCCGGTCGCCTATCGATCGAGGATCATCGCCGCAAACACGGCCTCGGCGGTCAGGGTGTCGCCGACCTTGGCCCGGCCCTCGAACTTCCACACGTTGCCGCGGCTGCGCTGCTTGACGACATGGACGGCGAGCTGATCGCCGGGAAACACCGGGCGGCGAAAGCGGGCGTTGTCGACGCTCATGAAGTAGACGAGCTTGCCTTCGGAGGCGGGGCCCAAAGTATGAACCACGAGTACCGCCGCCGTCTGCGCCATCGCCTCGATAATCAGCACCCCCGGCATGACCGGCCGCGCCGGAAAATGGCCCTGGAAATAGCTCTCGTTAATCGAGACGTTCTTGATCCCGGTCGCCTGATTGTTCGACACCACATCGACGACCCGGTCGATCATCAGAAACGGATGACGGTGCGGGATCATTTCCATGATCCGCTGGATGTCGATTTGAATGACTTCGGCGGAGGCGCAGGCCGATTGAACGGGTTGCTCTCCGGTAGCAGCCGGATCGTTCATCGCCCGTCCCTTTTCCTTCCCAGCCGCTGCAGCGCCGAGGTCTGCCTCATGAAATCGGCGATCGGCACGGCCGGGATGCCCGCTACCGTCCTCCCCGCCGGCACGTCGCGCATCAGCCCGGATTTGGCGGCGATGCGCGCCCCGGCGCCGATCTGCAAGTGGCCGGCGAGCCCTCCTTGTCCGCCGATCATGACAAAATCGTCGAGCCGCGTACTGCCCGAAATACCGACTTGCCCGGCCAGGATGCAGCACCGCCCGAGCACGACGTTGTGGGCGATCTGCACCAGATTATCGATCATCGAGCCGCCGCCGATCACGGTATCGTGACCCGAGCCGCGATCGACCGTCGTGTTGGCGCCGATATCGACATCGTCGCCGATCACGACGCGACCGAGCTGAGGCACCTTGACCGGACCCGCCCTGTCGGGGGCGAAGCCGAACCCGGCCTGGCCGATGCGCACCCCCGGATGCAAGACGACGCGCGCGCCGATCAGCGCGTGGCTGACCGTGACATTGGCGCCGATATGGCAATCGTCGCCAGTCTCGACCCCGACAGCGATGACCGTATTGGCGCCGACCCGGCAGCGCCGGCCGAGCCGCACTCGCGCCTCGATCACGACATTCGGGCCTATCTCGCAATCCTCGGGCACGATTGCCGTCGGATCGACCAGCGCCGACGGCGCGCGGCCGGCGGTGAACGGCGGCGGGGGGTAAAAGGCTCTCGCCGCCAGCGCGTACGCCTTGTACGGCTCATTACTGAGCAGCAACGCCATGCCCGGCGGCGCCTGCGCGGCCGCGGCTTGATCGACAAAGGCGGCACCCGCGCGCGAGCAACGGAATGCCGGCAGGTATTTGCGGTTTTCGAGAAAGCTCGCCTCGTCTGGGCCGGCGGTTTCGAGCGGCGCCACGTCGCGGCACAGCTTTGCCGCGTCCTCGCCGTCGACCAGCCCCGCGCCGCAGACCCGCGCCAGCTCGGCAAGCGTGAACGGGCCGGCGCGGGAGAAAAAGCGGGGGTCTGCCATCGACTAATCGCCGCCGCGCCCTATTTCCTCTTCGCCTTGGCGCTGGCGGCCTTGGCAGTGGCGGCCTTGGCGGTGGCCGCCGGCGCCGGCGGCGGCTCGTCGGGCTCGGCACTGGCGGCCGGCACCGGCTCAGGCGTGGCGAAATTGACGGTCAGCACCGGAAGTTCTTCATCCAGCTTTTGCATCACCTCGTCGGTCACGTCGAACGACTGGTCGAACAGCACCAGATCGGTGCGCTGCAGTACCAGGTTCGCCCGCCGCTGCCTGGCGATGTCGGCGATGATCTTCAGCATCGTCTGCTGAATCCTGGTCAGCGCGTCGTTGTTGGATTTTTCCAGAGCGGCGCGTTTGCTTTGGACGTCACGGTCGAGGTTATTGACCTTTTCTTGAAAGTCCCGCCCCTTTTTGTTGAGCGTGTCCGCCGACATTGTCGCCTGCTGGCGCTGCAAGGCGTCGCGCTCGGCGCGCAGCGCCTCTTCCTGACGTGAGATCTCTTTGCTGTATTCGTTGCGCTTTTGTTCGATTTGGCCGCGCACCATCTTCGCCGCCTTCGAGTTCTGCAGCAGCGCCTGCACATCGACGACCATGACGTTCAGGTTCTGCGCCGCCGGCAACGGCGCCGGCGGCGGCGGCGCGGCGGCGGGGGGCGGCGGTGCCGGCGCCTTAGCGGGAGGCGCCTGACCCATGGCGGTGCCGGCACAGACCAACATCAATGCCAGCGGCAGCGCCGCTCGCCGGAACGGAAAATTCGCCATCAGAATTTTGTCCCAAAGCTGACCCTAAAGAACTGGGTCTGGTCGAAGGGCTCCTTCCGGATAGGATAGGCGACATCGAGGCGGATCGGACCGACCGGCGATTTCCACGATATCCCGACCCCGGTGCTGACCCGGATCGCCGGCGAATCCAAAACCTGCGGCGTGACCCCGCCGGTCGTCGCCAGTTGCGCCGGCGTCAGCGAGAGGGTTGTCGGCTCGAGCGAATAGAGTGTGCCGAAATCGCTGAACACGCGGCCGCTGATTCCGAGCTCCTTGGGGAGGCCGAGCGGCACGCCCAAAGTCACCGACCCGACATAATATTTCTGGCCGCCGAGCGCGTCGCTGTCGACTGAATCGCGGGGACCGATCCCGGCGTCCTGGAAGCCGCGCAGATTGTCGCCGCCGACGAAAAAGCGGTCTTGCAGCAGAACCTGCTGTCCGTTCCAGCCGAAAACGTCGCCCGCCTCGCCGGTAAAACTCAACACCCATTCCGGCGCCACCGGGTAGTAATAGCCAAAGGTGACCTTCGAGCGGACATAGTCGACGCCAAATCCCACGCCGGCGAAATCGTTCCCCAGCGAGACATAATAGCCGCTGGTCGGTTCGAGACGATCGTCGCGCCGGTCGTAAAGCAGGACCTGCCCGACCGCCGAGGTGACATGGGTCCCCTGCTGCAAGGCGATAAACAAGGAGGCGTCGCTCTGGATGTCCTCGATCGTATCCGAACGAACGGTATATTTCAGCGTCTGGCGCAGATTGTCGGTGATCTGGTAGCCGGCGCGCAATGCTCCACCATACGAAAACTGCTCGTAGGGAGGTATTATCCCGGTGAAGAAGTTGACCGTGGGGCTGGTCTTGATTTCAAAAATGTCGAAGCCCGCGGCAATGTTCTTGTCAAGAAAATACGGCTCGGTGAAGCTCAATTGGACCTGCTGCGACCGCAGCGACACCACCGCGCCGATCTGCACATCCTGCCCGCGACCCAGGAAGTTCCGCTCGCGAATGTTGACGTCGGCGAGCGGTCCGTCGCTGGTCGAAAAGCCCAGGCCAAAAGACAGCTCGCCTGTCGACTGCTCCTCGACCTCCACCGTCACCACCGTCTTGTCCGGCGCCGAGCCCGGGCCATTGGTCACCTGGACCTTTTTGAAAAAACCGAGGTTTTTGATGCGCTCCTGCGAGCGCTGCATCTTTTCGGTATTGAACGCATCGCCCTCGACGAGCTGAAACTCGCGCCGGATCACCTTGTCGAGGGTGCGCACGTTGCCGACAATGTCAATGCGCTCGACATAGACCCGCGGCCCCTCCTGGACATCGAAGGTGATGTCGATGGTATGGTTGTTGCGATTGCGGGTGATATCGGGCTTGACCTCGACGAATGCATAGCCGCGCGTGCCGATCGCGTTGGTGAGCGCCGAAATCGAATTTTCCACCTCTTGGGCGTTGTACCAATCGCCCGAATGGACGGTCAGCAGCGGCAATACCGCCGATTCCGGCAGGCCCTTGAGCTTTATGTTCACCCCTACCTTGCCGAAACGATAGCGCTCGCCTTCGTCGATCGTAAAGGTGACGATAAAACCGTCGCGCTCGGGCGTCAGCTCGGCCACCGCCGACAGCACGTGGAAATCGGCATAGCCCTCGGTCAGATAGAACCTGCGCAGCAGGTCGCGGTCATAGGTCATCCGATCGGGGTCGTAGCTGTCGTTGGTCGACAGGAAGCGATACCAACGGCTTTCCGTGGTCGCGATCACGCCCCGCAGCTTGCTTTCGCTGAAAGCTTTGTTGCCAACGAAATTTATGCTGCGGATGCCGGTAAACTCGCCCTCGTTGATCTCGAAGACGAGATCGACGCGGTTCTCCGAAAGCTCGATCACCTTGGGCTCGACCGTCGCCCCAAACCTGCCGTGCCGGCGGTAGAGGTCGAGAATCCTTCTGACGTCGGCCTGCACCCGCGAGCGGGTGTAGACGACACGCGGGCGCTCCTGGATTTCGGCGTTGAGTTCCTTGTCGTCGAGCTTGTGGTTTCCTTCAAAGGCGATGCGGTTGATGATCGGGTTTTCGACGACCTTGACGACGAGCACGTTGCCGACCCGACTCAAATTGACATCGGCGAACAGACCGGTCGCAAACAGCGCCTTTAGGGACGCGTCGAGTTTTTCCGAATCCCACGCGTCGCCGGGCTGGATCTGCAGGTAGGAGCGGACGGTGTCGGTCTCGATCCGCTGCGTGCCGACGATCTGAACGGCGGCGACGACACCGCCGCCCATCGTCGGTACGGCGGCCGTCGGCGCCGGCCTCGCGGCAAGCCCGCGGCCCGCTGGCCCTGGCGCCGCGCCTGGCAGGCCCGCCGCGGCCGGCTGTGATGGCGGGCGGCGATGTTCTCGGGCTCTGGCCGCGGATGGCGGCGCACCCTCCGGTTGCTCGGCGGTTGGCGCTGCGCTTGGCGGAACGGTCACCGGGCCGGCGCCCGGCGGTGCCGCCGGCGACGGCATGCCGCTCTCGAGCTTCGGCGCCGGCGGTTGACCCGTCGAGGGCGCTGGCTGCCCCGGCGGCGTCGTGCCGCTTTCGAGCTTCGGGGCCGGCGGTTGACCTGTCGGCGGCGTTGATTGCCCCGGCGGCGTCATGCCGCTTTCAAGCTTCGGCGCCGGTGGCGGCGCAGCTTGGGTCGGCTGGGTGCCATTGGTCGTCGTCCCGGGCGCCGGCTGTTGTCCCGATGGTGCGGGTGGCGTCAGGCCGCTGCCAAAAGTCGGTGCGGACGGCGCCGCGGGCGGCACCGGCGCGGGACCACCGCTCAGAGCACCGGGCGCCGGCGTTTGTCCCGGCGGCTGTTGTCCCGGTGAGGTCGATGGCGTCATCCCGCTTTCAAACGTCGGCGCCGCCTGCTGGCCGCTTTGAGATCCGCCCGCCGATTGCACGGCGGCGCCATTGGTCTGCGCGATCGTCGTTAGGGACAATCCCGTGGTCGTCAAGGTAAAGACGACGGCCACCGCCCACAGCACGCGATTCCGTCTGCTGAAACGCAAAACCCCCCACCCCCGACTCGAACCCCCATCCCCGACACTAGGCTCGCGTCAGGTCACGAGCCTCTTTACAAACTCGACAATCCGAAGGTGGACGAGATCGTTCCACGTGGCAAAGACCATCAGTGTGAGCACCAAAGCGAGCCCGATGCGAAAGCCGTATTCCTGAGCGCGCTGGCCGAGGGGCTTTCCGCGAAGCGCCTCGGCGGCATAGAACAGCAGGTGTCCGCCGTCAAGCACTGGAACGGGGAACAGGTTGATCAACCCTAGATTGATCGACAGCACCGCCATGAACCAGACGACCGCGACGACCCCGCCTTGCACCACGTCGCGCGACATCTGGGCGATCCGCAACGGCCCACCGAGCTCGTCGGTCCCGCGCGTGCCAATGACGATTTGCCACATCGCCTTCAGCGTCGAGGCCGAGAGGTCCCAAGTCTGTTTTCCCGCCTGGATCAAGGCGGTCGCCGGGTCGCGCTTGACATAGTCGACGCCGTTATGGGCGATGCCCAGCAACCCGATCTCATAATGATTTCCGAACCGGTCGGTCAGCTCCGACTTGGCCGGCGTCGCCTCGAGGCGCACGTCCTTTCCGTCGCGTTTGACCATTATGGTCATCGGCACGCCCGGATTGAGCCGGACGTCCTGCTGAACATCCTCAAAACTTTGCACCCCGTCGCCATTGATGCTGACAATGACGTCGCCGGGTTTGATCCCGGCGTGCTCGGCCGCACTGCCCGATTGGACCTGGCCGACTTGGGCCGGGGTGAAAGGCTGGCCAAAGGTCATAAACAGCGCCGCCAGCACGACGATCGCAAAGACGAAGTTGGCCGCCGGTCCGGCGGCGACGATCGCGGCCCGCTGGCCCAGCCGCTTGTAGTGAAACGACACGTCGCGTTCG
Organism: Allostellaceae bacterium; assembly: GCA_035570935.1. Classification (GTDB taxonomy): domain Bacteria; phylum Pseudomonadota; class Alphaproteobacteria; order ATCC43930; family CGMCC-115725; genus AP-15. The sequence continues at coordinate 18,909 of DATMKU010000071.1, forward strand.
GCCTGGCTCATTCGGGCGAGGCCAGCGACCGGCAAGCCCGAACTCGCGTCGCTGTCACCGAACATCTTGACGTAACCGCCGAGCGGGATCGCGCTGACCTTCCAGCGCGTGCCGGCACGATCGAACCAGCCGAATAATTCGGGCCCAAAGCCGATCGAGAATACGTCGACGCGGACGCCGTTTCGCCGGGCGACAAAGTAATGGCCGAACTCATGCACGAAGACGAGCACGGTCAGGACGAACAAGAACGGGACGATGTAGTCGAACCCGTGGTGCAGGAACGCGATCATCACAGACCCATCGGTGCGGGGGCACGCGCCACGGTGTTGCGGCGGATCATGCGGCCCGCCGTTTCGCGGGCCGCATGGTCGTAATTATAGACGTCGTCGAGCGATTCAAGATTATCTGCCGGGATCGCCGCCAGCGTGCTCTCGACCGTCTCGACAATGTCCAAAAAACCGATCCTTCCTTCGAGAAAGGCATGCACCGCGGTCTCATTTGCCGCATTCAGCACGGTCGGCGCGCCGCCTCCTCGCATCAGCGCCTGGCGCGCGACGCGCAACGCCGGGAACCGCCGCTCGTCCGGGAGCTCGAAGGTCAACTTTCCGACCGCCGCCAGATCGAGCCGCTTGGTCGGCGTCGCAATCCGGTCGGGCCAGCCCAGCGCATAGGCGATCGGGGTGCGCATGTCGGGCGAGCCGAGCTGCGCCAAGACCGAGCCGTCGCGATAGCTCACCATGCTGTGAATAACCGATTGCGGATGGACAACGATGTCGATCCGGTCGGACGGCATTTGGAACAAGTGGTGCGCCTCGATCAGCTCGAGCCCCTTGTTCATCAAAGTCGCCGAATCGACCGAGATCTTTGCCCCCATGCTCCAATTTGGGTGGGCCACCGCCTGCTTCGGGGTGACCTCGCGCATGTCCTCGATGGCGCGCTCGCGGAACGGACCGCCGCTGCAGGTCAGCGTGATCTTCTCGATCCCCTCGACGCGGTCGAAATCAAAACATTGCCAGATCGCGTTGTGCTCGCTGTCGACCGGCAGCAAGGTCGCGTCATGGCGCGCCACCTCGCCCATGACCAAGGCTCCGGCGCAAACCAACACCTCCTTGTTGGCGATAGCGACGATGACGCCGCGCCGGATCGCCGCCAAAGTCGGGGCCAAGCCGGCGGCCCCGACGATACCGGCCATCACCCATTCGGCCGGGCGCTGCGCCGCCTCGATCAGCGATTGGGGGCCGCATCCGATTTCGACCCCGGCCCCGGCCAACGCCTCGCGCAGCACCGGATACTGGTCCGGGTCGGCGATCGCGGCAAAGCGCGCGCCCAAGGCGCGGGCCTGTTCGGCAAGCAGGGTCGCATTGCGGTTTGCGGTCAGCGCCTCGACCATGAACGCGCCGGGGTTGCGCTGCACAAGATCGATGGTGTTTTGCCCGATCGAACCGGTCGAGCCGAGAATAGTGACGCTCCGCATCCCGTCACTCCCGATCTTGGCGCCGGTGGGCCCGGGCGCCGACGGGCGGTCTTATTGCCATGCCAGAACGCCACGGCCGCCGACAACGGTCATCAGCGCCACCACCGGGATCACCGCAAGAAATCCGTCGAGCCGGTCGAGAAGCCCGCCATGTCCGGGGATGAGGCCGCTTGAATCCTTCACACCGAACCTGCGTTTCGCCACGGATTCGGCAAGATCGCCCAATTGCGCGACGATCGCAAGGCCGGCGCTGACCAGCACCAGCGGCAACGCCGGCCACACCCCGAGGGCGAGTGCGGTGGCGCCGCCGGCGAGTGCGGCGCACAGCACCCCGCCGGCAAACCCGGACCAGGTTTTCCGCGGGCTCCAGAGCGGCGCCAGACGCGGCCCGCCAACCCCGCGTCCGACCGCATAGGCGCCGATATCGGTCGCCGAGACCACCGCCAGTAGCCACAACAGCGTCGCCCTGCCGCCGGCCTGCTCACGCGCCAGCCACAAAAAGCTGATGCACGGCAGCGCCACCCACAGCGTGCCGAGCGCCGTCCAGGCAGGTTCGCCTTCGGATTTTTGGCGCGCCGTCCAAAAGACCAGGCCGGCGCCCAGAATTGCCGCCGCGACCGCCGCCCGGGCGGCGCCGAAAGCGGCTATCGCCACGGCCATGACGACAATCCCCACGAGCTCGATCTCGGCCGGACCGGGTGCGACGCGTTCCGCGCCCGCGCCACGGCACAGCCGGCCCCATTCCCACGCCATCACCGCGCCGGCCACGCCTGTCAGCAATGCCAGCCACACGCCGCCGAACCAGATCGCGGCGACCGGCAGCGGTGCGAGCGCCAACGCCGAGGCGACCCGCAGCCGCAAGCCGCCCGGCTCAGCGAGAGCCAACCCGCGCCCCGTAGCGACGCTCGCGCCCGCGAAATTCGTCGATCGCCCGTTCCAGATCGCTCTTGCCGAAATCCGGCCACAACGTCTTGGTAAACACCAACTCGGAGTAGGCGCACTGCCATAACAGAAAGTTGCTGATGCGCTGCTCGCCGCTGGTGCGGATCAGCAGGTCGGGATCCGGCAGACCGACCGTAAACAGATGGCGCGCGAAACAATCCTCGTCGATCGCGTCGACCGCCAGGCTGCCCTCGACCGCCTGGGCGGCGATCGCCTGCACCGCGGCGGCGATCTCGGCCCGCCCGCCATACGACAGCGCCATCGTCAAGGTGATCGCGGTGTTGTCGCGCGTCACCGTTTCGGCGCGCTCGATCAGCTGGACGATGTCGGGAGCGAGACGATCGATCTGGCCGATCACCCTCAGGCGGATGCCGTTGCGGTGCAATTCGGCGATCTCGGCGAGCAGGTAATGACGCAACAGAACCATCAAATCGTAGATCTCGCCCGACGGCCGCTTCCAGTTTTCGGACGAAAAGCCGAACAAGGTCAAATACGGGATACCGAGTTCGACCGCGCCGGCGACAGTGCGCCTGACCGCCTCGGCGCCGCGGCGATGGCCGGCGATGCGCGGCAGACCGCGCGACTGCGCCCAGCGGCCGTTGCCGTCCATGATGATCGCCACGTGGCGCGGCAATGAACGCGGCGCCGCATCCCCGGCGCTGGTCGAAACCCTCATCAGACTTGCAGGATCTCGCGATCCTTTTGCGCGAGGGTCTCGTCGACGCGGCGAATCGCGTCGTCGGTCAGCCGCTGGATGTCCTGTTGCGATTTCCGCTGCTGATCCTGCGAAATCTCTCCGTCCTTTTCCTGGCGGCGCAGCAATTCTACGCCGTCGCGGCGAACATTGCGCACCGCCACCCGCGCCTGCTCGGCATATCTCGCGGTGACCTTGGTCAATTCGCGTCGCCGCTCCTCGTTCAGATCGGGGATCGGCACGCGGATCACCTGGCCCTCGGTCTGCGGGTTGAGCCCGAGGCCCGATTCGCGGATCGCCTTGTCAACCGCCTTTACCATCGCCCGGTCCCAGACCTGCACCGTGATCATCCGCGGTTCGGGCACGCTGACATTGGCCAGCTGGTTGATCGGCATCGACCCGCCATAGGCTGCGACCGCGATCGGTTCGAGCAGGCTCGCCGAGGCCCGCCCGGTGCGCAACCCGCCAAATTCCTTGCGCAACACGTCGAGGGCACCGTCCATGCGGCGGCCGAGATCCTTCAGCAGCGAGTCTTCCGGCATGACCTCACTCCTTGTGACCAGCCTCTCCATCGATGATCGTGAAACGCCCCTCGCCGCGCACGACCCGCGCGAACCCGCCGCCCTCGAAGATCGAGAACACCAGGATCGGAATGTGGTTTTCGCGCGCCAAGGCGATCGCCGACGCATCCATCACTTGCAGGTCGCGCGCCAGCACCTCGCGGTAGTCGAGCCGGTCGAACCGGGTCGCATTGGGGACGCGGTAGGGGTCGGCGTCGTAAACGCCATCGACCTTGGTCGCCTTCAACAGGCTGTCGCAGCCCATCTCCGAGGCGCGCAGCGCGGCCGCGGTATCGGTTGTAAAAAACGGGTTGCCGGTGCCGGCGGCAAAGACCACCAGCCGCCCTTTTTCGAGATGGCGCAAGGCGCGGCGGCGGATGTAGGGCTCGCACACCGTTTGCATCGAGATCGCCGACTGCACCCGCGTCGCCACCCCGCGCTGTTCGAGCGCGCTCTGCAGCGCCAGCGAGTTAATCACCGTCGCCAGCATGCCCATGTAGTCGGCCGAAGCGCGCTCCATCCCGGCGGCGGCTCCCGACACGCCGCGGAAAATATTTCCGCCACCGATCACCAGGCAGATCTCGACGCCGAGCGCGTGCACCGCTTGGATCTCGTCGGCGATGCGAGCGACAAATTCGGGGTCGAGGCCGCCCTCTCGCGACCCCATCAGCGCCTCGCCGGAGAGCTTTAACAAAACGCGGCGATACCTGAGATCGGCAGCCATTCGGCCCACGCCCACTTACTGTCCCGCACCGACGCTGCGGGCGCGGCGATTTTACACCAAATCAGCCGTGCTGTCGCATGCGGCAGTCGTTTCGATGACGACAACGGTGCGCCGGCCGGCGCACCAGCGGGTTCAATGCTTGACTTGCGTCGCCGCCGCCACCTCCGCCGCAAAGTCGGTGCGGTTGCGCTCGACGCCTTCGCCCAGCGCAAAGCGGGCAAATCCGGCGATCGCGATCGCCGCGCCCGCCGCCTTGGCGGCGTCTTCGACCACCTTGGAAATCCGGGTTTCCTGGTCGACGACAAAGATCTGCTCGAGCAGCACGACTTCTTCATAGAATTTGCGCAGCCGCCCCTCGACCATGCGCTCGATGATGCCGTCGGCTTTGCCGGTGGCGCGGGCCTGCTCGCGCAGCACGTCGCGCTCGCGCTCGAGCGCCGTCGGCGGCACCGAGGCGATGTCGAGATAGAGCGGGACGGCGGCGGCGACATGCATCGCCAGCTGCCGGCCGAGATCGGCGAGCGCCGCCGCGGAAGCCGTCGATTCGAGCGCCACGATGACGCCGATCTTGCCGAGCCCGGGGCCGAGCGCGTTGTGCATATAGGAAAACACGCCGCCGCGCCCGACCGCGAGCCGCGTCGAGCGGCGCAGCACCAGATTTTCGCCTATCGTCGCGATCAGATGCGTCAGCTCTTCCTCGACCGTGCGGCCAGCACCCGGATAGGCTGTCCGTGTCAGGGTTTCGAGCTCGCCGTCGCCCCCGACCGCGAGCTCGGCAACGGCGCGGACAAAGGCCTGGAACGCCTCGTTGCGGGCGACGAAATCGGTCTCGGAATTGACCTCGACAAGGGCGCCGGCGGTGCCGCGGGTGGCAACCCCGATCAGCCCTTCGGCCGCTACTCGCCCGGCCTTTTTGGCGGCGGCCGACAGCCCCTTTTTGCGCAGCCAGTCGACCGCGGCCTCGATGTCGCCGTTGCTGTCGCCGAGCGCGCGCTTGCAATCCATCATGCCGGCGCCGGTCTTGTCGCGCAGCTCCTTGACCAGCGCCGCGGTCACCTCGGGCATCTCTCTTCCTCTTCTCTATCGCCGCCCCGCGCGCGGCGCGGCGGCAGCTCCTTTCAGTGCCATGACCGGGCCGTCGATCGGGCGCGGCTCAGGCATGCGCCGCAACCGGCTCGGCCTCCGCCGGGGGCATCGCCGCACCGTCATCCTCGGGCGCGGCGGCGAGTTCGTCCGCTGCTTCTGCGGGCAGATCGTCCGTCGCGACGTCGGCGCGGGCGCCGATGTCGACTCCGGAGGCCGCCAGCTCGGCTTGCAATCCGTCGAGCACCGAGCTCGATACCAGATCGCAATAGAGATGGATCGCTCGCATCGCGTCGTCATTGCCCGGGATCGGATAGGCGATGCCGTCCGGCGACGAGTTCGAATCGAGGATCGCGACAACCGGGATGCGCAAAGTGTTGGCCTCGGCGACCGCGATCGCCTCCTTGTTGGTGTCGATCACAAACAGGATGTCCGGCAGGCCACCCATTTCCTTGATGCCGCCAAGCGCGCGTTCGAGCTTGTCGCGGGCGCGCGTCAGCTCCAGCAGCTCGCGCTTGGTCAAGCCGCTTTGCTCGGTGGTGATGCGCTCGTCCAACTCACGCAGCCGGCGGATCGACCCCGAAATCGTCTTGAAGTTGGTCAGCATGCCGCCGAGCCAGCGGTAATTGACGTAATATTGGCCGCAGCGCTTGGCCGCTTCGGCGACCGGCTCCTGCGCCTGGCGCTTGGTGCCGACCAGCAGCACCCGGCCGCCGCCGGCGACGGCGTCGCGAACTGCCTGCAAGCCCTGATGCAGCATCGGCACCGTCTGTTCCAGGTCGATGATGTGGATGCCATTGCGCGCGCCGAAGATGTAGGGCGACATCTTGGGGTTCCAGCGCCGCGTGTGATGACCGAAATGGACGCCTGCTTCGAGCAGCTGGCGCATCGTATAGGTGGGCAGCATGACAAATCCTTTTCCGGTTGGACCGCCGCAGGAGAAATCGGGGCCCGGCCAAACCGGGACCGCCGACACCGGAGCGCCCCGCCGGTGCAGAAGCACCGGCAGCCGCAACCCTGCGTGAGGCTTTCGAACAACAGTTACTTACGGCGGACGGGGCTTCTTGACAAGGCCGCGCCAGGCGCCACCCTTGCTATATCGACCGACGCAACCTCGACCAGGTCCACCCCATCATGATTGCGGCGGCGCCGCGCGTCGCGGCCGCTCAGACCGGGGACCGCGCCGCTTGCCCCGGCCGGTGAGCACGGGCTCAGATGTCGTGGACGTCGACGACGCCGGGAAGGGATTTGACGGCGGCGCGCATCCGCGGGTCGACGCGGAAGCCGCCGGGGATCGCGATCTCGACCTCGCTGTCGTCGAGATCGACCACGACCGACACCCGCCCGCGCCCGCCGCCTTCGCGGCCAAATAAACTCTTCAAATGGGTCAATGCCCGCGCCTCGCCCAAAAACACCCGCAGCCCCGCCGCCGCGTGCGCGACCACGTCGTCGAGCGGCTCGATCTTTTGCGCGGTCAGCCGCAGGCTGTCCTCCTCGCTGCGCACATCGACGGTGACGACGAGCGGCTGGCCCCCGTCGAACAGCGTGCGCGCCTCGCTCAGCATTTCGGCGAACAGGGTCACCTCGAAGACGCCGCTCGGATCCGACATCTGCACGAACGCAAAGCGATTGCCGCGGGCGGAAGTGCGTTCCTTGCGACCGAGGACGATGCCGGCGAGGCGGAACCGGGTGGCGCCATTCGCCGCCAATGCGCTCGGCAAATCGGCCGAGCGCAAAATGCCGGCGCGTTCGAGGCTCCGACCGTAGGCGTCGAGCGGATGGCTCGACAGGTAAAAGCCGATCGCGGCGAATTCGTGCTGCAGTTTTTCGACTGGCGGCCAATCGTCGACCAGCGGCAACGCCGGACGATCGCCGAGGCCGACGCCAAACAGGCTGCCCTGGCCGTCCTCCCGCTCCATTGCGCTGCGGCTCGCCTGGCGCAACAGCAAGTCGGCCGCGGCAAAGGTCTGGGCGCGGTTGGGATCGAGCGGGTCGAAGGCTCCCGCCTTGGCGAGGCTCTCGAATTGTCCGCGATTGAAGGTCCTGGCGTCGAGCCGCTGCGCCAGGTCGAACAGATCCTTGAACCGCCCGTTCCGGTCGCGCTCGGCGACCAATACCTCCATCGCTTGCCGGCCCACCCCCTTGACCGCGGCCAGCGCATAGCGGATCGCCGGCTTCCCTCCACCCTTCCCTCCCCCGCCAGCGCGGGAGGGTAGGGAGGGGGGGGCGGCTTCGACCGAGAAGGTCGGCTGCGAGCGGTTGATATCAGGCGGCAGCAGCCGGATGCCGAGCCGGTCCAATTCCTGGCGCAGCAAGTTCAATTTGTCAGTGTTCCCGAGGTCGAGCGTCATCAACGCCGCCATGAATTCGACCGGATGGTTGGCCTTGAGCCAGGCGGTCTGGTAGGCGACGAGCGCATAGGCGGCGGCATGCGATTTGTTGAAGCCGTAGCCGGCAAATTTCGCCATCTGGTCGAAGATGTGGTCGGCGAGCCCAGGCTCGACGCCGCGCGTCTTGGCGCCTTCGACAAACTGCTGGCGCTGCGCCTCCATTTCGGACTGGATTTTCTTGCCCATCGCCCGGCGCAACAGATCGGCGCCGCCGAGGCTGTAACCCGCCAGCACCTGGGCGATCTGCATGACCTGTTCCTGGTAGATCATGATGCCATGGGTTTCCTTCAGGATCCCCTCGAGCGCCGGGTGCGGGTAGTCGACCTTTTCGTCGCCGTGCTTGACGGCGATGTAGCGCGGGATGTTGTCCATCGGGCCGGGCCGATAGAGCGAGACCACCGCGATGATGTCTTCGAACCGGTCGGGGCGCAGCCTTTTGAGCATGTCGCGCACACCCGCGCCTTCGAGCTGGAACACGCCGGCGGTGTCGCCGCGCGCCAACAAGTCGTAAGTCGCGCGGTCGTCTAGCGGCAATGCCGAGAGGTCCAGATTAACCCCGCGCGCCGCCAGCAACTCGCCGGCGCGGGCCAGCACGGTCAATGTTTTCAGACCGAGAAAGTCGAATTTGACCAGCCCCGCCAGTTCGACCCATTTCATGCTGAACTGGGTCGCCGGCATTTCGGAGCGCGGATCGCGATACAGGGGCACCAATTCGGCGAGCGGCCGGTCGCCGATCACCACACCCGCGGCATGGGTCGAGGCGTGGCGGTAAAGTCCCTCGAGCTTCAGCGCGATCTCGATCAGCCGCGTCACCGCCTCGTCGCCGTCGCGCGCCTGCTGCAAGACCGGCTCGCCGGCGATCGCCTTCTCCAACGTTACGGGGTGCGCCGGGTTGTTAGGCACCAGCTTGCACAGCCGGTCGATCTGGCCGTAGGGCATCGCCAATACCCGGCCGACATCGCGCAACACCGCGCGCGCCTGCAACTTGCCAAAGGTGATGATCTGCGCCACCCGGTCGCGGCCGTATTTCTGCTGGACGTAGCGGATCACCTCGTCGCGCCGGTCCTGGCAGAAATCGATGTCGAAATCAGGCATCGACACGCGCTCGGGATTGAGAAACCGCTCGAACAGCAGGCCAAAGCGCAGCGGGTCGAGGTCGGTGATCGTCAACGCCCAGGCGACGACCGAGCCGGCGCCGGAGCCACGCCCCGGGCCGACCGGGATGCCCTGGCGTTTCGCCCATTGGATGAAATCGGCGACGATCAGGAAATAGCCGGCAAACCCCATTTGGATGATCGTGCCGAGCTCGAATTCGAGCCGCTCGCGATAGGGCCGGGCGGTCTCGTCGCCGACCCCGAGCCGCGCCAGGCGCGCATCGAGCCCGGCCAGGGCGTCGCGGCGCAACGCCGTTTCCTCGCTCTCGCCGTCGGCCGTCGGGAAGGCGGGCAGGATCGGCTGGCGCGGCTGCGGGAGAAAGGCGCAGCGCCGGGCAATCACAAGGGTGTTGTCGCAGGCTTCCGGCAGATCGGCGAAGACCTCGCGCATATCCGCCGCCGGCCGGAAATAGTGGCAGGGCGTCAGCCGCTTGCGGTCGTTGTCGGCGACCACCTTGCCCTGCGCGATGCACAAGAGGGCATCGTGCGCTTGGTAGAAATTGCGGTCGGGAAAGTGGGCATCGTTGGTGGCGACCAGCGGCAAGTCATGACGATAGGCGAGATCGACGAGGCCGGGCTCGCTGCGCGCCTCCTCGCCCGCGCCATGGCGCATCAGTTCGACGTATAGCCGGCCCGGAAACGCCGCTTTCAGCTCGGCCAGGACCGCCTCGGCCGCCTCGTTCTGGCCTTCGGCGAGGAGCCGGCCGACCGGACCCCTCGGCCCGCCGGAGAGGCAGATCAGCCCGTCATTCGCCGCAGCAAGGTCGGCTAGAGTCACCGCCGGTTCGGCGGCGCCCTCGCCATCGAGAAACGAGCGGCTGACCAGGGCCAGCAGGTTGCGGTAGCCGGTCTCGCTCTGCACCAGCAGCACCAGCCGATCGGGCTCCGCCATCGGCCGCGCCAAGGAGCCGTTGCCGCGGCCCCCCGCCGCGCGCGGCGCCAGCGCCATCTCGCAGCCGATGATCGGTTGCACTCCGGCGGCGGCGCTGGCGGTGGCGAATTCGAGCGCGCCAAAGAGATTGCCGCTGTCGGTGATCGCCACCGCCGGCATGCGCTCGGCTTTGCAGCGGGCGGCCAATTCCTTGATCGTGATCGCCCCTGATGACAGCGAATAGGCGGTGTGCACCCGCAGGTGAATAAAATCGGCTAATGGCATGCGTCAGCATGGCACGCGCCGCCGCGTAATTCATCGGCCTCGCGCGACCCGAGGGAATGCGCGGGAAAGGCGCCCCGTTAGGCCGACCGAAGCAGACGCCCTGAATGCCTCGATTCGGGCGCGAGGCTTACGCCATAGGTTTGAGGCGGCCGTCTTCGAGGGCGACGATGCGGTCGAGGCGGCGGGCGAGGTCGAGATTGTGGGTCGCAATCAAGGCCGCGAGGCCGGTGCGGCGGACGAGGCCGATCAAGGTGCCGAGGACGCCGTCCCCGGTGGCGTGGTCGAGATTGCCGGTCGGCTCGTCGCCGAGCAGGATTTTCGGGTCGTTGGCGAGCGCGCGCACGATCGCGACGCGCTGCTGCTCGCCGCCCGAGAGCCGCGCCGGCCGGTGTCCGGCACGCGGCATCAGCCCAACCCCGGCGAGCAAGGCCGCGGCCTTCTCGCGCGCCCGCGCCCGGCCGATGCCGGCGATCATCTGCGGCAGCATGACGTTTTCGAGCGCCGAGAATTCCGGCAGCAAATGGTGGAACTGGTAGACAAAACCCAATTCGGAGCGGCGCAGCAGGGTCCGCCGCTCGTCCGACAGGCCGCCGCAATCCTCGCCCGCGATCAGCACGTTTCCGCCGTCCGGGCGCTCGAGCAGCCCCGCGACGTGCAGCAGGGTCGACTTGCCGGCGCCGGAGGGCCCGACCAAGGCGACGACCTCGCCCCGCTCTAATGCCAGATCCACGCCGTTCAGCACGACGATCTCGGCGCCGCCGCTCCTGAAGACGCGGCGCACCCCGCGCAGTTCCAGCGCCGGGGGTGCTTGGACGGACGCGGTGGGTCCTTCGAGACGGTCGCTTTGCGACCTCCTCAGGACGAGGGGCGTGTTTGATGCCATCAGCAGCCTACCTCGTGCTGAGGAGCGCCCTCGGGCGCGTCTCGAAGCACGCACCCGCCTCGGTGCGGCGCACCCGCCATCACTCGTAGCGCAATGCCTCGACCGGATCGAGGCGCGCGGCGCGCCAGGACGGGTAGAGGGTGGCAAGAAACGACAATGCCAACGCCATCGCCACGACCGCGCCGACCTCGCTCGAATCGAGGCGCGCCGGGATGCGGGTGAAGAAATAGATTTCGGCCGAGAACAA
>DATMKU010000072.1:0-2521 GCA_035570935.1 Allostellaceae bacterium
ATACCTGGGGATCGGCACTGACCCACCATCCGCACGCTCATATCATCGTCCCCGGCGGCGGCTTCTCTCCCGAGCCTGCCCCGGCGCAGGCCGGGGGCCAGCACTGGATTGCCTGTCGACCCCGCTTCCTCCTCGCCGTCCCGGTGCTCTCACGCCTCTTCCGCCGCCTGTTCCTGGAAAAGCTGACCGCCGCCTACCAAGCCGGGCGGTTGGAGTTCTTTGCCGACCAAGCCGCCCTCGCCGAGCCGCCAGTCTTCAGAGCCCGCATTGCCGCACTGCGCAAGGTCGAGTGGGTAGTCTATGCCAAGCGGCCTTTCGGCGGACCCGACGCTGTGCTCGCCTACCTGTCTCGCTACACGCACCGCATTGCTATTGCCAACAGCCGCCTCGTCGCCTTCGACGGCGAGCGCGTGACCTTCAAATGGAAGGATTACCGGGCCAAGGGCGACGCTCGCTACAAGCTTATGACGCTCGACGCCGATGAGTTCATCCGCCGCTTCCTGATCCACGTCCTGCCCGACGGTTTCCACCGTATCCGTCATTACGGCCTGTTCGCCAACGGCCGGCGCGCCGAGAACATCGCGCGAGCACGTCAGCTGCTCAACGTCCCGGCTCCACAGAATGCGCTCAGTGATACTGACAGCACCGGCGACGGTGAGTCGCGGCCATCATCACATCCTTGTCCTTGCTGCGGCGGCCGGATGATCATCATTGAGATCTTCGAACGCGGGTGCTCCCCGCGATATCACCCCACGGTTCCCAATCGGGTCGACAGCTCATGATCGCTATCGCCCGATCACGAACCTCCAATGCTGATTACAGTTACTGCCTCTCGTCTGTCGGCAGCGAGCCTGCTCGACCAATGACCACGGTTGTGCGCCACCTCACAGTCGCGGCAATGGCAACCGCAACTCGCTTACCGCTTCGCCACGCCCCGCCACCACTTTATCCCGCAATCGACCCCATCTCGCGGTCACGATCCCGACGTCGCAGCCGATTGCCCGCGGCTCTCAAATCCCCATAGCTCCATCGCGCCACGCCGTTCTACCCACGGCCCGCGGTTTCCTCCCTCGAGGCTTTTCGGACGCCTGCCTCCGTGCATCCCCTCACGCCTGCGTTTGGCAGGCATCCGAAAACCCTTAACGTAAGCGGCCGTTCGCGGGACCGCTATCGAACCGCCGGAGTCGACCCACAACGGCCGCTCGTTGCGGCTGACCCTTTCGATCTGCCTCCCGCTGCTGTTTGAGATACAGTGAGCAACATGCGCCCCGCCGGTCGGACGAATGAGTGACCTGCCCGACACAGTTGATGTGGCGATCATCGGCTCCGGGATCGGCGGCTCCACTATCGCCTACGGCCTTGCCGGCAGCGGCGCGCGCATCGCGATTCTTGAGCGTGGCTTCCATCTCGGCGCGCATCCGGCGGCGCGCGACGCGCGGGCGATCTTCCAGCGCGGGGTCTTTCGTCCGGTCGAGACTTGGCTTGACCCGCACGGCCACCGCTTTAATCCCGGGAACTACTACTACGTAGGCGGCAACTCAAAATTCTATGGCGCCGTGCTGATCCGCTACCGCGAACGCGACTTCGCGGCGCTCGAACACTGGGATGGCGTTTCGCCCGCGTGGCCGTTTGGGTATGAAGTGCTGGAGCCTTGGTACGGCCGCGCCGAACAACTGTTTGAGGTGCGCGGAGTGGCTGGCCAGGACCCTACCGAGCCGCCGCATTCCACCTCGTATACCTCAACTCCGGTGCCGGATGAACCGGCCATCGCAGCGCATCGCGCTCGGCTTGCGTCGCTAGGGTTGCATCCGTTCTCACTGCCACTCGCGGTCGATGTCGATCGCTGGCTCCAGCAGGCACCGACACCGTGGGATGCCTTTCCTGACACGCACAGCGGCAAGTTCGATGCGGAGACGGCCCCTCTCGCCCGAGCACTGAAACATGATGCGGTATCGCTACACACCGGTGTGCAAGTGAAGCGGCTGTTGCCCTCTCCTGACGGCAAGAGGATCGCGGCGCTCGATGTCGTTGCCGGCGGCGAGGGCCGGCGGCTCCGAGCCAAGCTGTTCGTGCTCTCGGCAGGCGCGGTGAATTCGGCGGCACTGCTGCTGCGCTCAGGCAATACCGCGAACAGCTCCGGTGTGGTCGGCCGCTATTTCATGAACCACAACAGCACTGCCCTGCTTGCCGTCGACCCACGCAACTGCAACGAGGCCGTCTATCAGAAGACCGTCGGGCTGAACGACTTCTATTTCGGCGACGGCGCCGGCAGCAAGCCGCTGGGGAACATGCAACTGCTCGGCAAGGTTTCGGCGCCTATCCTCAAAGCCAGTCTGCCGTTTGTTCCCGAGATGGCACTGCGTTGGCTCGCGCGCCATTCCGTTGACTGGTATTTGATGAGCGAGGATTTGCCGCATTACGACAACCGCGTTGCCATCGATGGCTCCGACATCGTGTTGCATTGGCACCGCACGAACATGACTGCGCACCGGCGCCTGGTTGCCAAGGCGCGCGATGTGTT
>DATMKU010000073.1:0-11206 GCA_035570935.1 Allostellaceae bacterium
CACTCGCCGCGGACTTTGTCGAGGCCGCGCAACAGGAATTGTCGGAAGCCCAGAACCGATTTGATGATGCCGAACCCCGGTTCCGGGGTGTGCTTGCGCCGGGCGTAGAGCTTTTTGCCGTGTGGTGTCGCCAAGCGGTGCGCCAAAGCCTGGCTGCGAGCGGCGTCGGGTTCGTCGGTGCCGGCGGCGCCGTGGCAAAGCGCCGGTCCAAGGATGGGTGATGCGGGTACGGCCGAGCGCGGGCAGCGGCTCGATCCCCGCCGCAGCGCAGGCCGCCGCATTGGCCGCGCTGAAATGGCATTGTCTGCGAGCATCGTCTGCGGCCGGCCCAGATCCGCCGGCACCGCCGCCAGCTTGCCCAGCATCGGCTCGGCTTGCTGCTCGTCCTTGCTGCTCGTCGTTGGCGGCTTGCACGACATCGGTGGCGGCCACCAACAGGCGGTCCGCCGTCACCACGGCTGGCGCGTTGCAGCATTGCGCGAAGCCGCCGCGCGCCACCGGCATGATGCGGGAGTCCGCGCCGGCCGGATTGATCTGGCCGGCGGGTCCGGGCCCCGCGGCCGGCGGCGCCGGCGGCCTGCCGCCAGGCTTCTTGCCGCGCGCCTTCGCCGTGGCCGCGCGCGCCGCGACTTTGCCCTCGTGCGCCGCCTGCTCGCGGATCAAGCGCCCGGCGGCGCGGGCTTCGATCTGGGTGCGGGCCTCGGCCAGCTTCTTCAGTCGTTCGTCGCGCCGCTCCAGTTCTTCCGGGATCGACACCCCGTCCGGAATATCCGCCTTGTCCGCCGCCGCGGCCGTGGCACGGTTTATGGGCTCAAAAACTTGATGGCGAGCCCGTCATCGGTACCAAGGGACACGAGTTCCAGCCAATTCCAACCGTCGTAGCATTGGAAGCTGTGGTGGACGATCTTTCGCAGGTCGCGAAGGACCTGAATCACGCCCGGCTAGGGGGATTCTTGCGCAACACCTTTAGTAAATTAGGCACTACCCCCAGGAGTCCCTACGCCGGCGCGCCGTTCGCGTAGGGCTTGAGCGCCGTGTAGATAAAAGCGTTGGCCGGGGTCGGGACGCCGTGGCGGTGGCCAAGCTCGACGACCTTGCCGGCGAACCACGGCAGTTCGAGACGGTTGCCGCGCATCAAATCATTGCCCATAGAAGTCATGTGGTAATCGGGCATCGACCACATCGTGGCGAGCGTTTTGTCGGCGCTGTCGGATGGCAGCCGCACGCCCGCGGCCCGGCCGACGGCGATCGTTTCGCGCAACGTCGCTTCGAACAGCGCCAAGAGATCGGGATCGCGGCGCCATTTGCCGAGCGGCAGGCGGGTCAGCGCGTTGAGGTTCGCCGCCGGCACCACCAGCATGAATTTTTCCCAGATCGGGACCCGGATATCGGGGCTCAGCACGCCGTCGAACCCGGCCGCCGCGCACAGATCGCGCAACAGCTCGCCGCGCCCGCTGCTGTGGCGGTCGAGTTCGCCAAAGGTCATCTGCATGTAGGTTCCGGTCTGGCGCACGACGCCCGGCGCCGTGATCGAACCGGTGACAAAGGCGGTCCCACCCATCACCGGCTCGGGTCCGAGGATGGCGGCGAGCCGCTCGGCCGCGTCGACACCGTTCTGCAATGGGATCACCGCGGTCTGCGGCCCGACGATCGGACGGATCTGCTCGCCGGCGCTTTCGACATCCCACAGTTTGACCGCAAACAGCACGTAGTCGACGACGCCTATCGAGGCGATGTCGCCGGTCGCCTGGGCCGGGCATATATGCGTTTCGCCGCGGTCGCCCTCGATACGCAGGCCATTTTCGCGCATCGCCGCGACATGGGCGCCGCGGGCGACAAAAATAACCTCCGCCCCCGCCTTGGCGAGCGACGCGCCGTAAATCGCGCCGATGCCGCCGGCGCCAATGACCGCAATGCGCATGAAATTCCCCGGATCCGCAGCGCCCAGATGATTCCGATCGCGATGCGCCCTAATCTAGCCGCGAACCTCGCCGATGCGCGAGAGCGACTATTGTCTCGAAAGAAGGAGCTGTACCGATGCCCGTGACCCGGCCCTCGCCCGCCCGCGAACAAATCCGACCGATCGTGCCAAAGCTGATCGAACTCGCCGAAAAGGTCGTTTACGGCGACGTCTGGGAGCGGCCCGGGCTGTCAAAGCGCGACCGCAGCCTGATCACCGTTGCGACCCTCGTCGCCCTCGGCCGCGACAAGCAGCTGGTCGGGCATTTGGGCCGCGCGCTCGACAACGGGCTTAGCAAGGATGAGTTGGGCGAAGTGATCACCCATCTCGCCTTTTACGCCGGCTGGCCGGCGGCGATGACCGCGGCACTGGTGGCGAAGGACGTGTTCGCCGAGCGGTAGCCTATTCGTGCGTTGGTTCGGGTTGCCGCGCGATGACACCACTTATGCGCGCGATCGGGCTTTGCGTCCTGCTGCTGGTCGGGCTGCCATCAGCAGTCGCTGCCCGCGACACCGCCGCGCCGCTGGGGGGCAAATGGACCGCGACCGACCCGCCGGTCAATTTCGCCCATATCGAAACGGGCGAGATCAACCGCCGTGGCGAGGCGGTCGGCTACCATCATCGGCCAAACGGGATCGACCCGCCGGGAGCAAGGGTGCTGGGCATCGTACAGCCGCCGGATGCGAGCGGGGTCTATCGCGCGCGGGTGGCGCTGCGCGACCCCGCCGACGGCGAATGGATCGACAAGCGCGCCGCCTCGACCTTTTTCCCCGATGCGATGTCGGATGACGCAGTGATCCGGGCCGTGCTCGCCGCGTTCCACAACGGGCATCGGCGCCGCGGCGGCGAGTTCACCGGCGATTCGGGGCGCGGTTTCGCGATCGAAGGCTGGTATCAGTCGGGTCGGATCAACGCCGCCTATCCGCTGCGGGGCCCGTGATGGCGCAACGGCGCACGGCGCGAGGTGGTACGGCGGGTGCGGGGCTGATCACCGCACGGCGACACCCGGCCGGGCATCTCGAAGGGCGCGCGGTGCGCGGCAGCGGCCGGCGCGGCGAGGTGCTGGCGAGCTTTCTGCAAAGCGACGTGCAGGGCGACCTCGAGATGGCGCGCGCGCTGCTCGCCGAGATCGGCGCCGCCGAACGCGGCGAAGCGCCGCAGCCGAACGCCGTCGGCAACGCGTATTCGGTCGCCGTATCCCCCAAAGGGGTGGCGCTTCGCAACGCCGTCATCGACGATTCGCGTCCGGAACAATACGGTTTTGACGAACTGCGCCGGGCGCTCGGCATTTGGATCGCCGCGATCGAGCGCGCGCGCCGCAACCCAGCCTGACCGCAATCGCTGGAGCGGCCGGCGGGGGATCGCGCATAGTGGCGTGATGAACGACGCATCCATTGGGGAATTGGCGGCGAATAAAACGCCGGCGCGCGTGGTCCGGCCGCGCGACGCCGCCTCGCTGATCTTGTTGCGCGGAAGCGGCGAAAGCCTCGAAGCGCTGGTCGGCCGGCGGTCGTTGTCGGCGCGGTTTATGCCCGGCGTCTATGTCTTTCCGGGCGGCGCGATCGACCCGCCCGACCGGATGGCATGGAGCGTCGAAAGCGGCGCCGAGACGCTGCCGCCGCGGCTTGCACGCGCCGCCCGCGCCGCGATCCGCGAGACCTGGGAGGAGGTCGGCGTGCTCTTCGGCAAGCCCGCGGACCCGGCGCCGGCGAGCGGGCCGGGGAATGCGCCGGTCGAGCGTGCTTTTTTTGAGCGCGGCCTCGTGGCGTCGCTCGACCGGCTGATTTATGTCGGCCGTGCGATCACCCCGTCGCATTCCTTCCGCCGGTTCAACACCCGTTTTTTTCTCGGTGACGGCGAGAGCATATTTGGTGAGCCGAGGGCGAGCGCCGAGCTTGAAGACGCCGGCTGGCATCGGCTTGAGCGGGAGATGCTCGACGGCTTTCGCGACGTGACCCGGTTTATGCTGGCGCGCGCCATAGCACTGCGCGAGGGCGCCGCCGCGGGTGCGGCGCCGCTGTTCTACTGGGCCAAGAACGCCCGCCGCATCGGCGTCTGCCGCGAAAACGCACGCTGACCCATTGACGCTCGGCGCTCAGCGCGCCTGGGTCCCGAGTACGGACGGCCGGGAACGCGTCGAGGCTTCGTCGGCGGCAAACGCGATCGTCTTGCCGTGCGTCTCGACCCCGAGGATCAGAAACGACAGCGCCACCAGCGCCATGCAGAAGGCAAGGAACAGATAGGCCGGAAATACCGCGTCCGCCGTCGCTTGCGGCGACAGGATGTTGCTGCTGCCGGCGATCAATGCCAGGCTCAGCGGCCCGAGGATCTTGCCGACGCCGTTTGCCGCCTGCCCGAGACCGGAGGCCCGGGCGCCGAGATTGACCCCGTAGCTCTCGACCGTATAGGGCGCCAGGTTCGAAAAACCACCCTCGATGAAAAAGGTCGAGGCGCACAGCAGGATCACCATCAGCGGCACGCCGCCGAACAGGACCGCGTGGTAATAGCCGGCGGCGGCGAGGGCGATGACCCCACCGATCCCCCAGATTACGCCGAGCGGGCGGCGGCCGGTCAGCGGCGCGAGGAACGTGACGACGATCTTGCCGACGACGCCGCCGAGCGCCACAAAAACAAAATAGGCGGCGGCCTTTGGCACCGAGACGCCGAGCGCCAGCGCTACGATCGTCGGACCCCACAGGTAGACGCCATAGCCCGCGGTCGACGAGCCGCCCCAGATCAGGATGGTCTCCCAGAACATCCGCGGGTGATCGTAAAGCTCGGACAATTTGCCGCGCGGCTGGGTCGCTGGCGCCGCGGTCGGCAACGGCACCGAGCGCAGCGGCAGATCGAGATGCGTTGCGACCTCCGCGCGCGCCTCGGCAAAGCGTCCCTTGGCCGCGAGCCAGCGCACCGATTCGGGCACGAAAATCCAGATCAGAACGCCGACAAGCGCCGGAGTGACGCCGAGCATGGCCACGCCGCGCCAGCCGAGCGCCGCCAGCAATGCCGCCGAGGTGGTCGAGGCGAGCAAGCCGCCCGCGGACGCAAAAACGATGTAGAAGCTCGTCAGCAGGGTCCGGTTTCGAGTCGGGGTCAGCTCGACGAGGATGGTCAGCGACGGGGTGACGCCGGCGGTCAGGCCGATTCCGACAAAAAAGCGCAGGATCGCGAAGATCTGCCAGGCGCCGCTCGGGACGAGGCCGATCAGCCCGGCGGCGATCGCGCAAATGAACGTGCCGATGATCATCTGCGATTTGCGGCCCCAGGCGTCGGCGAGCCCGCCGAAGACCAGGGCGCCGAGGATCGAGCCGATGCCGCCGCTGTAGAGGATCAGCGCCGATTGACCATAGGTCAGGTGCCATTGCGGCCCGAGCACCGCCAACAGATAGCCGACAACCAGAAAATCAAAAAATTCGAGGACAAACAGCGCCGACAGCAACGTAAAACTGACCCAGTAGCGGCGGTTCAGCGGCGCGCTGTCGAACAGCGCCAGCAGGTCGTCCGAGGTCTGACCCGGCATCTCCTCCTCCTTTCGGCGGTGAATCCGACTTTTCGGTCCACCGTCTCCGGCTGGAGGTTTATGCCTCTTGGCTCAGCACCGTCAACCGCGGCCTGGCGCGGCGGCGCCGGCCCGGCTCAGCGCGCCTCGGTGCCCAGCATCGCCGGCCGGCGCCCCGCCGGAATTTCTTCGCCAAGCGCCATCGGGCGACCGTGGGTCTCGCGGCCGAGCAGCGCGAAGGACAGGCCGACCAGCAGCATGCCGAAAGCGAGAAACAGAAAGGCCGGTAACAAGGCGCCCTCGGTCGCCTTGGGCGACACAAAATTGGCGCTGCCAGCGATCAGCGCCAGGCTCAGCGGGCCGAGGATCTTGCCGATGCCGTTGGCGGTCTGGCCGAGCCCGGAAGCGCGCGCGCCGAGCCGCACGCCATAGCTCTCGACCGTGTAAGGCGCCAAGTTGGAAAAGCTGCCGTCGATGCAGAATGTCGAGGCGCACAGCAGCACGACGATCAGCGGCACGCCGCCGACAAAGGTGCTGCCGCTGAAGCCGACGGCTGTCAGCGCGACGACGCCGCCCAATCCCCAAAGGGTCCCGAGCAGGCGGCGGCCCAACAGCGGCACCAGCAACGACACGACGATCTTGCCGATCACCCCGAAGCCGGTCACAAAGATGAAGTATTTGGCGGCCTGCTGAGGCGGGACCTTGAGCAGCAGTGCTACGACCGTCGGACCCCACAGATAAACCCCGTAGGCGGCGGTGGCAGCGCCACCCCAGATCAGCATCGTCTCGCAGAACTGCCGCGGCTGCGTCAGCAGCTCGGACAGCCGGCCGCGCGGCACCGCCGACGGCATCGTCGTTGGCAACGGCACCGATTGCAGCGCCACGCCGAGATGTTTTGCGACCCCCGCGCGGGCTTCGTCAAAGCGGCCTTTTGCGGTCAGCCAGCGCACCGATTCGGGGACGAACAGCGCCGCCAGAACCCCGACGAACGCGACCGATATGCCGAGCATGGCCATGCCGCGCCAACCGATCGCGGCCAAGAGGGCGGCCGAGGTGAACGAGGCGACGAGACCTCCTGCGGTCGCGAACACGACAAAAAAACTGGTCACCGAGGTCCGGTGCCGCGTCGGGGTCAACTCGACGATCATCGTCAGCGCCGGCACCGCGGCCGCCGTCAGCCCGACGCCGACGACAAAGCGCAGCAACGCAAAGAGACGCCAGGCGCCGTCCGGGACAAAGCCGATCAGCGCCGCACCGATGCCGCAGATGAAGGTGCCGATGATCATCTGGGCCTTGCGGCCCCGGGCATCCGACAGGCCGCCGAAGATCAGCGCGCCGACGATGGCGCCGACCCCGCCGCTGTAGAGGATCAGCGCCGACTGGCCATAGGTCAGGTGCCATTGCGGCCCGACGACGGCCAATAGAAACGCGACGACCGAAAAATCGAAGAATTCGAGGACTGTGACCGCCGCCAATATCGCGAACGCGACCCAGTAGCGCCGGTTGAGCGGCGCCCGGTCGAACAGCGACAGCAAGTCTTCGGAGGCCGGTCCGGGCATGTTCTCTCC
The DNA here is from genome assembly GCA_035570935.1 of Allostellaceae bacterium. Classification (GTDB taxonomy): domain Bacteria; phylum Pseudomonadota; class Alphaproteobacteria; order ATCC43930; family CGMCC-115725; genus AP-15. The sequence continues at coordinate 7,028 of DATMKU010000073.1, forward strand.
CACGGGGCGGTCGCCGGCCGCCCGCCTTATGCTTTCGGCCGGAGACGACTACGGGGCCGGCGCGGCAGCGTCAAGCGCGGCCGCGGTCGCCGAGGCATGCGGTTTTGGAAGGGCTAGCGCATTGCCGGACGACTGAACCGCCATAGTGCGCTATTGCCGCGTTCAGCTGGCGCTGCATTTAGCCGGCGCCGCCGAGGATCTGCTCCAGCTTGCGCCCCAGCGCCTCGGTGGTGAATGGCTTACCCAAAAGGTCGACGCCGGCATCGAGAATGCCGTTGTGGACAATCGCATTGCGGGCATAGCCGGTGGTGTAAAGAATTTTCAGGCTCGGCGCGCGCCGCTTGGCCTCCTCCGCGAGCTTGCGGCCGTCGAGGCCGGGCAACCCGACATCGGTGAACAGCAGGGCAATTTCCGGGTGCTCGGCGAGGAGTTGCAGCGCCGCCTGAGCCTCGGCCGCCTCAAAAACGCCATAGCCGAGGGTTCTGAGGGCCTCGACGCTGTACAAGCGCACATCTTCGTCATCCTCGACCAGCAGCACGCTGGCGCGCTTACCGCAGGCTCGCGGTTTCGGGCCCTCCGGCAATGGCTGCTGCTCGTCGGCCTGCATGTAGCGCGGCAGATAGGTCTTGATCGTCGTGCCGTGCCCGATCTCGCTGTAGAGCTTGATGTGGCCGCCCGACTGTTTGACAAAGCCGTGCACCTGGGCGAGCCCGAGCCCGGTGCCCTTGCCTTCAGGCTTTGTCGTGAAAAAGGGCTCAAAGGCGCGGGCCATCGCTTCTTCCGGCATCCCTTCCCCGGAATCGCTGATTGCAATCAGCACGTATTGGCCGGCGGCGACCTCGGCATGGGTTGAGGCGTATTCCTCGTCGAGCCAGGTGTTGCCGGTTTCGATGGTCAGCTTGCCGCCGTGGGGCATCGCGTCGCGCGCGTTGACCGCGAGGTTCAGGATCGCGTTTTCCAACTGATTGGGGTCGACATGCGCGCGCCACAACCCGGCTGCCGACACCGTCTCGATGTCGATTGTCTCGCCCAAAGTTCGATGCAGCAGTTCCGACATCGAGCCGACCAGTTTGTTGACGTCGACGACCTGCGGAGCCAGCGGCTGGCGGCGCGCGAACGCCAGCAGGCGCTGGGTCAGCGCGGCACCTCGTTCGGCGGCCCGCCGCCCTGTGTCGAGCAGCCGCGCCGCCCGCGACGGATCGGCAAAGCCGGCTGGTCTCTGCAATAATTCGATGCTGCCGAGGATCGACTGCAACAGGTTGTTGAAGTCATGCGCGACACCGCCGGTCAGCTGGCCGATCGCTTCCATCTTTTGCAGTTGCGCCATCGTCGCCCGACTCTGGTCCAGCGCTTCCTGCTGGCGGCGACGCTCGGTGATGTCGCGCACGATCTTGGCGAAACCGCGCAAATCCCCGTCCGGCTCGCGCAGCGCGGTAATGACGGCGCTCGCCCAAAAGCGCGAGCCGTCCTTGCGGACCCGCCAACCTTCCTCCTCCGCGCTGCCGGCGGTCGCCGCAACTTCGAGCAAATGTTGCGCCGCGCCAGCCGCAGCCTCCTCGGGCGGAAAGAAGCGGGAGAAATGACCGCCGATGATTTCGTCGGCTCGATAGCCGCTGACCCGTTCGGCGCCCTCGTTCCAGCTGGCGATGTTGCCCGCCGGATCGAGCATGAAGATGGCAGAATCGCGCACACCTGTGACCAAGAGCCGAAACCGCTCCTCGCTGCGTTGCAACGAGGCCTGCGACCGCAGGATCCGCCGATAGGCGCGCCACAGCAGCAGGCCGCCAAGCATGATTACTGCGAAAGCGAGCACGGCGGCTAGCGCGCTCGTCAGCGCGCTGACCCGGACGATCTCAAGGAATTTGTCCTGCTGCTTGTCGAGCAACCGGTTTTCGGTGGTGATGATCGCGCTGATCTGGTCGGTGATCGTGGTCATCGCATCGGCGCCGACGTCGGTTTCGACGATGCGCCGCGCAGCGTCGAATCCCTCTTTTCGACGAGCGTCGATCGTCAGTTTCAGCTCGGCGAACTTGATCTTGATCGGGGTATCGAGAAGGCTGATGTGCCGCTGCTGCTCGGCGCTGTCCCGCGTAAGCTGACGCAGTTCGTCGAGCTTCCCCGGGGTCTCCTGAACCCCTGCGTAATAGGGTTTTAAGTAGGCCTGGTCACCGGTGATCAAAAAGCCGCGCTGTCCGCGCTCGGCGTCCTGCATTGCCTGGTCGAGCGAATGCGCGGCCGCGATCACCTCGAAGCTGTGCGCGACCATCGCCTGGCTCTGTCGAAGGACGGGAACGAGGCTGACCGCCTTGTAAACCTCAAGTCCGACGAGAATGAGAGACGGCAAGAGAATCAACATCAGCCCGCGCCGCAGCCCGTTCGCCGACGTGCCGTTCGCCAAGAGCTGCCGCCACCTGCGCCAAGGACGCCAGCGCGGCGGCTTGGCGAAGAACCCGGGATCGCTCGTCAGGTCGGTCATTCATCCGCCTGCAATTTCCAGGAACATCTTTCAGAAGATACATAGGTTGCGCACAAATGCATCATTAACGGTGCGGCGGGAGGGGATTAAAGCCCGCCTCGGGCGGCGCTTCCGTCTCTCGCTCGACGCGAGCGGTGGTGCCGGCGGGCGGGCTAAGCTGATTAACCGCATCGGCCAGCAACCGGTACTTGATCTGGGCGACGTTGACGTCGCGAAAGTAATTGACCAGATCGCCCCACGGGTCGTTCAGCCGCCCGATCCCGGAAATGAATGCAACCACGCCGCCGATCTCGAGCCGGCTGGTGTAGATCCACCAGCCGCCGACCAGCAGTGCCGAGACGATTTGCAGGTGATTGCAGACATTCATCAAGAAATTCATCGAAAACTTGAGCTTAAATATTCCCATGTCGAGCGCGAAGGCCTGGTCGATCCGCCGATCGTCGGCACGGTTGCTCTGTTCGTCGGCGCCATCATTTCCGCCAATCATCGCGGCGCCAAGCTGGCGCAGCACCTGGATGCGGGCTCCGGTGCGCCGATTGACCGCGGACTGCAACAGCGGAACAAAGACGAGTTGGGGGATGAAGAGCCCGAACGCGGCCAGCGCCATCCACGGATCGATGTGGATCAGATAGGCCAGCACCGAAAGCATGATGCCGGCCTGCAACAGCGGCTCCGAGACGCTCTCGCCGACAAAGCCGCCGATCGGCTCGACTTCGGCGACGATCATCGAAACCGCGATCCCCTGCTCTTCGACGGCGGGCGCGTCCGCGCCAGCGGTCTCGACAAAGGTGTGAACCCGCTGGCGCAAGTCGCGCTTGGCCCGCTCGCCGACCCAACCGCGATAAATATTGAGCGCGAGCTTGATCCCGCCCTGGACGAGCACGGTGCTGGCATAGACCGCGCTTAGACCCACCACCCAGGAATACGGGCGGTGCTTGACCAGATCGTTGACAATCCGGCGTTGCAATTCGAGCGGCACGACTTCGAGCAGAGAGGCGCCGACCGTCAGCGCCACCAGAAACAGCTGGTGCACCCCGCTCGTCGCCAACACATAGCGGAAGACGCCGCGCGGCAACGCACCCGCTGGGGCCGCATTGAATTCGTGGATCCAGGTCGCGACGCTCATCGCGAGCAACTATCGGGACATCGTTCCATGTCGGCAAATGACTCGGAAGGTCTTCAATTTAAGCAGCTATCCCTCGAGAAAGTGGCCGAAGGCTGCCAGCATCCGGATCCGGTCGCAGACGATCTTCGTGATCGCGAGCATCGGCACAGCCAGGATTGCGCCGGGCATACCCCACATCCAATACCAGATCAGTGCCAAAATGACGAGGACACGATTGAGAGTGAAGCGCCGCGCCAGCAGAATAGGCGTAATAGTTTCGCCCTCAACCAGGTGAATTAGCAGGTACAGCGCGGCTGGCAGCAAGGCCCACCACAACGTGCTTGCGGTCAGCAGGCCAGCCAACGTGAACGTCACGATACCGATCGTCGGTCCAAGGATTGGCACGTAATTGAGCAGGAAGGCGACGACGCCCCATAGCATGGGATCTCCCAATCCGCGGAGCCACATGGCCAGTGCTGTCGCGACCCCCACGGCCGCATTCATGATCGTGATGGTGATCAGGTAGGCTGAAATGTCACGTTTGATGTGTTCTGAGATTTCGACTGCCTGCCGCTTGTCGCTGAAGCTAGGCAGGATC
>DATMKU010000074.1:0-2612 GCA_035570935.1 Allostellaceae bacterium
CGACAGCGGCCCGGTGAAAAAATCGCCGGCGCGTATCGTGCGCGATCCCGCCGGGCCGAACAAGGTGATTTCGCCCTCGCAGGTTACCGCGACGCCGGGCAATTCGGCAGCCGGGTCGGCATGAGCGAGACTGCCGCCGACGGTGCCACGGTTGCGGACCTGGTAATGCGCGACATGGGCGATGGCCGCGCGCAACAGCGGATGCGCCGCCGCTAACCGCTGATCGTCCTCGATATCGCGCCAGCGTACGAGCGCGCCGAGCCGGAGGCCATCATCGCCGACGGCAATATTGCCGAGGCCGGGTAGCCGCCGCAGATCGACCAGCAGGCTCGGGGTTGCCAGACGGAAGGCGAGAACCGGCATAAGGCTTTGTCCCCCGGCGACGCTTCCGGGTTCGACGCGAGCAGGTCGATTGCTTCGCGAAGGGTGCCGGGGGCCCGGTAATCAAAGGGCGCGGGTTTCATTGCTATGCCTCGCGAGGCAAGACCGAACCGGAGGCAATTTGCGCGCCGCGCGTTCTGGAGGGCGTCGAGTGCGCGACCTCCAAACGTTCGCACGGGCATCACGAACTCGCAACCACGCTATCCTCCAGGTGAAGACAGCAAATGCGCACGCGCTTACTGCAGCATGACGCCGCTGTGCGGAGAGGCGTGGCGCGCTTCGGGCTCAGCAGATGTAACCGCATCCGGCGGCGCAACCTTGTTTCGGTATCATCGAGCTGCTGCCCTCGCTCATCGTATCGTGAATATCCTTATTAACGAGAATCTTTTAACAAGCTTTAGGGGGGAGGAAGATACCGTATACGCACCGGTACGTTCCCAGGCGAATAGGATACGGAAGATGCTTGATGAGTTGAATGTTTCGCAGGATGAAATTTGGTTAGCCGTATCGTCTCTCTAGCGTCAGTTTTGAGCCGCCCCCTCAGCCGCCGGCCGCCAACGTGCCATTGTCGCCGCCTTCAACCCGATTCGTCCCTCCCGGCGGCTATTCCCTCACTAATACGCCTTGGTTTGCAAGCGGTTGCGTCTGCGCGTGTACGATAAAAATCGCGATGCCGGTCGCAGGGTCGGGAGATGGAAGAGACCCGCGCTCTATCCGGCCGTAAAGCGGTTTCTGGAAGCGGCGGGCTTTGCGGTAAAGGGCGAGGTTTGCGGCTGCGACATCGTCGCGGTGCGCGCGGGCGAATTGCCGCTTCTCGCGATCGTCGAAATGAAGCGCGGCCCGAATCTCGACCTACTGCTACAGGCGGTCGACCGGATGCGCCCGGCGGACGAGGTGTGGGTCGCCGTGCCGATGACCCGGCGTGGCCGCGACCGTGACCCGCGCGTGCGCCGGTTGTGGGGTTGATCGGGCTCGGCTTGATGGCGGTCGATACGGCGCATGACCGGGTCGAGGTGTTGGCCGAGCCCCGTCCTACAAACCGCGATCAGACCTGCGCCGCCGCACCCGGCTCCTCGACGAGCACGCGCAACGGCACGGCGACCCGTCGCCCGGAGGCTCGGCCCGCCAGCCGATTATGACCGCCTATCCCTGCGCGCGCTCGCCTGCGCCGCTGGACTGCGCGCCGGCTCCGGGCGGCCGCGCGACCTACGGACCGCCGTCCCCGACGCCGGCCGCATTCTGCTGCGCAATGTCTATGGCTGGTTCGAGCGCACTGCTCGCGGCCATTATCGCTTGACCACGCTCGGCCAGGCCGCGGTGCAGCGCTGGCCCGCCGCCCCGGCGCGGGCATCGCCGGTAGGGCCGCTATACCGGCGGCATTAGCTTTTCCGCGATGCACGAAGCCCAGAAGCGCGCTGTGCTGCGAGGCCGGCGACCTGGGGCTCGGCCGGGCTGGCGGAGGTAGCGGCGACCCGACCTCGCTCTTTCCCGTGAGCTCGCTCAAGATCGAGCCGCCTGACCCTATCATGCGAGTATGGCGCTCGCGTCGGACCGCCGCGGGCAAGGGTGTATCTGACATGTACGCCGATAAGATGCTGGCTGGCTCGGTGGCGCTAATCGCGGCCTTCTGGGTGGCGATCTGCGCGGCGGCGCCTGAGGTCATTTGGCAGGGCTTGCGCATCGCCGTGGGCCATTTGACGCGCGCCGATCTCCTGTCGGCTCTACTACTCGGCCTGATCCTCGCCTTTTTTGTCGAGCCGTTGTTGCGGCGGACCGGCGATTTCTTTGGCCCGTCGCGACGGGCCTCGGCCGAGGAGAGACGCAACCCATTGTTCACCGCGGGACTCAGTCTCGCCTTTGCGCTGGTTTCGGTCTGCGTGCTCGATGCGACGAGCGCCTTTGTCTCGGGCCGCGCTGACACCATCGGCGAGCCATCGGGGCTTGCCGCTGCGATCGCCTTGACTACGGCGTGGTCGATCGTGCCGTTCGCGATTTCCCTCGCTTGGCTCAGCGTTCGCAATCGCTGGGTCAGGGTGCCGATCGGGGTCATCGCCGGCACCGACGAACCCGACGCCGCTCGCAGCCATGGTGCACCGCTTGGCGACACCACACGGCAAAAAGCTCTACGCCCGGCGCAAGCACACCCCGGAACCGGGGTTCGGCATCATCAAATCGGTTCTGGGCTTCCGACAATTCCTGTTGCGCGGCCTCGACAAAGTCCGCGGCGAGTG
>DATMKU010000075.1:0-62909 GCA_035570935.1 Allostellaceae bacterium
ACCGAGGTCGAGGTCAAGGAGCGCAAGGACCGTGTCGACGACGCGATGCATGCGACCCGCGCCGCGGTCGAGGAGGGTGTCGTCGCCGGCGGCGGCGCGGCGTTGCTGTATGCCGCCCGTGCGCTCGACGGTCTGAAGCCGGCGAACAACGACCAGAAGGTCGGGATCGACATCATCAAAAAGGCGATCCTCTACCCGGCGCGGCAGATCGCCGAAAATTCGGGCACCGACGGCTCGATCGTCGTCGGCAAATTGCTCGACAGCACCGACCCGAATTACGGCTATGACGCGCAAAAGGGCGAATTCACCGACATGATCCGGGCCGGCATCATCGACCCGACCAAGGTGGTTCGCCACGCGCTGCAGGATGCGGCGTCGGTCGCTGGGCTGTTGATCACCACCGAGGCGATGGTGGCCGAGAAGCCCGAGCCCAAGACCGCGCCGGCGATGCCGCCGGGCGGCGGCATGGGCGGCATGGACTTCTAAGGCCGCTGCCGTCCATTTGTCGGACAACGGCGCCGCCCGTCCGCGCATCCCGCGGGCGGGCGGCTTCTTTTTGCGTCCTGTGCACCATTCTGGCGATCGCGCCCGGCGACGCAATCGGGTCCGCGGTCCGCTCAGCCTTTGAGCAATGACGGGTCGCGCAGGCTCGTATCCTGCCCGCGCACCGGGTCGGCGACCGCGTCTTCGAGGCTGCGCGCGCCCTTCCATTCGGTCGCCGGGCGGACATGGCCGTCGCTGCCGATCTGGTCGATGCCCCAATAGATTTCGAGCCGGTGGTTGTCCGGGTCGCGGAACTCGACCGCGAGCTGGCAGCCGGCGCGCCGGCGGCCCTCGAAATCGATCGCGACCCCATGCCGGCGCAGATGGTCACGCGCCCGCACGACATCGTCGAGGCTGCCGACCTCGAAGGCGATGTGGTTCAGCTCGACATTCTCGGCCGGCGCCGTGGTCGAGCCGACGAGGGCGATGCCGTGATGGTCGCCGTTGCAGCGCATAAACACCATGCCGCCCGGCACCATCTCCTCGGGATACACATCCGAGATCAGGAATCCCAGCACCTCGGTGTAGAACCGGGCCGAGCGCTCGACCTCCTGCACATTGAGCACGACATGCCCGATCTTGCCGATACTGAACGGCAGCCCCTGCGGCCGCTTCATTTGCCTGACCCGGTCGGGGTCGTAGTCGCCCATCCCTATTCTCCTCGCGCTTTGCGTACCGGCGAAAAAGCCCAGCCGGCGAAAAAGCCCAGCCGGCGAAAAAGCCTTGCCGGCTTCGGGCATTCTCCAATAAAGCCTGGGCCCCGACAATCCGCCGCCGGAGGAAGCCGATGCCGCGCCTGCCCGACCCCGCCGATCTCGAAGCCTTGAGGGTGTTCGACACGCCGACGATCTGCAACGCGCTCGAACTCGTTGCCCCGGCGCGACGCGCGACCGGCTTTATCCGCCGGCCGCTGGTCGCCCCATTCCCGGAACTAAAGCCGGTCGTCGCCTTTGCCCGCACCGCGATCATCCGCTCGCGCGAACCGCATCCGCGCAATCGCGACGAGGCCAAGGAAGTCCGGCTCGGCTACTACGCCCATGTCGCCGCTGAGCCGAAGCCCAGCATCGCGGTGATCCAGGACATCGACATCCCGGACTACGGCTTTGGCGCGTTCTGGGGCGAGGTTCAGACCAATGTCCACAAGGGGCTCGGCTGCGTCGGCGTCGTCACCGACGGCTCGGTGCGCGATCTCGACGCGATGGCGGAGGGCTTTTTCGTGCTCGCCGGCTCGGTCATGCCGTCGCACGCGCATGTGCACCTGGTCGATTTCGGCGGCACGGTCAGTGTGGCCGGCATGGTCGTCTCGCCCAACGACGTGATCCACGCCGACCGCCACGGCGCCGTCGTCATCCCGCCCGAGGCGATCAAAGACATCCCGGCCGCGGTCGGCCTGTTGACCCGCCGCGAAAAAGTCATCATCGACGCCGCCCGCGCCCCCGGCTTCTCGGTCGCCCGCCTGCGCCAAGCCTTCGACGAACAAGAAGACATCCACTAACCCGGGGCGGCCAGCGCAACAGCGCGAGGCGGTACGCTCGGCGGTGCCGTCACTCAGGATGCGTTCGGCCGATCGTGGACCGAAGTCCGCCGGTGCCGTTGCCGCCGTTCTCGCCATCCCGGCGAAGGCCGGGACCCATTGCCGGCGTGAATACCGGCCGCCGCCGGTAAGACGAACGGGTGGGTACCCTCTTTTTGAGACGAGTTGTCTTCCGGGTACAGCGCGAGAGTCGCCAGCCTCTTGCGGCAGTTTTGCGCCGGTGGCAGATCAGGCCGAGCCCGAACAGGCCAGAGGTAAACAGCGCGAGCGATCCGGGCTCGGGAACGTTGGCCGTGACCGGTGTCATCGTGCCGGTGAAGTCGCCGGTGCTGTCGAATGTCAGCGGGGTCATGAACGCGGTGGTGTTGTCGGGATCAAGCCCGAGATCCGGGTCAATCCCGAGCACCTCGAACTCGTTCACCCCGCCGGTCGCGAAGTCGAACAGCGTGTCCGCGGCGAGCGTCGTGTCGAACACAAACTCCGAGCCGTTCCACAGATAAAGGTCGTAGGGGTTCGGATTACCGATATCGGGCAACTCGACGCTGGCGAAATTCGGGTTCCCCGCGCCGGTCTGATAAATGTATCCGATCGCCACTTCCGGATCGATATAATAGGTCACCCCTGGCGCGACCGTCAGGTTGAAGCTGTAGACTGCTCCCGCACTCGTTACCGTTGTTACAGGCAGATAGACCGGCGGCGCACCCGCGGGCAAGGTTTGGAAACTAGAAAACGTTTCTGAGGACGCGCTTACGTTCTCATTACCTAAATTGGTCGTCGACCCGTCCCTGGTCTGTAGTGCAAGTATCGCTATCGTGTACGCAGTGCCAGGCTTAAATCCAAAACCCGGTACTGTGAAGTCAGACGGTTGTACCGTGTAAGATGTCGTGGTCGACGGCAGGGTCGCGGTAACAACGGTGCCATTACCTGGAAGATCGTTTTCGATTATGTCGACTCTATAACCCTGAATAGGAACGCCCGTCGGTCCGACGCCCGCCGGCGGGGTCCAACTAAATGTGGGATAAGTGCCAGCAGTTGAAAGCGTAACGTTACCGACAACAGGAATCTCACCCGGCCCGGCAAGGGATATGGTGTTTGCAACACTTGTCGGGCTCGTGGCAATGTTCTGAAACGTAATCGTCCAAGGCCCGACAAGGTTGGTCGGGTTGTTGTTGCCGGCCGGCATGCAATTTGTCGTACAGATCAGAAATGACCCCTGATAGAAATCGGGGTCGTCTGGCGCAGGATCGAAGGGTATAGTATGTTCGATAGTAGCGCCCGTATAAAGGTTTGTAGTGGTTGCGGTGCCCGTAGTCGCGACGCCGACATCGTTCGTCGTCACGTCGCCATTAGGAGTAACTGCGTCCGAGCCATACCGTATCCCCTCACCGCCCAAACCGTAGAGGAGGCTCGGGCTAACATTATAATATTGGAGAAACACATCGCTCACGTCGAGCGCTGTGGGTTGCGCCGACGATGACCCAATACCTGAGATCGCGATCGGGAAGATGATGATGACGCTGGCGAGAATCTGACGCAAAAGAGGCATGGCCAGCCCCCGCGCATGTGCTTTTGTCACGATGGCCTCCCCCTCCGGGTCGCCGAAGATGGCGACTTCTTTATTTTCGACCCGCTTCGCTCGCGCAAATCGGCATACCGGACAGGCGCGAGCACGGAAGTGTCTATTTTTTGAGCATCTATGTCAATCTTGAGTTTGCACCCACCGCGGCCGAGCGGAAAACGTCGGCCTCTCAGCCGGGCACCGCTGAGAGAGCACGCGTAGAGCGGAACAGCGGAGCGCATTCCGCTTTTCTCCGGGCTGGGCACCCCTCATGCCGGATTATCGCCGCAATCGAGTTCCGGGTGGAACGTTCTTCTTTACGGTGGACCTGCTCGATCGTAGGTCGAACTTGCTGGTGGCCCGAATCGCCGCATTGCGTGAGGCGGTTCGGCAAGTCGCCCCCTAGGAGACCACGATCGTCGGGAAACATTACACGCAAAAAGGGCAGAAAGCCTCGGCCCTCTCCAATTCCAGCCTGCTTTCGGCGAAATCGGTGTCGCCGTATTTGACAGGCCTCTACCCAATCGCCGCTGGCGCAGTCGCGGCGGCAAGGCAAAGCACTGTAGAATCTATCAAAACGAGTTGTGGTACGGCATTTGCTTCCACAAATGGCAGCGGATAACTCGCATACGTAGAGGACTCGTTGCCATGACCCGTTTTCGCACTGACCAGAGATATCGTCCGATCAAGACACCGCGCGTCGCGATTGTGGCGGCGCTCCTCACCAGTCCGCTCCTGGCGCTGGTCGCACAACCCGCGTCCGCCGCTCCCGCCTGCCAGAGCGAGACCCCGGCCGGCACGATCTCGCCGATCTACACCTGCTTGAACGGCACCAAAACCCTTCCCGGCACCGACGTCGGCACGATCGGCAGCGCCGCCGGCGACGTGGACCAGATCGGTAACGTTGCCGCCTATAATGGCGGGACCGGCGGCGCCTTTGTAAACTCCAGCAACGACCCGTCGATTTACGAATTCACTTGGGGCGGCGGCGCCCTCGATATCGTCGAGGAAGTCGGAAACAACGGCACTGAGACCGCCGGCATCGATGTCGAGCTGGCGCTCGAGGCCGGTGGGCTCTCGGTGGAGGGAAACGGGTCGCTGTCGTCCAATATCGCGTCGATCAATATTCCCTACACCAGCGGGCCCAGTGGGCCGTACACCGTGTTCGACGCAAACCTCGCGGCCGGCAATTATGCCCTGGACACTTACGGTGGCGCAATTTCAGTCGACCCGAATTATCAGGTGAATTTCAGCAGTAGCAGTGTCCCCGAGCCGACCTCGCTCGCGATTCTTGGCTCCGCGCTCTTGTTTGGTGCGGTCAAGCGGCGCCGCAAACCGGCGTCATAAGCGACCGCGAGCCGGATTCGCCGGGCGGCGGGCCTGGCGGTCAGATCGGGCGGCCGCTGGCGTGCGAGGAATTGACCGTGAACGCCCAGCCGTCGGGTCCGGCGAGATCGAACGCATCGTGGATGCGGCCGCGGCGGATCGGCGATGGCGACAACCCCTTGCCGGCGTAGTCGCGGTGCGCGGCGTCGACATCGTCGACCATCAGGTCGAAGGGCGCTCTGGTTCCGGGTGCCGGCGGCTGCTCGGCCTGTCTGACGACGACATGGGTGCCGCCGCGCAACTCAAGCACCGCCAGCTCGTCCATCGCCACGATCGGGCGCAGGCCGACGGTTTCGAGCCAGCGCGCGGCGGCGCCGACATCGGCGACGTTGAGGTGCACATGGCCGACGGCGACCGGCGGCCGTTGATCGGTGGTATCGGGCACGGCGATCTTCTCCCTGTTCAAATCAAGGCTACCGCGACCTTGGCGAGATCGGAGCATACGATGATCCACGCCGCTTGGCATGGCTTACCCGTCGCCTAGCGGACGGGGTCGAGCACGACAACCGGGATCTCGCGCTCGGTTTTCTTCTGGTAATCGGCGTAGGGCGGCCAGAATTTGAGCGCCTCTTGCCACAGCCGGGCGCGCTCCTCGCCGGTGGCGGTGCGGGCCCGCGCCTTCATTTTCGCGGTCCCGACCTGTACCTCGACCTCCGGATCGGCGAGGAGGTTGCGATACCAGCCGGGGTGTCGCGGGGCGCCGCCTTTCGAGGCAACCACGATATAGCTGTCCCCGGCTTTCCCGTAATACAGCGGGAAGATGAACTTCTCCCCTGACTTGCGGCCGATCGTCGTCAGCAGCAATGACGGGACGGTCAGGTCCGGCCGGCCCGCCTGGGTCGGCTTGTGCATATGCCCGTCGGTCCCGCCGCTCCCGAGGTAGCGGTTGGCATGCTCCACCATCCAACCCGGCAGGTTTGGCGCAAGCTTGGCTTCGGTCATCCTTCGAACTCCTTCTGAGCCGCATCGAGCATAACATAAGGGGTCGTGTACACTCCTGCTACGGCCCTCGGCGGCGCGCCATCCGCCGGGAGCGAGGATTGGACGCCGCCCACTCGCCCATGGCATCGCTGCTTGCCGCTTTGCCGGTCGGGGACCCGGGTTTCGCCACAAAGCTGTGGTATTCCCCCCTCGGTGGATATTGCCTCGGAGCCCTGCCTATACGCCTTTCGCGGTTATTTCCCGGTTAGCGCAAAACAATTCCCGGTTAAGCGCGAAAAATTTCCCGGTTATCTGCGTGATAATTTCAGGCAACTGGTTGATATACATAGGATAATTCGAAAGCTGGGTCAGGAAATTCGCGGTTATTTCCCGGTTGCACGGGAATTGGCCGACGCGCGGCGCGGAAGAGTGTGTAGCGTAGGGTGCCAAAGTGGCATCATCGGACGGCGGATTCCGCTTCACGCATCCGCCTTCGGCACTCGCTTTTCGGGAGGAGGACGGCAATGGCACAACTCGGCACGGGCGATTATGCCTACGAGGTGATCCACGATTTTTTCAAATTGCCGGACGGTGAAACGTTCGGGCTGGTCAGCCGGGTGGCGGCCGACGCGCAGGACCGCATTTACGTCTTCCAGCGCAAGGATCCGCCGGTGGTGGTCTTCGACCGCGAGGGGAAGTACCTGGGCGCCTGGGGCAGCGGCGAGGTCACCGACCCGCATGGGCTGAAAATCGTCGGCGACATCGTCTACACCACCGATCGCTCCGACTCGGTGGCGAAGTCGTTCACCTTGGACGGCAAGCCCCTGTTGGAGTTGGGCAAGCGCGGCGTGCATTCCGACACCGGCCATATCACCGACTGGCTCGCGGAGCGCGCGGCGGGACCGTTCAATCATCCGACCGAGATGATGGCCCACCCCAACGGCGACATTTACGTGACCGACGGTTATCGCAACGCCCGCGTGCACCGCTTCACCCGCGACGGCCGGCTCGTCAAGTCGTGGGGCGCGCCGGGCAAGGGCGAGGGCGAGTTCCACCTGCCGCACAGCATCGCGTTCGGCGATGACGGCAAGCTCTACGTCGCCGACCGCGCGAACAAGCGCATCCAGATCTTTACGCCCGACGGTGACTTTCTCGGCATGTGGACCGGGATGGGCGGGCCGAACGACATCACCCGCGGCACCGACGGTAATTTCTACATCGCCGAGCAGGAAGACGACGGCAAGCCCGCGCAGATCTGCGTCCGCGATGGACAGGGAAATGTGCTGGCGCGCATGGCGAGCCGTCATGTCCACGGTGTCGGCGTCGATCGGCATGGCGATATCTACGCCGGATTGACCACCGAACGCGGCGTCGACAAGTTCGTGCGAACCGGCTGAGCGCTACACGGCCACGCGGGTATCGCGGCCCCCTCCCCCGCCCTCTCCCCTCAATGGGGAGAGGGTTGCGCGGGTCAGGCGCGAGGGGCTGGTTCGAGTGCCGCTCCGGTGACTTCCTCGACGCGCTCGGCCCAGCGGAAGCGCAGGCTGTTGCGGGCGCTTTCGGGGATGTCGTCGTAATCCTTGCGGTTGCGCGCCGGCAGGATCACCGAGGCGAGCCCGGCGCGCGCCGCGGCGACGACCTTTTCCTTGATCCCGCCGACCGGCAACACCAGGCCGCGCAGGCTGATCTCGCCGGTCATCGCCGTGTCGTTGCGCACGGTGCGCTCGGTCAGCAGCGAAACGAGCGCGGTGTACATCGCCACCCCGGCGGAGGGGCCGTCCTTGGGGATCGCACCCGCCGGCACGTGGATGTGGATGTCGCTCTTCTCGAACATCGCCGGATCGAGGCCAAGCGATGACGCACGCGCCTTGACCAAGGTCAGCGCCGCCTGCGCGCTCTCGCGCATGACCTCGCCCAATTGGCCGGTCAGGATCAGCCGGCCGCCGCCCGGAAAGCGCGCCGCCTCGATAAACAGGATGTCGCCGCCGACCGGGGTCCAGGCGAGGCCGGTCGCCACACCGGGGACGCTGGTGCGCATCGCCACCTCGCCCTCGAAGCGCGGCGGGCCGAGGATTTCGAGCAGCGCCTCGGGCTCGATCCTGACATGCTCGTCGGTGCGCTCCGCGATCCGCATCGCGGCACTGCGCAAGGCGGCGCCGATTTCGCGTTCGAGCTGGCGCACGCCGGCTTCGCGCGTGTAGTTGCGGATGATCGCGCGGATTGCGTCGTCGGCGATCTCGGCCTGCTCCGGGGTCAGGCCGTTGGCCTTGAGCTGGCGGCCGACGAGATAGCGCCGGGCGATCTCGAATTTTTCGTCCTCGACATAGCCCGGCAGGTCGATCACCTCCATGCGGTCGCGCAGCGGCCCCGGAACGGTATCGAGCACGTTCGCCGTGGTGATGAACATGACGCGCGACAGGTCGAACGGCACGCCCAGATAATTGTCGCGAAAGGTCGAGTTCTGCTCGGGGTCGAGCACTTCGAGCAAGGCCGATGCCGGGTCGCCCTGGATGCCGTGGCCGAGCTTGTCGATTTCGTCGAGCATCATGACGCAGTCGCGCGCGCCGGCCCGGCGGATGCCCTGGATGATGTTGCCCGGCAAGGCCCCGATATAGGTGCGGCGATGGCCGCGGATTTCGGCTTCGTCATGCGTGCCGCCGAGGCTGACGCGGACGAATTTGCGGCCGGTCGCGCGGGCGATGCTCTGTCCGAGCGAGGTCTTGCCGACGCCCGGCGGTCCGACAAAGCACAGGATCGGGCTGCGGCCCTCCGGGTTGAGCTGGTGGATCGCCAGGTTTTCGAGGATGCGGCGCTTGACCTTGACGAGCCCGAAATGGTCGGCGTCGAGGATTTGCCGAGCCTCGGCGATGTCGATCGGCGTCCCGGATTCGACCGACCACGGCAATTCGACCAGCCATTCGATATAGGTCCGGGCCATCGAATATTCGCCGGCCGCCTCCGGCATCCGCTCGAGCCGCGCGAGCTCGCGCCGAGCATGAGCATCGACCTCGGGCGGCATCTTGGCGTCGTCGATCTTTTTCGACAGCTCGGCGATCTCCTGGCTCTTGGCGTCGTCGCCCTCCCCGAGCTCCTTTTGGATCGTCTTCATCTGCTCGCGCAGCAGGAATTCGCGCTGGCGATCGTCAATCTTTTCCTTGGTCTGCTCGCTGATCTGGCGCGACAGGCGCAGCACCTCGATGCGGTAGACCAGCATCGCCGACACCCGTTCCAGCCGGCTTTCGATGTCGACGGTTTCGAGGATCTCCTGCTTTTCGGCCGGGGTGATGTCCATGAAGCTGGCGATCAGGTCGGCGAGCGACGCGGCCGAGGCGGCCGACTGAACCGCGTTGACCAGTTCGACCGGGGTCTGCGGCAACAGCTGCAATACCTCGATCGCCTGATTGCGCAGATGCATCATCCGCGCCTCGATATCCTTGCTGCTGGCCTCGGACTCGGGCAGGCGCTCGACCCGCGCCACCAAAAACGGGTAGCCGTCAAGAAAATCGACGATGCGAAAGCGCCGCTCGCCTTGGCTGATCACATGGTGCTGGCCGTCGGGGCTCGTCACATAGCGCAGGACGTTGGCCTCGGTGCCCATCCGGTGCAGGTCGATCGCGATCGGGTCTTCGGTCGCGGGATCGCGCTGCAAGATGAGCCCGATCGGCCGGTTCAACCGGATCGCCGCCTGTGCCGCGGCGATCGAGCGTTGGCGGCCGAGCGTGACCGGCAGCACGGTGCCGGGAAACAGCACAAAGCTGCGCGTCGGGATCAGGATCAGGGCATCGGCGGGCAAGGCGGGGATCCCCGCCAAGGCCTGCTCGATGGCGCCGGGCGGGGGTGCCGGCGCCGCCGGTTCCGCCGTGCGCAGTTCGTGTTCTTCTAGGGGCATTGCGGTAAAATTCCTTGGCAGAAGTCGCGATGGCGGTGGGCCCGAGCGTCACAGCTTATGCAGTTGCACCATCAGGCAGCCATCGGCGAGGTGTCGGCCGGAAATCTCGAACCGCGCCGGCGGCAATTCGATCCGCCGCTGAAAATGGCCGTGCGGGATCTCCA
The DNA here is from genome assembly GCA_035570935.1 of Allostellaceae bacterium. Classification (GTDB taxonomy): domain Bacteria; phylum Pseudomonadota; class Alphaproteobacteria; order ATCC43930; family CGMCC-115725; genus AP-15. The sequence goes on from DATMKU010000075.1 coordinate 9,996, forward strand.
GGCGGTGAATCCGCGCTTTCGCCATTTCCGGCGGCAACGGCCGCTCGCCGCTGACCAGCAGCACCCCGGCGCTCATCGTCACCTGGATCCGGTCGACCGCGACGCCGGGCAGGGCGATCAGGATCGTCAGGGTGTCGTCGGTTTCGAAGATGTCGCATGGCGCTTCCCAATTCGGCGTCGGGTGCCCGCGGTGAAAGAATTGACGGTGCAGACGCTCCGCGCGTTCCATCGCCTCGCAGGCTTGCGCCCACATCAACGCTTCCAGCTGTCGTTCCGGCATCATCGGCTCCGAACGGGGCGGCCCCGCCCGAATACGCCGGCGACGCCTGTCAGGGTGATATAGTTACGCCGCGGCGGGCGGGGAGAGCGTACCGGTGGATTTACTGTTCTCTTCGGCGATCGTACGCGGCGGGACTAGGCGGCAGGCGGGAAACCGGCTATGTGCCGTGGCCAACTATTGTTAGAGGCGAAGAGTGGCCGGGATCAGCAAAGAAACCAAGAGCTTCGTCGATGGCGTCGCGGCGGAAGCGGTGCTAATCGAGACCCCGTGCGGCGACGGCACTATGGTTTGGCGGATCTGGGGCGCGGGTCCGCCGCTGGTTCTCTTCCACGGCGGCTATGGATCGTGGACGCATTGGATCCGCAACGTCTTGCCGTTGTCGCGTGCATTTACCGTCATCGCCCCCGATCTGCCGGGGCTCGGCGAGTCGGCGAACCCGCCCGAGCCGCATACCGCCGAAGGGCTCGCGCGCATTCTGGTCGAGGGGCTCGACATCGTTGCGCCGCGCCGCGAGCGGCTGCATCTCGCCGGGTTTTCGTTCGGCGGCGTCTTGGGCGGGCATGTCGCGGCCCAGTTCGGCGACCGGGTGCGGGCCTTTACCGTCGTCGGGTCGAACGGGCTCGGCCTGATCCGCCAGCCGACCGATCTGCAGCGCGTCCCTCCCGGTGCCTCGGGCGAGGAAGCGCTCGCCGTCCATCGTCACAATCTGGGTGCGCTAATGATCGCCGATGCGGCAAAGATCGACGAACTCGCGGTCTACGTCCAATCGACAAACGCGCCGCGCGGCCGGGTCAGGAGCCGCCGGTTCTCGCGCGCGGACACGCTGGTGCGGGCTTTGCCGCTCGTCACCGCACGGCTCGACGGCATCTGGGGCGGGCGCGACGCCACCGCCTATCCGCATCTCGACGAGCGCGCCCGAACCCTGCGCTCGTTTCAACCCGAGGCGCGTTTCGAAGTCATCGACGGCGCCGGCCACTGGGTGCAATACGAGGCCGCAGACCTGTTCAACCCGCTTCTCGCCGAAATCGTCGAGCAACACCGGAGGCAATCGCCATGACTACCGGGAACAGCACGTCGCTCGCCGGCAAGGTTGCCGTCGTGACCGGCGGCAGCAGCGGGATCGGGGCGGCGAGCGTGCGGCTCTTCGCGGCGGCCGGCGCGCGGGTCGTCGTCGGCTACAACAAGGGCGCCGAGCGCGCCGATGCGGTGGTCGCCGAATTGCCCGGCGCCGGCCACCGGGCGATGCGTCTGTCGCTCGAGGACACCGCCCAAATCCGCCGCGTGGCGGAAACGGTCCGGGACGAATTCGGCCGCGCCGACATCCTCGTCAATTCCGCCGGGTTCACCCGGATGGTGCCGCACCACGATCTCGAAGCACTCGACGACGAACTGATCGATGCGGTGCTGACCGCCAATGTACGCGGACCGTTTGCGACGATCCGCGCCTTTGTCCCGCTGCTGCGCGCATCGGGCGACGGGGTCATCGTCAACATCTCGTCGGGTGCCGCGCAGAGCGGCACCGGCAGCTCGATTATCTACGGCGCCTCGAAAGCGGCACTCAACACGATGAGCATGGGGCTCGCGCGGGTGCTCGGCCCCGAGATCCGCGTCGTCGTCGTGGCGCCGGGGATGGTGCATACCGGTTTTGTCCCGGGCCGCACCGAGGAGATGATGGCCGCGGCGGCAATGGCGACGCCGTTGAAGCGCGCGATTGAAGCGCATGACGTGGCGCTCGCGGTGATCGCCTGCGTCACCCATCTGACCCACACCACGGGCTCGATCGTCAGCGTCGACGCCGGCCGCCATCTGTAGATGGCAGCCCTGCGCAGCCGGATACGGGTGAAATTTGCCGCCCGGCCTCACATATCTCGCGCGATGACGGCGACGGCCCGCGGCAAAACCAAACCGGCGCGGGAGACAATCCGCCGCCGCCGGGAAGAGGCGCCATGAGCACTATTACGCGGCAACGCGACATCATCGACCGGCGCGTGCTGGCTGACGAATTGTCCGCCGCGGCGCGCTCGGTCAAATCGCCGAGCTTTGAACGCACCCCGCTGGTCGCCCCGTTGAAGGCGGCACTCGCCAACGGCCGGGCCGAGATCCGGCGCCGCTTTGAAGAAAGCGGCAACGGCGCCGCGGTGATGCGTGAGCAGTGCTTTCTGATCGATCAGCTGATCCGCGCTTCGTTCGACGTGGTGACGACCGAAATCTACCCGCTGCCCAACCCGACCGCGGGCGAAAGGCTGGCCCTGGTCGCGGTCGGCGGCTATGGCCGCGGCGAGCTGGCGCCCTACTCCGACATCGACCTGATGTTTCTGCTGCCTTACAAGCAGACCCCGCACACCGAGCAGGTGGTCGAGTCGCTGCTCTACCTGCTGTGGGACCTCGGCCTCAAAATCGGCCAGTCGACGCGCTCGGTCGAGGAATGCCTGCGCCAAGCCAAATCGGATTTTACGATCCGCACCAGCCTGCTCGAAGCGCGTTATCTGTGGGGCGACGAGGCGCTGTTCGCCGAACTGAAGAAGCGGTTCGACAGCGACGTGGTGCGCGGGGCCGCGGCGCAATTTATCGAAGCCAAGCTCGCCGAGCGCGACGCGCGCCACCGCCGGGTCGGCGACAGCCGCTACCAGCTCGAGCCAAACGTCAAGGAAGGCAAGGGTGGGCTGCGCGATCTGCACACCCTGTTCTGGCTGGCCAAATACATCTACCGCATCGACGACGTCGCCAAACTCGTCGATCTGGGCGTGCTGTCGGCCGAGGAATCGCAGCGTTTCGCGCGGGCGCAGAGTTTTCTGTGGACGGTGCGCTGCCATCTTCATTACCTCGCCGGCCGCGCCGAAGAACGGCTGACCTTTGACCTGCAGGCCGAGATCGGGCAGCGCATGGGCTACACCGACCACGCCGGCAGCCGCGGGGTCGAGCGCTTCATGAAGCATTACTTTCTGATCGCCAAGGATGTCGGCGATCTGACCCGCGTCTTTTGCGCAATCCTCGAAGCCGATCAGAAGCGCAAGCGTCGCCTGCCCTGGGTCCGCTGGGGCATCGGCCGGCGCGGGCTCGAAGGATTCGTCCTCGACGGCGAACGCTTGACGATCCCATCCGAGGATTTTTTCGCAAAGGACCCGGTGGCGCTGATCCGGCTGTTTCACGTGGCGCAGCAGGCCGACCTCGACATTCATCCGCGCGCGCTGCGCCGTGTCGGCCAGTCGCTGCGCCTGATCGACGCAAGACTGCGCGCGAACCCCGAAGCGAACCGGCTGTTCCTCGAAATCCTGACCTCGCGCAAAGGTCCCGAAACCGCGCTGCGGCGGATGAACGAGGCCGGGGTCTTTGGCCGCTTCATCCCCGATTTCGGGCGTGTCGTCGCCCAGATGCAGTACGACATGTACCATCACTACACGGTCGACGAGCACACGCTGTTCGCGATCGGGATCGTCCACGACATCGAGAGCGGTCAGCTGAAGGACGAGCTGCCGTTGGCGAGCGCGCTTGCCGGCACGATCGTGTCGCGCCGGGCGCTCTATCTCGCGGTGCTGCTGCACGACATCGCCAAGGGGCGCGGCGGCGACCATTCGGTGCTGGGCGAGCAGGTCGCGCTCAAGCTCGGCCCGCGGCTCGAACTCAGCGCCGAAGAGACCGAGACGGTCGCGTGGCTGGTGCGCTGGCACCTGTTGATGAGCGGCACGGCATTCAAGCGCGACATCTCCGATCCGCGGACGATCGAGGATTTTGTCGGGATCGTGCAATCGCCGGAGCGGCTGAAGCTATTGCTGATCCTGACTGTCGCCGATATTCGCGCCGTCGGCCCGCAGGTGTGGAACGGCTGGAAGGCGGCGCTGTTGCGCGACCTCTACCACCGTGCGGTCGAGGTCATGTCCGGCGGGCTCACAGTCGAGCCGCAGGATGCTCGGGTTGCCGCCGCGCAAGCCGCGGCGCGCACGCGATTGCCCGAGTTCACCGATGATGAGTTCGCCGACTTCGCCAAGGCCGGCTACCCGTTCTACTGGCTGTCCTTTGATGCCGAAACCCATGCCCGGCATGCCCTGCTAATGCGCGAGGCCGCGGCGAGCGGCGCGCCGCTGGTTGTCGAAAAACACGTCGACGCGCAGCGCGCCGTGACCGAGATCACGCTCTACACGGCCGACCATCCGGGTCTGTTTTCTCGGATCGCGGGAGCGCTCGCGGTCAGCGGCGCCAACATCGTCGATGCCCGGATCATGACGATGTCGAATGGCATGGCGCTCGACACCTTCTGGGTCCAGGATCTCGCTGGCCATGCCTTCGACCGCCCGGACAAGCTCGCGCGGCTCGCGGCCGTCTTTGAAAACGTGCTGACCGGCGATCTGAAACCGCATCGCGAACTGGCCCGCCCGCCCGCTTTTCCGAGCCGCACGCAGGCCTTTACGGTGGCGCCGCGGGTGCTGGTCGACAACCGGGCGAGCGCGTTGCACACGGTGATCGAGGTCAACGGCCGCGACCGGCCGGGCCTATTGTTCGAGCTGACGCGCGAACTGACCAGGCTCAGCCTGCAAGTGTCGAGCGCCAAGATTTCGACCTACGGCGAAAAGGTCGTCGACGTGTTCTACGTCAAGAACCTGTTCGGCCATAAGGTCGAGCATCCCGGCAAGCTGGCCGAGATCCGCACCACCCTCGAAGCGGTGCTGGCCAAGGGCAACCCGGCTCCGTCCGCGCGTTCTTCGACGCGTTCGGAGCCCGCCGAGGCCGTGCCCGCCGAATAGGTTCGTGGCGCCGCGACTCCTCAGAACCTTCGGGGCTTTTGTCGACGCGAGGCGGTCGACCGGAAAGACGGGAGATTATTCGCGCAAATCCTCGAAGAATTCTTTGACGCGGGCAAAGAAGCCTTCACTTTCGGGATGGGTGCGGCCGCTTTCGCCTTCTTTTTCGAACTCGCGCAGCAATTCCTGCTGGCGTTTCGTGAGGTTGACCGGGGTCTCGAGGACGGCCTCGATAAACATGTCGCCGCGCAACGACGATCGTAAGACCGTCATCCCCTTGCCCCTCAGCCGGAATTGGTGCCCCGACTGGGTTCCGGCGGGCACCGTGACCTTGGTCCGGCTGCCCTCGACGGTCGGCACTTCGATCGCACCGCCGAGCGCGGCCGTGGTGATCGAAATCGGCACCCGGCAATGGATGTTGGCGCCGTCGCGCTGAAAGATCGGATGCGGCGCCACGGTGATAAAAATGTAGAGGTCGCCGGCCGCGGCGCCGCGCACCCCGACCTCCCCCTCGCTGGCGAGACGGATGCGGGTGCCGTCCTCGACCCCGGGCGGGATGTTGACCGACAGGGTTTTTTCGCGGCGGACCCGGCCCTGGCCGGCGCAATTCCGACACGGCTTCTCGATGACCCGGCCGGCGCCCTGGCACGCAGCACAGGTGCGCTCGATCGTAAAAAACCCCTGCTGCGCCCGGATCCGTCCGCGGCCGTGGCAGGTCGGGCACGAAACCGGCTTTGAGCCGGCCTCGGCGCCGCTGCCGTGGCACGGGTCGCAGGCGACGAGGTTGGGGACGCGAATCGTCGTCTGCTTGCCGCGAAAGCTGTCCTCCAGCGTTATTTCGAGGTTGTAACGCAGATCGCTGCCGCGGCTCGGCCCGGCTTGTCCTCGTCTGCCGTTGCCCACGAACTCGCCGAACATTTCGTCGAAGATGTCGGCAAACCCGCCGGCAAAGCCGAATTCGCCGGGTCCGCGCGCGCCGCCCTGCTCAAAGGCGGCATGGCCAAAGCGGTCGTAAGCCGCACGCTTCTGGTCGTCCTTGAGGATGTCGTAGGCTTCGCTGATGTCCTTGAACTTCTGCTCGGCGTTCTTGTCGCCGGCATTGCGGTCCGGGTGACACTGCATCGCGAGTTTGCGATAGGCCTTTTTGAGATCGTCGGCACTGGCGGACCGCGAAACGCCGAGAGCCTCGTAATAATCTTGCTTAGCCATGCTCGGGGGGCATTCGTTGGAGGGTCAGCCGCCGCAAACCGCCCCGGCGAAGAGGCGCCGGGGCGGTTTGCGTTCGATCGATACCTGAACTGTGGCGCCGATTACGCGGAGCCACGTTTCTTTTGATCGTCGACCTCCTCGAAATCGGCGTCAACGACCTTGTCGTCGCCGCCACCCGGCGCACCGCCATGCGGCTCGCCCGACGCACCCGGACCGGCATTCCCGGCGCCGGCCTGCGCCGCCTGCTCGGCCTTGTAGAGCGCCTCGCCGATCTTCATCGAGACCTGCGCCAAAGCCTCGGTCTTGGATTTGATCTGCTCGGCATCCTCGCCGCCAAGCGTCTCCTTCAGCGCCTGGACCGCCTGCTCCACCGCCTCGCGGTCGCCCGGCGGGATTTTCTCGCCGTTCTCGCGCAAGGTGCGTTCGGTCGTGTGGATCAGCGCGTCGGCGTTGTTCTTGGCCTCGACCAGTTCGCGGCGGCGCTTGTCCTCGCCGGCATGCGCCTCGGCATCCTTGACCATCTTCTCGATATCGGCTTCGGACAGGCCGCCCGAGGCCTGGATGCGGATCTGCTGCTCCTTGCCGGTCGCCTTGTCCTTGGCCGAGACCTGGACGATGCCATTGGCGTCGATGTCGAAGGTGACTTCTACCTGCGGCATGCCGCGCGGCGCCGGCGGAATCCCGACCAGATCGAACTGGCCGAGCAATTTGTTGTCCGCCGCCATCTCGCGCTCGCCTTGGAAGACGCGGATCGTGACCGCGGTTTGACTGTCCTCGGCGGTCGAGAAGGTCTGGCTCTTCTTGGTCGGGATCGTCGTGTTGCGGTCGATCAGCCGGGTGAAGACGCCGCCCAGGGTCTCGATGCCGAGCGACAGCGGCGTCACGTCGAGCAGCAGGACGTCCTTGACCTCGCCCTTCAGCACGCCTGCCTGGATCGCGGCGCCAATCGCCACGACCTCGTCCGGGTTGACGCTGCGGTTGGGCTCCTTGCCGAAGAACTGCTTGACCGCCTCGATGACCTTGGGCATTCGGGTCATGCCCCCGACCAGGATCACCTCGTCGATCTCCGAGGCCTTGAGCCCGGCGTCCTTCAGCGCATTGCGGCACGGCCCGATCGTCCGTTGGATCAGGTCTTCGACTAAGGCCTCGAGCTTGGCCCGGGTCAGCTTGATGTTCAGGTGCTTGGGCCCGTGCTGGTCGGCGGTGATGAACGGCAGGTTGACGTCGGTCTGCATCGACGACGACAGCTCGATCTTGGCCTTTTCCGCCGCCTCCTTCAGCCGCTGCAACGCGAGGCGGTCGTTGCGCAGGTCGATCCCTTGCTCTTTTTTGAACTCGTCGGCGAGGTAATCGATGATGTTCTTGTCAAAGTCCTCGCCGCCGAGGAACGTGTCGCCATTGGTCGATTTGACCTCGAACACGCCGTCGCCGATCTCGAGCACCGAGATGTCGAAGGTGCCGCCGCCAAGATCGTAGACCGCGATCGTGCCGCTGCCCTTGCGCTCCATGCCGTAGGCGAGCGCCGCGGCGGTCGGCTCGTTGATGATGCGCAGCACTTCGAGCCCGGCGATCTTGCCGGCGTCCTTGGTCGCCTGGCGCTGGCTGTCGTTGAAATAGGCGGGCACGGTGATGACCGCCTCGGTCACTGGCTCGCCCAAATAGGCCTCGGCGGTTTCCTTCATCTTTTGCAGAATGAAGGCGCTGATCTGCGACGGCGCGTATTTCTTGCCGCGGCTCTCGACCCAAGCGTCGCCATTGTCGCCCGGGACGATCTTGTAGGGGACAAGGTCGACGTCCTTCTTGACCATCGGATCGGTAAATCTGCGCCCGATCAGCCGCTTGATCGCAAAGAACGTGTTCTCGGGATTGGTCACGGCCTGGCGTTTTGCCGCCTGGCCGACAAGGCGTTCGCCCGACTCGGTGAACGCCACCATCGAGGGCGTGGTACGCATGCCCTCGCTGTTCTCGATCACCTTGGCATTCCTGCCTTCCATCACGGCAACGCAGGAATTGGTCGTACCGAGATCGATACCGATGACCTTGCTCATGGACACCTCATTGTAAAAGCAGGACCGGGCGGCCCGGGGAAGCACCGTCCCGATCCCCCGGGAAGGGGTTGGTCAGTCATCCGCTGACTTTGCAAAGTTATATATGTCAGCGTTCATAGCGCTACAACGGCTCGGCCGGGTTCGCCCGCGGCTCGCCGGGCTGCTTCGAAACCCCGACCATGGCCGGGCGCAGCAAGCGGTCGTGCAATACATAGCCCGGCTGCAACACCTCGACGACCGTGCCGGCCGGTTGATCCCCGCGCTCGGCCTCGAAGATCGCCTGGTGGAAATTGTGGTCGAAGCGCTCGCCCTGCGGGTCGAGCCGGCGCATGCCATGGCGCTCGAAGACCGACAGCAGCTCGCGCTCGGTTGCCGCCACCCCGGCGAGCAGGCTGCGAGTGCGCTCGTCCCCGACTTCCGCCTCGGGCAGGCTGTCGAGGGCGCGGCGTAGATTGTCCGCGACCGAGAGCAGATCCTTGGCGAAACCGGCGATCGCATATTTGGAGGCGTCCTCGCGCTCGCGCTGCGCCCGGCGGCGGGTGTTCTCGGTCTCGGCCAGCGCCCGCAGCAGCCGCTCCTTGTGGTCCGCGAGCTCGGCTTCGAGAGCAGCCACCTGCTCCTCGGGGGCGAGCCGGGCGCCGTCATCGACATTGTTGTTGGCGGGGTCCTCGGCTGAGGACGCCATTTCGCGTTCGTCTCCAGTGTCGGTCATCCATCCTATCCGATGAGACGCCCGATCACCTTGGCGGTGTAATCCACCATCGGGATGATCCGGGCATAGTTGATCCGGGTGGGGCCGATGACCCCGATCGCGCCGACGATCCGTTCGCGACTGTTCTGATAGGGGGCGATCAGCATCGCGCAGCCCGCCACCCCGAACAGGCGGTTCTCGGCGCCGATAAAGATCTGCACCCCCTCGCCCTGTTTGCTGGCGTCGAGCAGGCGCAGCATCGTCTCGCGGGTTTCGAGCATTTCGAAAAGAGTGCGCAATCTTTCAAGATCGGCGAGCGCGGTCACATCGTCGAGCAGGTTAGCCTGGCCGCGGACGATCAGCGCACTGCCCTTGTCGTCGCCAGCCCAGCTCGCCAAGCCGGCGGCGACCAGCTTCGAGGTCAGCGCGTCGAGCTGGACCTGGTGCGTGCCGATCTCGCGCTGGATCTCGTCGCGCGCCTCCTCGATCGTTCGGCCGACCAGCCGCGCATTGAGATAATTGCCGGCCGAGACGAGTGCGGAGGGCGGCAAGCCGAGCGGCGCCGCGATGACCCGGTTCTCGACCTGCCCGTCCTCGGTGACGAGCACGACCAGCGCGCGCCCGGGCCCGAGATGAACGAATTCGATGTGCTTGAGCGGCCGGTCCTGCTTTGGCGCCACGACCACCCCGGCGCAATGCGACAGCCCCGAGAGGGCGCTGATCGCCTCCTCCAGCGCCTGCGGCAAGCTGATGCCGCGGGCGGCGCAGATGCTCTCGATGCTGCGGCGTTCGTCCTCGGCGAGGCTGCCGACTTCGAGCAGACCATCGACAAACAGACGCAGCCCGGCCTCGGTCGGCATCCGTCCGGCCGAGGTGTGCGGGGAAAACAGCAACCCCGCTTCTTCGAGGTCGGCCATCACGTTGCGGATCGTCGCCGGCGACAAATTTTGCACCAGCAGCCGCGACACGGTGCGCGAGCCTACCGGCTCGCCGGTCGCGACATAGCCGTCGACGATCAGGCGAAAAACCTCGCGGCTGCGCTCGTTCAGCTCGTTGATCGGCGACGGGGCGATGGATCGCGGCATGGGACGACAACGGGGTTCATCGACGATTGTCCGGCGCCGGCCGCGACGCCTCGCACAGCACCGGCCGCCGGCGGCGATCACCTCCGGCATCGGCAGAATCTGGTCATGCCGACCGCCGCCGTCAACTCGCCGGACCCGTGCGGCTACGGCGTCTGCTTAAACGTCGCCTGAAAGCTCTCGCCTTTGGGGTTGATCCAGTGCCCGATCATGTCGACGATGCCGGGGCGAAACGCGTATTGGCTGCCGTCGGAGTTCTGAAAGCGCAGTTCGCCGTCGCGGATCACCCCGGTGCCGTGCAGCACCGCGCCGGGCTCGGTCGAATCCGATCCTTCGGGTCCATAGATATAGATGATCGATGCCGTGCCGTCGGGCTTGACCTCGGGCACGATCAATGCGGCGCAGGTCCGCACATCCCACGCCGCATCGCTCCAGACCCCTACGAAACGCCGGTATTGGTCGGGAACCGAGGACGGGTCAGCAAGATCAAAGGCCACGTTCTGGTCGCAGAAGGTGCGGCCGGGTTGCTGCTGGCCGGAGGATTGCGGCGTCTGCGGCGGCGCCGGTTGGGGCTCCGGCCCGGATGGGGGCAGACCAGGCGGCGGCACCGCCTGGGCCATCGCCGAGACGGCAGAGAGCAGCATCAGGCATAGGACGGAGAGGGCGCGAGCGAGCATGATGGGTACGTGTACCGGCGGGCGGCAAGCGGCGCCGGCTTGTACGGCGAATCTACCGCGCGCGCCAGCCGGCGCGACACTCTGAACCCGGCATCCCGACAAGAGCGAAGCGGCTACACCCGATGTACAGCGACGGCGGAGGGATCCGCCTGCCACGGGGTCGCGTAGGGCGGGCGATGCAGGCCGGCGGGAGAGATCGTGAAGATCTCGTATCCGGTGGCGGTGACGCCGACCGTGTGTTCGAACTGCGCCGACAGCGAGCGGTCCTTGGTTACCGCGGTCCAGCCGTCGCCGAGGATCTTCACCTCCCAACGGCCGGCGTTGATCATCGGCTCGATGGTAAAGAACATGCCCTCGCGCATGACCGGCCCGTCATCCGGACGGCCGTAATGCAGGATCGACGGCGCGTCGTGAAAGATGCGGCCGACGCCATGACCGCAAAAATCGCGCACGACCGAATAGCGATGGCCCTCGGCATAGCGCTGGATCGCGTCGCCAATGGCGCCGATATGCGCGCCCGGCCGCACGACGGCGATGCCGCGCATCATCGCCTCATACGTCACTTCGACGAGGCGGCGCGCCTTGACCGGAATTCGCTCGCCGACAAAAAACATCCGGCTGCTGTCGCCGTGCCAGCCATCGAGGATCGGGGTCACGTCGATGTTGAGGATGTCGCCTTCCATCAGCCGCCGGTCGCCCGGAATGCCGTGACAGACGACGTGGTTGATCGAGGTGCAGATGGATTTCGGAAAGCCGCGATAATTGAGCGGCGCCGGGATCGCGTCGTGGTCGAGGACGAATTCGTGGCACAACCGGTCGAGCTCGCCGGTGGTGACGCCTGGGCGGACATAGGGGGTGATGAAGTCGAGCGTCTCGGCGGCGAGCAGGCCAGCGCGCCGCATCCCGGCGAACGCGTCGGGCCCGTGGATCTTGATCGCGCCGTCGCGGGTCTCGCCCGGGGCAAGGCCGGTCACGGGATCACGCTGGAGTCCGGGTATGCTTCGCATTCTCTGTCTGCGGCCGCGCCGCGCCTTCCGCCAACAATGGGACAAACGTAAGCTTTCGCCCTCGGCGCGGCAACCTCGTCGCGGAGTGCCCGATTGTGCCGCCCGCTGCATTTGCCTATGAAGAAGGGCGCCGAGAAAGCCGGCGCCGTTAGCCGACGAGGCCGAATAACGCATGACCGAGAACAACCCCGTGCCGGGCGGCGGCGTGGCCGAGCCCCGGATCGTCACTGCCTGCGTGCTAATCATCGGCAACGAGATCCTGTCCGGGCGGACCGAGGACGAAAATTTGGCTTTTCTCGCGCGCGGGCTCAACGATTCCGGGATTCGGCTGCGCGAAGCCCGGGTCATTCCCGACGTCCCGGAGATCATCGTGACCACCGTCAACGACGTGCGGCGGCGGTTCGACTACATCTTTACGACCGGCGGGATCGGGCCGACCCATGACGACATCACCGCGCAATGCATGGCCGACGCCTTTGGCGTGGCGCTGATCCTGCACCCGCAGGCAAAGCATCTGCTCGAAACCCATTACCCGCCGGGTCAGCTCAACGAGGCGCGACTGCGCATGGCGATGGTGCCCGAGGGTGCCGTGCTGCTGCCGAACCCGATCTCGCGCGCGCCCGGGTTTCAGATTGGCAATGTGTTTGTCCTGCCGGGGGTACCGAACATCATGCGGGGCATCTTCGAGCAGCTGAAATACCGCCTCGCTGGCGGAGACAAGGTGTTGAGCCGCAGCGTCAGCTGCCGCCTCGGCGAAGGCACCTTGGCCAAGGATCTGTCGGCACTGCAAGACCGCTATGCGGATGTCGAAATCGGCTCTTATCCATATTTTCGGCGCGGCGATTTTGGCGTGACCCTAGTGTTGCGCGCCACCGACCAGGCCCGGCTCGCCGCCGCTGCCGAGGACGTCAAGGCGCTGATCCTCGACTTGGGCGGCGACCCGCAAGAAGGGCTCAGCGAAGGCTAGGCCCGGCGCACCGCAAGGTGCCGCCACTCCTACGCGCTTCGCAGTTGGCGCACAAGCGCCGGGACCGGTATAGAGAAGGTGGCGCTGCGGGCGTGGCGAAATTGGTAGACGCAACGGACTTAAAAGAGATGTTGAGTGCTCTGCGGGAAACCGCAGATGCAGAACTGCTCAAATTCGGGGGAACCTGTCAGATGGCAATCCCGAGCCAAGCCCGGAAACGGGAAGGTGTAGAGACTAGACGGGCAGCACCTAACGCCGCACGGCTAAGGTGAAGGGATAGTCCAGACCCCAAACCCATCCGGCGCCCAAGCGCGCGGGATCGGGCGGCGAAAGCCGTAGCGGGTAAGAAAATCCGTAGGGCCGCGAGGCCTGTGCCGGTTCGAGCCCGGCCGCCCGCACCAATTCGCTGCGCCGCCTGCCGGCGGACTTCGCCCCGTTACCTTCCGCCACGACGCATCGAGCGGCCTGGCGCCGGTGAGGAATTTGCCCAGCCGCGCGCCGCTGCCAGCGCTCTGCCGAGCGCTGAAAGCGGTTGGATTCAGCCCATCGTCGAATTGAAGGCGCCGCCATCGAGCAGCAGGTTCTGACCGACGATAAAGCCCGAGGACGCAGCGCAGAGAAAGGCGCAGGCATCGCCAAATTCCGCCGGGTCGCCGACCCGGCCGGCCGGGTTCGCTTGGCCGCGCTTGGCGAGCAGTTCTTCGAACGAGATGTTTTGCCGCCGCGCCTCGTATTCGATGCCCGAACGCAGCCGGTCGGTCAGAAACGGCCCCGGCAGCAGGCCGTTGATCGTCACATTGTACTTTGCCACCTGGCGCGCGATGCCGGCGCAGAACGCGGTCAGCCCGGCGCGCGCGCCATTGCTCATGCCGAGATTGGCAATCGGCGATTTGACCGAGCCCGAAGTGATGTTGACGATGCGGCCAAAGCGGCGCTCGCACATGCTGTCGACCACCGCCTTGATCAGCATGATCGGGGTCAGCATGTTGGCGTTGACCGCCTTCTGCCAGTCCTCGACCGACCATTCGCGAAAATCGCCATGCGGCGGGCCGCCGCAGTTGTTGACCAGGATGTCGGGCTGCGGGCAGGCGGCGAGAGCCGCGGCGCGGCCTGCCTCGGTCGAGATGTCGCCGGCGACGGCGGTCACCTTGGCGCCGGTTTCCTTGCGAATCTCCGCGGCGGTCTCTTCCAGGGTTTCGGCGGTGCGCGCGGTGATCGTCAACTCGACCCCGGCGCGGCCGAGCGCCGTGGCGCAGGCTCGCCCCAAGCCCTTGCTCGCCGCGCAAACCAGCGCCTTGCGTCCGCGAATGCGCAAATCCAGCATGTCGTCCTCCGGTAGTGTCTCAGTTTGAATTGTAACGGGGGTTGACCGCCCTGTCGCCTTGTGCCTCTCCTCCCTATATGCTTACCGGAAAGCAGGGAGCCGTTAGCGGATGCCACCACAACCAGAAGCGCTGATAATGAGGACCTTTCGGCAGAATCCGGGCGATCTCGGAATTTCCGATAAACCAGCACTCGCCAATGTTGAGGATCCGGTTGCGGCAACCAAAGCGCTGCTCGAAAGTTATTTTCCGGATGAGCAGACGCTAGGCCGCAAAATGCCGTTACGAGCGCAGCTCATAAGCGAGGACGGTCGGGTGCTTGCCGACTTTCGTCTAGGTCCAAACGGCGCCGAACAGACTGCATGTGGCAAAGATGCCTAGAGGCCCGCGCGGCGAGAAGCGCCCCGCCGACGTGATCGGCAACGCCGTCAAGGTCATGCGGATTGCAACCGGCGAGGAAACCGAAGACATCAATCCGGTCAAGAGCGCCGCCTCCGAGTTGGGCGCGAGGGGTGGGAAGGCTCGGGCGGCGAGGATGACGCCAGAAGAGCGGGCTGAGGTTGCGAAGAAGGCAGCACTGGCTCGGTGGCGGAAATAGCCGACGATCTGACATTAATGGTTCGGATTGAGTGCCACGGATCATCCGCCTGCTTTAGCTGAATCGTTAGTGTGTCAGGCTGCGTCAATTGCAAAGGAAGCCCGGGTAGCGCAATCGCCCCGTCATAAGGGTCGGCTGTTAGGTTTAGCTTAGCAGAGCCGTATCCTATGCTGTTGCTTTGCTTGTTTATCACTCTGAATTCTATTGGTAATTCTCCAGATATATTGTTCCTCCTCTCAAATGCAATCCATACGCATATCGAAATAACCGCTGGGAATTGCGCCGGTATAATATCACCAGTATACACACCTATTAATATTTGCTTGCCGTTGTTTTCGTAACGAATATCGTCACAAAACAAGGCAAATATCGGTTTCACCCGCAGTGAATCGGTCATGTTATCTGATGTCAGAACGTGTAACGGTGCCACCGGTTGTGGTTCTCTGGCGCTGCTGCCACTCACTTACCAGTAAGATTCCTTCGGTCCTTGTTTCGGTATGAGATAGCCAATCCGGCTCGTTGTAATTACGAGGCGGGCGGTCAAGTGGATATTGCACTCCGTAGGAAGGTTCTGCCCCAGATATCGCGAAAAGAAAATCACTCACCGTATCTAGCGTGAGGTTACCGGGCGCACTGAGAATGCGATTCACCACTTCGGGACGCCGGCCCGTTCGACGTGCGAGGCATGCTTGAGGAATGCCGCTACTAACGAATTCACTCAAAACAAGTTCAAACACGCGGAGACGGTTTCGCTCCCGAAAATAAACAAGGGTTGTATCGGGAACACGATTATCGGCGGTTGGCTTATACAATGTGTATGTTGGTTGAGATGTATTCATGGAGATTCGCCCCCGAGAACGGGTGATAAGTGGGGAACAGGCGTCGCCATGCCGCTTTGCATGCCTCGCGTTCGTCTCTCCAATCCCGGCCAGTGATCAGATTCTCATGCCCGGTAGTCGTCAGTGCGATGAAGAGATCGCAATCAGCAAAAAGACCAAGCACTCGGATTCCAGGTTTCGGATACCGGCAGCGGATGTCGAAAACCTCATCTGATCCTGGATCAATGCGTGGCATAAAAGTATCGCGTGGCTTATTATAGGGGTGATCAGCGACAGTAATCAGGCGCCCTTCAGTCCAAGCGTCTAAATATGTGCGCATTCGCGCGTGGCGTCGCCCTATGGGCGTCGAAGGCCACGGCAAACAAACTGCGCGATTAATCTCTTCTGAGACGAACAACTCGCGTAACAAGGCAACTCCTGGTAGAAGCGGCGGAAGGAAGAAAAGTCGCGGCTCGCGCTCCTTCGTAAGGCGACGTATCTCATCGCGAATTGACATATAAGTCAATGCACCAAAATAGCTAAGAGGCGCTTTACTCACTAGAATGTAGCGCGAATGCAACAGGAGAGTCCCAAACAGAAAATTATCGCTTGCCGCTACGTATAAAAGTTCATATGATGGGCGCATGAACAAGCTGCCCCTCGCCAAGCGCGCTCAGATCCTCACCCTCTTGTGCGAGGGCATGTCGATGCGGTCGATCGAGCGGACAGTCGGATGCTCAATCAATACCGTTGATAAGCTGCTCCGCGATGCCGGTGAGGTTGCGCTCACCTACCACGACGAGCATGTGCGCGGCGTGAAGGCGCAGCGCATTCAGTGCGACGAGATATGGTCGTTCGTTCACGCCAAGCAGAAGAACGCGCCGATGAGCAAGCGGGCCGGCGATCCGACGATTGGCGATTGCTGGACTTGGACGGCGATCGAAGCCGACAGCAAGTTGCTGGTCTCATATCAAATTGGCGGCCGGGATGCAGAATATGCGCGGATGCTGATGGACGATCTTCGCGGCCGGCTCGCGAACCGCGTTCAGCTCACGACAGACGGTCATCGGGCTTATCTGGAAGCGGTCGAGGAAGCCTTTGGGGCCGATATCGATTACGGCATGCTGGTGAAGCTGTACGGGGCCGAGACGAGCGGCCAAGGGCATGAACGCAAATACAGCCCGTCAGAGTGCCTTGGCGCCCGCAAGGACACGATCACCGGCAACCCCGACCCGAAGCATGTTAGTACCAGCTACACCGAGCGCCACAACCTTACCATGAGGATGAGCATGCGGCGGTTTACTCGGCTCACCAACGGGTTCAGCAAGAAGCTGCAAAATCACGAGCACATGGTTGCGCTCTATGCCCTCTGGTACAACTTCGTCCGGATTCACAAAACGCTGCGGATGAGCCCAGCTATGGCGGCGGGGATCGAAACGCGGCTTTGGTCGATGGAGGATGTTGTTCGGTTAGTCGAGCGGCGCGAGGATTTTCGGTCAGGCGCTCTGCTGGTCGGATAGGACTGGAAAGACCGTTGTCAACGGCCTAGAATCCAGGAATGAGCGAGCCAGCGCGCGATTCCCACGACATAATCGATACGCGCGATTTCGGGGATGCGTTCGTAATTCATTACGGCGGGGAATTACATCAAGTTGATGCATATACGCTCGCCAATTCATTGCTTGCAATATGCGGTGCCATCCAAGAAATAAATAACGAGGTTAATCCGGGTTTTGCGGTAGAGATTACCGTAGACGCCTTGGGCGGCGGCAGTTTTCGCCCACATATAAGATTATCTAGGAAAAACTTAACGGCTTTGATGAAGTGGGGAGCCGAAAAACTCCTTGTTCCTATTCTGGTTGCTGTTCTTGCTGCTAGATTAAGCACAAAGTCAGAGCCAACAATCGAAGTTAAAGACAACGTTATAATCTTCGAGACAGATAAAGGCCGCTACATTCTCCCAAAGGAGGCGTACAGACCTTTGTCGGGTCTGCGTTCGAACCACGCTCTTGATGAACGGGTGTCGCAAGCGTTCCAGATTCTAGAAAACGATGATGCTATAACGGACTTCGGAATTGCGAAGCGACTAGAGGACAAAAATCTAGTTGTCCATGTCGATCGCGCACAATTCCCTGCGCTGGCTCAGCCGCCCCCTCGGGAAGAACCCGACCCTTCAAGGCAATCAATAATTTCGCAAGCCAAGGTGCAGGTGATCCGGGCGATTTTCGAAATGGGGGCACGAAAGTGGCAATTCTCCTGGAACGGAGTTCGGATTTCGGCTCCGATCTTAGACGATAATTTTTTGCATCGGCTTAGGCGTCGTGATGATGATATCGGATGGGGCGATATTCTAGACGTGGATTTGCGCATCAATCAGGTTCGTGATCCGAGCACCGGCATATGGCTGAATGAGTCGTATGAAATTGTTCTTGTCCGAGGTCACCAGCCCGCGCCCACGCAGCCCTCCTTTCCGCTGCCATGAACCCCATCGGGACCTGTTACATTCAAACTGAGACACTACCCGTCCTCCGCCTCGGTAGATTATCGTTCCGGCAACGGTGTACCCTGATCCGGCATGGCCGGCGATCGGAAAGAACGGTGCCAAAAGCGGCGGCGATGAAGCTGACCTTGATCCTCGACCCGGCGCCTGCGGGCGTCAGCGCCAGCCTGGTCGAAGAATGGGACGAACTCGGCGGCCCGGCGAAGATGGAGCCGATGGTCCGCCATTTCGATACGGACGAACAAGCGATCGGCTGGGGCCGCGCCTTCGCGCGGCGGCGCGGGCTCGGCCAGATCTTTTTGACCGACAATCGCAAGACCGGCGCGCGCTGAACGCAGCGCGCGCCGGCTAGCGCGACAGTCGGGGTCGCCTCTGCGTCAGTACGGCCGGTAATAGCCGGGCGGCGGGCCATAGCCAGGCGGCGGGCCGTAGCCCGGCCCGCCATAAGGCGGCGCCCCCGGCGGCGGGGCAAAGCCCGGCACCTGGTTGCCGTGCGCCATCATGCACTCGCCGTAGATGACATCGAATTGCTGCTGCAACGACATTTGCGCGTACGCCGAATTGCTGGCCCCCACCACCGTGCCGAAGCCCGCACCCGAGGCCGCGCCGATCGCCGCGCCGCGGCCGCCGCCGATCGCCGCGCCGAGACCGGCGCCGAGCGCGGTGCCGATGATCGCGCCGCCGACCGCCTGGTTGTTGGCCGCCGCCGCCGCCGGGGCGGTTTGCGAGTTCGCGTATTGCGCGCAGAAATTCTGGTCGGCGGCAAAGGCGTCGAACGACTTGCCCGGTCCCGGCGCTACCGGGATCGTCGGGCCCGGCGGCGGCACGACACAGGCTGCCAGAGTGGTCACGAGCGCCAGGGCGCCGGCGGCGCGCGGATCGATAAATTTCATGTTCATGTCCTGTTCGATAATCGCAAAGCGATCTTGCTGCGGCTGCCGTGCTGCTAGCAAGCGATAAGAAGGTTCACATCCGGTTATCGGCGTCGTTCGGACAGCCGCGGCCCGCGTCGGATCAGTCGACAAACTCCGGCATGATTTCGCGCGCAAAAATTCGCAGCGCCGACAGCGAACCGCCGACATCGATGACCATGACATACTCGACGCCGCCCGCCTGCAGCCGTCTGAGGCGGCCGACGATTTCCTCGGGCGGGCCGATCAGCGCGTCAGTCTCGGTCGCATGCCGCATTTCCTCGTCCGACAGCGCCCGGCGCGGCCGGCCGAGGGCCGGCGCGTCGCCGGCCGGCGACAACGACAATCGCTGGACATTGCGCATAAACGTCATGCGCAACTGATGCGCCGTCTCGCGCTCGGCTGGCGTCGTCGCGATATGCAGCGCGCGGGTCAGGCCGACGCTCATCGGGTCGAAAGTGCGGCCCTGCGCCTCGACTGCCTTGCGATAGATCCCGATATTTTCGGCGACGAGTTCCGGGCTGCCGGCCTGGCCCAGCAGCAGGTTGAAGCCGCCCTCGGCCGCCTGGCGAATCGACGGTGCGCTGTGGGCACCGATCCACAATGGCGGATGAGGCTTTTGCACCGGCGCCGGCTCGATGACGACGTCCTCGTAATGCCAGCGCTTGCCGTGATGCGAAAAACGGCCGCTGCTCGTCCACGCCTTGCGCAGGAATTCTACGGCTTCGTCGTAGCGCTCCCCGGCTTCCGCCATGGGCATGCAAAAGCCGTGGAATTCGCCCCAGCGATAGCCCTTGCCGATCCCGAGATCGAGCCGCCCGTTCGACAACAAATCTAATGTTGCCGCCTGCTCGGCGAGCAATGCCGGATTGTGCCACGGCAACACCAACACTGCGGTCCCGAGCCGGATGCGCGTCGTCTTCGCCGCGAGATAAGTCAGAAAGCTCAACGTCGCCGAGATCTGGCCGAACCCGGTGAAATGATGTTCGACGAGAAAGACGCTGTGAAAACCCAACGTCTCGGCTTCGCAAATATAATCGACATAGTCGGTATAGATCCGGCTGTCGCTCGCCTGCTCGCCGATCTCGATGCGCGCCCCGCCAAACAATCCAAAACGCATGTCTGGGTTTCCTTAATTCTGTCTGGTCAATTGCTGCTGTCGATGTGAACGACTGCCGCTTCGACCAGCGGCGTATGCGACTCCCCTTCAGATCCCGAGGGTTCTGGCGTAGGCCTCGGGATAGCGCGGACCGGCGGCGGCACCCGGCCGAAAAACCTCGTCGAGCGCTCGCAGCGTCGCCGCGGCAGGGGCGAGATCGGCCGCGGCGGCATTCTCCTCGAGGCGGTGCCGGCGGCTGGTTCCGGGGATCGGCACGATGTAATCGCCGCGCGACAACACCCAGGCGATTGCCAGCTGGGCCGGGGTGCAGGCCTCGGCCGCCGCGAGCCGCCGCAATTCGCCGACAAGGTCGAGATTGTGCCGCAAATTATCGCCGCCAAAGCGCGGCATGTTGCGGCGCGCGTCGTTGGTGGCGAGATCGTCGGGTGCGTTGACCGTACCGGTCAGAAAGCCGCGGCCGAGCGGGCTGTAGCCGACAAAGCCGATGCCGAGTTGGCGGCACAGCGGCAGAACCGCCCCCTCGACGTCGCGCGACCACAGCGAATATTCGATCTGCGCGGCGCTCAGCGGGTGAACCGCATGGGCGCGACAGATCGTCTCCGGGCCGGCTTCCGAAATGCCGAGATGCCGGACCTTGCCGGCGCGCACCAGATCGCTCATCGCGCCGATCGTGTCCTCGATTGGCACTCGCGGATCGACCCGGTGGATGTAATAGAGGTCGATCACATCGGTTTCGAGCCGCGCGAGGCTCCGCTCGCAGGCGAGCCGGACGTAGTCGGGCCTCCCCTCGCCGGCCGCCGACCCGTCGGGATTGCGGCCCATATTGCCGAATTTGGTCGCGACCGCGTATTTGTCGCGGCGCCCCTTTAACACCCGCCCGATCAGCTCCTCGTTGCCGCCGCTTCCATAGGCGTCGGCGGTGTCGAGCAGGAGGACGCCAAGCTCGGCGGCGCGCTCCAGGGTCGCAATCGCGGCCGCCGGGTCGGGCTCGCCGTAAAACGGCGTCATCGTCGCGCAGCCGAGGCCGATCGCGGCAACTTCCAATTCTCCGAGCTTGCGGCGCTGCATCCGGTTCCCTTACTCGTCGCTCACGGTGCGTAGCGACGCCCATCCTAGCGCGGCCGAGGCGCTCCCAGAAGACCACGGCGTTCCAGAACGAGCGCAATGTTCTGAAAAGAATGCTTCGGTCGCATTTGCGCCGCGCCCGATGATGACAGTTTCGCGGCCGCGCACTAAGCTTTGACGCATGGATGGCGATCTCGAATGTGGGGTGTTCGAGCTGCGGCGGCCGGCCGCCGCAAGGCTGCCGTTGATCCTTGCCTCGCCGCACAGCGGATCGGATTATCCGGCGGATTTCGTCGCCGCTTCGCGGCTCGACCCGCGGGCGCTGCGCCGCTCGGAGGACAGTTTTGTCGACGAGCTGTTCGCCGCCGCCCCGAGCCTCGGCGCCCCGCTGTTGTCGGCGCGGTTTCCGCGCGCCTATCTCGACCTCAATCGCGACGCCTACGAGCTCGATCCTGGGATGTTCTCGGATGCGCTGCCGGGTTTTGTAAATGCCGCGTCGCCGCGCGTGCGGATGGGCCTCGGCACGATCGCGCGCATCGTCGCCAGCGGCGAGGAGATTTACGCCGGCAAGCTGCGTTTTGCCGAAGCGCAGCGCCGCATCGACGGCATTTATCATCCCTATCATCGGGCGCTTCGCCGTCTCGTCGAAGAAACCGAAGCCTTGTTCGGCGGCTGTCTGTTGATCGATTGCCACTCGATGCCGTCCGCCGCCGGCCCGATCTGCGGGTCGGACGGCGCCGATATCGTGTTGGGCGATTGCTATGGCGCCGCCTGCGCGCCGGCCATCCTTGAAAGCGCGCGGCGGTTTTTCGTCGCCCGCGGTTTTGGGGTGGCGATCAACACGCCTTACGCCGGCGGGTTTACCACCGAGCATTACGGCGATCCCCATCACGGCCGGCATGCATTGCAGATCGAGATCAACCGCGCGCTCTACATGGACGAGCGCAAATACCGGCGAAAGCCGCGCTTTGCGCACCTCGCCGCCGAGTTGGCCGAACTGATCCGACTGTTGAGCCACACCGTCGAAGCGTGTCTGACAAAGGCCGCGGCCGAGTGAGGCCGCCATCTGGTCGCGATTGACCCGCCGCATCACCGCTCTCACCTAAAGAGGATGAGAGTGCGGAGCAGTGGATGGCCAGGATCGGGCCTCGAATGGCCCCGGATTTCGCGATCGATCAGGATTGGGAGAATTACAGCGCGGATCAGCACGCGGTTTGGCGGCTGCTGTTCGAGCGCCAGCAAAAGCTTCTCGTCGGACGCGCTTGCGCCGAGTATCTGGGCGGGCTCGACGCGCTCGGCGTCGCGGCCGCCGGCATCCCCGATTTCCGGCGGCTCAGCGACATACTCGACCGCACTACCGGTTGGCGCATCGTCGCGG
Organism: Allostellaceae bacterium; assembly: GCA_035570935.1. Classification (GTDB taxonomy): domain Bacteria; phylum Pseudomonadota; class Alphaproteobacteria; order ATCC43930; family CGMCC-115725; genus AP-15. The sequence goes on from DATMKU010000075.1 coordinate 32,405, forward strand.
TGCCGGGGCTGGTGCCGGATGCGGTTTTTTTTGCCCATCTCGCGCGCCGCCGGTTTCCGTCGACCTGCTTTATCCGCCGCCGCGACCAGCTTGATTACCTGGAGGAGCCGGATGTCTTCCACGACATCTGCGGCCACGTCCCGCTGCTGATGAACCCGATCTTTGCCGATTATTTGCAGGCCTATGGTGCTGGCGGGCTCAAGGCGGAGGGGCTCGGCCATCTCGAACGGCTGGCGCGGCTCTATTGGTACACGGTCGAGTTCGGGCTGATCGCGACGCCGGCGGGTTTGCGTATCTACGGCTCGGGGATTTTGTCGTCCTCGGGCGAGTCGGTCTATTGCCTCGACGACCCGCGGCCCAACCGGATCGCCTTCGACCTGCGCCGCGTCATGCGCACCCGCTACCGCATCGATCGCTTCCAGGATACCTATTTCGTGATCAACGATTTCGAGCAGCTGTTCGCCGCGACCCGCCCCGACTTTGCGCCGATTTATCGCGAGGTGGCGGCGCTTCCTGATATCGAGGCGAATCAGCGGCTCGACAAGGATCGGCAGGCTGTTTACGCAACGCCGGCAGGCGAAAAAAAATGGGCCGTAGCAGAGCTCGGCCCAAGTTTAGGGAGGAAACGCCTAGAAGACGTACGGTAAGACCACAACCGGCGATCGTTACCGCACTGCACAATCTAATAGCTTGCGCCGGGATGTCAAGCGGCTTTTTCGAAGGGCCTGGCATCGTTGAGGGTTTCGGCTCAGATCAGGCAGTTAGGCCACACTTCGGCGAGGGCTCATGTGCATCGCACAAGTGACGGATTTTTGACGGAGCGGCAAAACCGCCTGCTGTCGGCACCGCCGCCGCTTGACAGCGGTTCGGCGCTGTTTCTCGACGTCGACGGGACCTTGCTGGAGATCGCGTCGCACCCCGATCGCGTCCAGATCCCGTCCGGGCTGCCGTCTCTGCTGGAGAACCTGACACAGCGGCACGACGGCGCGCTGGCGCTGGTCAGCGGCCGATCGCTCGACGAAATCGACCGGCTGTTTTACCCGTGGCGGGGGGCTGCGGCCGGCTTGCACGGCATCGAGCGCCGCCGTGCCGACGGCACTCTCGATCCGAGGATGGATCCGGCCGCCGCCGCGGCTCTCGATCGGCTGCGCCCGCGTCTCGCCGCCTTTGCGGCCGCCAGCAGCGGTCTTGCGCTCGAGGACAAGCGCGCGACCTTGGCGGTGCATTACCGCAGCGCGCCGGAACGCGAGCCGGAAGTTCGCTCCCTGGCCGAATCGCTGGCACAACAGGAAGCATCGCTCCGGCTGATCGCCGGCAAAATGGTCGTCGAATTTCAGCCGGGCGGCATCGACAAGGGTGCTGCGGTCGCCGCCTTTCTCGCCGAGACGCCATTTTTCGGCCGGCTTCCGGTTTTCGTCGGCGACGACGTGACCGACGAGGACGGGTTCGCCGAGATAGCCCGACGCGGCGGGATCGCGATTCGGGTCGGAGCCCCGGCGCATACGCGGGCGGGATACGCCCTGGCCGACGTTCGAGCAGTGCACAATTGGCTTCGTTCCAAACCGCGGGAGGCTTGAAAATCAAGCCTCTGCGGGAACATTCACCAAAGGGCGGCGTTCGCGGGGCAAACGCAACATGGGGACTGAAGACAATGCGGGGAGAGATCACGACAGCCGGTGAGGTGAGCGAAAATCTACAACTGCGGGGAGGGGCAGCGCCCCGGCAATCCGCCAAAAGCGGGAGCCGGCGGCTTGTTGTCGTATCGAATCGGGTCGCGGTCGAGAGCGCAAAGCCCGACTCGGGAGGCCTTGCGGTGGCGATTCAAGCCGCGCTCGAAACCAGCGGCGGCATCTGGTTCGGCTGGAGCGGAAAAGTGGCGGAAACCGCCGCCACTGAGCCGGAAACCGTCACCCGCGGACCGCTGACCTACGCCACGCTCGATCTCTCACAGCGCGATTTCGACGAATATTATCTGGGCTTCGCCAACCAGGTGCTGTGGCCGCTGTTCCATCTGCGAGCCGGGTTGGTCGATTATTCTCGGCGGGACTTCGCCGGCTATTTGCGCGTCAACCGGATGTTCGCCCGCGCGTTGACGCCGATGCTCGAGCCGCAGGATCTGGTCTGGGTCCACGACTACCACATGATCCCGCTCGGCCGGGAATTGCGCCGGCTCGACCAAAGTCAGACGCTCGGGTTTTTCCTCCATACGCCGTTTCCGCCGGCCGAATTGTTGCGCGTGCTACCGAACCATCGCGATCTCGCCGAGGCGCTGTGCGCCTACGACCTCGTCGGCTTCCAGACCAAGTCGGACTTGCACGGCTTTTGCGATTATCTGCTGCGCTGGGCCGGGGCCGAGGACCTAGGGCACGGGGTCTTGCGCGCCTTTGGCCGAATCGTTCGCGCGCAAGTCTTTCCGATCGGGATCGACGCCGCGGCGGTCGCGGAAAAAGCGGCGGCGGCCGACGCCAGTCGCTATATGCGGCGATTGCGCCAGAGCCTCGGCGAGCGAACCTTGATGATCGGCGTCGACCGGCTCGATTACTCGAAGGGGCTGCCGGCGCGGTTCGCGGCGTTTGGAGAGTTGCTCGAAACCTATCCCGAGACCCGCGGCCGGATCGTGTTCATGCAGATCGCCCCGCCCTCGCGCTCGGAAGTTCCGGAATATCAGGAGATCAGGCGGACGCTTGCGGCCTCGGCCGGACACATCAACGGCCGCTATGGGGAATTCGACTGGACGCCGCTGCGCTACATCAATAAGAGCTTTAGCCATCGGGTCCTGACCGGTTTTTTCCGGGCGGCTCGGATCGGGCTGGTGACGCCGCTGCGCGACGGCATGAACCTCGTGGCAAAAGAATACGTCGCCTCGCAGCCGGCCGACGATCCCGGTGTCCTGGTGTTGTCCTGTTTTGCCGGAGCGGCGCAGGAGCTGGGGGAGGCGGTGCTGGTCAACCCGCACGACATCGAGGGCATGGCGGACGGCATCCGGCAGGGTCTGACGATGTCGCTCGGCGAGCGCAAGGAGCGGTGGACGGCGATGATGGCGACGATCGAGCACAATGATATCACGCGCTGGCGCGAAACTTTCGTCGCCGCGTTGACGGCCAGCGGCGCCCTCTAATGGCTGCGGCGGGAGGCGTCGATTTGGAGCCGGAAACCTGGCTCGTCGGCGACATCGGCGCCACCAACGCCCGCTTTGGCCTCGTCTCCCCCACCGGTAAGATACTCCATTGGCGCAGCCATGCCTGCGAGCATTACCCGACGATCGATGACGCGCTCGCCGAATATCTGAGCGACCGCGCCGGTTTGCCAATGCCGCGCCAGGGAGCGATAGCGATCGCCTCGGCGGTGACCGGCGACCGGGTCGCGATGACCAACCACCCGTGGAATTTTTCGATCAGCGCGCTGAAGGCGCGGCTCGGCTTCGAACGGCTCGAAGTTATCAACGACTTCACCGCGCAGGCGTTGGCTCTTCCTCGCCTCGGCCCCGATGACCGCGTGCCGGCCGGCGGCGGCGGCGCGGTTCAGGGTACCCCGCTCGGGGTGCTGGGACCGGGCTCCGGGCTCGGCGTTTCCGGCCTTGTCGCCTGCGCCGGCGGGTGGGTGGCGCTGACCGGCGAGGGCGGTCATGCGACGATGTCGCCGGCGACCGATCGTGAGAGCGCGGTTCTCGACCACATGCGCCGGCGTTTCGACCACGTCTCGGCCGAGCGGGTGCTGTCTGGCCCAGGGATCGTCAATCTCTACAATACCTTGGCCGAGATCGACCGGGTTCCGTCAAAGGGCTATACCGCCGCGCAGATTACCGATCTCGGGGTGCGTGGCGAGGATCCGGTGTGCGTCGAGGCGACCGCGATGTTCTGCGCCATGCTCGGAACCGTCGCCGGTAATCTGGCGCTGACCTTGGGCGCCCGCGGCGGGGTGTTCATCGCCGGCGGGATCGTGCCGCGATTGGGCCGTTATTTCGTCGATTCGTCGTTTCGCGCGCGCTTCGAGGCAAAAGGGCGATTCGAGGCCTATCTCGCCGCGATCCCGACCTATGTCGTGACCCATCCGCTCGCCGCGTTTCTCGGCTGTGCCGCAGTGCTGGCAAGCTGACGAAGCAGCCCAAGCATGGTCTTGCGGATGCATCAGCGCCGCCGTGCCGCGGCTCAGAACCCGACACCGCCCGCGCCGCCGGTAACGCCGCCGCGGCCGCCGATCGACCCTGATCGCCCGCGGCCGGTCGAGGAGCCGCCGAGCCCGGTGCCGGTGCCGCCGAGCGAACCGCCGCCGCCCCTGGTCGACGATCCGCCGCAACGGTTGCGGAGCGCAACATTGGGGTGCGCGAAGGCTCGTCACGAACCCCGCCCGGCAAGATTCAGACCGGCCACCCCGATAATAATCAGCAGCAGCGACGCCAGCTTCCAGATGCCGGCCGGCTCGCCAAACCACAAAATGCCGATTGCCGCGACGAGTGCCGTCCCCACTCCGGACCACACCGCGTAAGCGGTCGACAAATCGATCCCGCGCAATGCCAATGACAGCACCGCAAAGCTTGCCATATAGCAGACGACGACCACGCTCGCCGGGCCGAGCCGGGTAAACCCGTCGGAGAGCTTCAGCGCCGTCGTTCCGCAGATTTCCAACAAGATCGCAATGGCAAGATAGGCGACGCTCATTCCAATAACCCTCGACCGTTTCCGGCGGCGCCTGCGGCTGCCGCCGCTTTTGACGGCCGCCACAGCGCGGCGGTAACATTGTCCATCCCGAACATGGATCGTGTCATGAGCGCAGCAATTGATCGAGGCATAGAGACCGGCGCGCGCGAGCGACGGCGTATTCGCCAAGGTGAGTTTTCCGGCCCGACCGCCGGGCTCGCGGCCGGCAACGTTCAGGCGAACTTGGTTATCCTGCCGCAGGCGCTGGCACTCGACTTTTTGCGTTTTGCCCAGGCCAATCCCAAGCCGTGCCCGGTACTGGCGGTGTCCGAGCCGGGCGATCCGCGATTGCCGGGGTTGGGCGAAGATCTCGACATCCGCACCGATCTGCCAAAATACCGCGTGTGGCGTTATGGCGAGCTGGTCGAAGAACCGACCGATGTCCGCCATGTCTGGCGCGACGACCTCGTCAGCTTCGCGCTCGGCTGCTCGTTTTCGTTCGAGCAGGCGCTGGTCGAGGAAGGGATCGAGTTGCGCCACATGACCTGCGGCTCGAATGTCCCGATGTACCGCACCAACATCCGCTGCGTGCCGGCGGGCCCTTTTGCCGGCCCGCTCGTGGTCTCGATGCGGCCGTTGAGCCCCGGCGATGCGATCCGCGCGATCCAGATCACCTCGCGCTTTCCCTCGGTGCATGGCGCCCCGGTTCATCTCGGCCTGCCGGAGGCGATCGGCGTCAACGATCTCGCCCGGCCCGATTATGGCGACAGCGTGCCGGTTCGCGAGGGCGAGTTGCCGGTGTTCTGGGCGTGCGGGGTCACCCCGCAGGCGGTCATTGCCGAAGCCGAACCCGAGCTTTGCATCACTCACGCGCCCGGCTCCATGCTGATCACCGATCTTTTGAACGCCAAACTCGCGAGCCTCTAGCGGGTGCCAGCCGTGACCTTGCCGGTCGAGCCGCGGGCGATCGTCAACGATTCGGTCGTCAACGATATCGAGCGCGTGGTGCAGGCCGATGTCGGGCGCAACATCGGCGCCTTGTGCGAGGCGGCACGCGGCGGGCTGTGGCGAGCGGCCTCGGCCATCGGGGGGGCGCCGCGGGGTCGGGTCGGGCTGATCACCGGGTTCTTCGTGCCGTCGGGTTCGCCGCCCGCGGCCGAGACCGACGGGCCGGTCGGCACGGCCTTGTTGGCGCGCGGACTCGGCGCCGTCGGTATTCCTTGCCGGCTGGCGACCGACGAGCCCTGCCGCAACGCCTGCGCGGTCGCCTTGTCGGCGGCTGGCGCCGGGGTGCCGGTCGACTGGGTCGCCGTCGGCGCTCCGCTGGACGGGTTGATCCAGACCTGGCGCGCCGCCGGGATCAGCCATGCCGTCTCGATCGAACGCTGCGGGCGCAGCGCTGACGGCACCCCGCGCAACATGCGGGGCATCGACATCAGCGCCGACACCGCGGCGCTCGACCAACTCTTCGCGGCCGGGCCGTGGCAGACGATCGGGGTCGGCGACGGCGGCAACGAGCTCGGGATGGGCGCCTTGCCGCGCGCGCTGATCGCGCGCCATGTCGAGCATGGCGAGACGATTGCCTGCGTCACCCCGGCAAATCACCTGATCGTCGCCGGCGTGTCGCATTGGGGCGCTTACGCATTGCTAGGCGCGCTCGCCGTTGTTCGCCCGGACTGGCGCCAGAACCTGCTAGCGTGCCTTGACGAGGCGCTCGACCGGCAAATTCTCGAAGCGACCCTGCGCGACGGGCCGGCAGTCGACGGCGTATCGCGCGTGCAGGCGCCGACGATCGACAATTTCGATCTTGCCTTTCACCATCGGATAATGCGGACGGTTCGCACCCTCGCCGAGGGTGTGCATGAGCCCTAAGGAATTTGTTTTCGAGAGCTACCGATACGACTCGGCAGACGGCTCGCTGTCATTGCGCTACCGGTTTCTCGATGGGCCGCGGTTTGAAGAAAGGCTGGTTTTCGATTTCGCCTCGCGGCGGCTCAGCGCCGACGCCGAAATGGCGCTCGATCGGATATTCCGGCTGGTCTTTTTGTTGTCGGGCGTCAGCTACTACAAGGCCTTCGTGCCGGAAACGTTGCGCTGCGAGGCATTCCCGATCGACCGCGACACCGCGCACTTTCTGGGAAATTTCTACGAACAGGGCCTCGCCGAATTTGCCTGGAGAAACCGGATTTCGCTGCAGGGTCGTTGCCGGGTTCTTTTTGACCCCGCCGACCCGCCGGCGCCGACGGCGATCGACTTGCCGCGCCGCACCTGCGTGCCGGTCGGCGGCGGCAAGGATTCGATCGTGACGCTCGAATGCCTGAAATCCGCTGGCGAGGATCTCGTGTTGTTTTCGCTCGGCGACGCGGAGCCGATCGCGGCCTGCATTGCCGCCTCTGAACTGCCCTCGATCCGGGTGCGCCGCAGGCTCGACCCCGGACTGTTGACGCTGAACGAGCAAGGCGGGCTCAACGGACATGTGCCGATCACCGGAATTCTGAGCGCGGTCGTGTTGGCCTGCGCCGTGCTCGCCGGCTTTGATACGATCGCGATGTCAAACGAGCATTCCGCCAGCGCCCCGAACCTGACGATCGGAGGCGTCGGCATCAACCACCAGTACAGCAAGTCGCTCGAATTCGAGCGGGATTTCGCCGATTACATCGCTCGCCACATCACCCCGAGCATTGCCTATTTTTCGCTGCTGCGGCCGCTGCCGGAGATCGAGATCGCGCGCCGTTTCGCCCGATACACCCCATATTTCGGCATCTTCCGCAGCTGCAACACCGCCTTTCGCCAATCACCGGCCGAGCGCGGGCATCACTGGTGCTGCAATTGTCCGAAATGCCGGTTCGTGTTTCTCGCATTGGCCCCGTCTCTTCCAAAGCGCGAGCTGATCGCGATCTTTGGTCGCGACATGCTCGACGACGAAGCCCAAACCGACGGGTTTGCCGAATTGTGTGGTCTGCGCGAGCACAAGCCGTTCGAGTGCGTCGGCGAAATCGCCGAAAGTGCGGCGGTGATGACATATCTCGGGAATGACCCAGACTGGCGGGACGCTGCCGTCGTGCGGCGGCTGTATGCGGACTTCCCGGCGCTGCGAAAATGCGACGCCCGCGAATTTCGCGCGCTGCTGGGGGCGCGGCACCCGCACCGGGTCCCGAACGCATTTCTGGCCAAACTCGATGCGTGCGGGTGATCTCGCCGCGGCGCGGGTGGCGATTTGGGGGCTCGGTCGCGAAGGCCGGGCGGCCATCCGTTTCCTGCGCGTCCGCCACCCCACCCTGCCATTATGGCTGTTGGACGATGCCAAAACCCCGTCGCCGCACGAGTTCGATAATATCGACTACGCCATCGGGCCCCAGGCGATCCTTGGCGCGCTCGACCATATCGATGTGCTCGTCAAGTCGCCGGGCGTCAGCCTTTATCGCCGCGAGATCGCGATCGCCCGGGAAAACGGTGTCGCCGTCACCTCGCTGCTGAATTTGTGGTTCGGCGAGGGAAGCGCGATCACGACAATCTGCGTCACCGGGACCAAGGGGAAAAGCACCACCGCCTCGCTGGTCGCGCATATCCTCGGGCGGCTCGGCCGCCGGGTGGCGCTCGCCGGTAATATCGGCGTGCCGGTCACCGAAATCGACCCGGCCAAGACCGATTACGCGGTGATCGAAGTGTCGAGCTATCAGGCCGCGGATTTCGACGGTGTCTGCGACATCGCGGTGCTGACCTCGCTGTTTCCCGAGCACCTCGACTGGCACGGCACGCTCGACGCTTATTATCGCGATAAGCTCAATTTACTGCGCCGCAGCCGATGCGCGGTTGCCAATCACCAGGCGCGGCCGGCGCTCACCTTGGCCGATACTTTCTTCAACGACGAGGTTGGGCTGCATCCCTCGGGCGGCGAGATCTTCGACGGCCAGGCGCGCATCGGCGCGGTCCGCAACCCGTATCTCGCCCGGCCGCACAATCTTTCGAATGTCTGCGCGGCACTGACGGTGGCGAAGACGCTGGGGCTCGGCCTCGGCGAGGCGCTCGACGCCACCGCGGATTTTCGCGCGTTGCCACACCGCCAGCAGGAAATCGGCAAAATCGACGGCGTGCTCTATGTCGACGACAGCATTTCGACCGCCCCTGAATCGACGATCGCCGCGCTCGAGGTTTATGCCGGGCGAGACATTACGCTGATCCTCGGCGGTTTTGACCGCGGCATCGAGTATGACGGGCTCGTCGCCAAACTCGGCGGCGGTGCTGCCCAGGCAGTCCTTTGCCTCGGTGCCAGCGGCGAGCGGATATATGCGGCATTGCGCGCCGTCGCCGGCCACCCCAAAACGGAATTGTCACATTCGATGGAGGCGGCTGTCTCTCGCGCAAGACAAATGACGCCAAAGGGCGGCGTCGCGCTGTTGTCGCCGGCGGCGCCCAGCTACGGTTATTACCGCGACTTCGCCGAACGCGGGCGCGATTTCGCCGTGAAGGCCGGCCTTACGGCGGGCGATCGGGACGAAGGCTGATGAACTCGCACTCACCGCCGCTCGCGACCGTGTTGCTGTTACTGAGCACTATCGCCGGGATCACCTGCTGCTGCGCGACAAGGCCGTTTTTGTCGGCCGGCACCGCTAACTCGGCCGAGGTCGGCTACAGCGGCGATCTCGCGGCGGCGACCGAGGTGGCCAAGGAGCATTGCGCCCGCTATGAACGAGTGCCCCGCTATCTCGACTCGTCAAACGACATTGCCTTTTTCGCCTGCGAGCAGCACTGACCTTGCGGCTGCTTGGAGGGGTGATACCGCGGCGGTCGGCGCCCGGCGCGACAGCGTCCGACGGGTTGCTGTTTCGCTTGGCGATGCTGTGGCTCGCCGGCAGCAATTTGCGGCTGACGGTGCTCGCGGTGCCGCCGGTGTTGCCGCTGATTCACCGCCAGTTCGCGCTCAGCGAGCGGGCGGTCGGCGCGCTGTCCGGGTTGCCGGTGCTGCTGTTCGGACTCGCCGCGATCCCGGGTTCATTGCTGATCGCGCATCTCGGAGCCCGGCGCGCCGCGATCGCGGGGCTGCTGCTCGTTGCCGCCGCTTCGGCAATGCGCGGCGCTGGGCCGTCGGCGCCGATGCTGTTCGCGATGACCTTTGCGATGGCGGCGGGGGTGGCCGTGGTGCAGCCGGCCTTGCCGGCGCTCGTCGGCTTGTGGTTTCCACGCCGGCCGGGTTTTGCGACCGCGGTCTACGCCAACGGGCTCTTAATCGGCGAGGCTCTGCCGGCGGCGTTGACGATCCCGCTGGTGCTCCCGCTGGTTGGCGGCGCCTGGCCGGCGAGCTTTGCGGTTTGGGCTGTTCCGGTGGCGGGCACGGCCCTACTGCTGGCGCTGTATCCGTCGTCGGCTTCGCCAGCGCCGGCGCCGGCGCGGTGGTGGCCCGATTGGCGCCGCCGCGAGACCTGGCAACTCGGGTTGATGCAAGGTGCGACCGGCGGGCTCTACTTCGCCTCGAACGCGCTGATCCCGGATTACCTGCACGCCATCGGCCGGCCCGATTTGGTGACCGCCGGGCTCAGCGCGCTCAATCTCGGCCAGTTGCCGGCCTCGCTGTTGCTGTTGCTGTGGGCGCGGCGTCTCGGCGGGAATAAGGGGGTGGTCGTCGGAATGCAGCTTGTCGGCCTCGCCGGGATCGCGGCGTTGCTCGCGGGTGGGCCGTGGCTCGCGGTCGGCGGCGCCGGCGTCATCGGCTTCTGCTGCGCCTTCACCCTGATCGTGACTTTGGCCCTGCCGCCGCAAATGGTCGCCGCCGGCGATGTTCATCGGCTGTCGGCTGGCATGTTTACGATCGGCTACACCTTCTCTTGCCTGATACCGCTGGCCGGCGGCTCGATCTGGGACGCGACCGGCCTCCCCGCCAGCGCCTTTATCGCCCCGGCCGCCGCCGCCGCGATCGTCCTCGCCACGGCGCTCGCCTTCCGCTTCCCTAGTTAGCCGGCGTTGTCGGGCTGCATCGGGTTGCCTGCGCGCGGCTCGATCCGCTACACACACGTTCTTCCGGTTTCCGCGCCCCCAGCGGCGCGGTGTCCTGAACCAACCGAAAGGCTAGTCCGCGATGGCCATCGAACTGCACACCTGGAACACCCCGAACGGCCGCAAGATCAGCGTCGCGCTCGAAGAGATGGGACCGCCTTACACGGTGCACCCGATCGATATTTCGAAGGGCGAGCAGTTCGCGCCGGCATTCCTGAAGATCAGCCCGAACAACCGCATCCCCGCGATCGTCGATCCCGATGGGCCCGGCGGTGCGCCGATCAGCATCTTCGAATCGGGGGCGATCCTGATCTATCTCGGCGAGAAGACCGGCAAGTTCTGGCCCTCCGATCGGCGCCGTCAGGTTCCGGTATTGGAATGGCTGATGTGGCAGATGGGCGGCTTTGGCCCGATGCCGGGCCAGGTCCATCATTTCGTGGCGGTCAAGGACGACAACGACCGGCGCTATGGACTCGACCGCTACACCAAGGAGACCCGACGGCTCTACCGCGTCCTAGACAAGCGGCTCGGCGAGGCCGAGTTCGCCGGCGGCGACGTCTCGATCGCCGATTTCGCGATCCTCGGCTGGGCCTGGCGACACGAGCGCCACCTCGTCGACCTCGCCGACTTCCCCAACGTCAAGCGCTGGTACGAAACGATGATGGCCCGCCCCGGCACCAAGCGCGGGTTCGAGGTCGCCTTGAGCTGAGCGGCGTCCCCAGTCGGTTCGGCGCAGGGGTCGGACCGGCGGCAGCCCGAGCAATTGACCCGATCGCCAGCGGGCGCGGACCTCCATGAGCCAGAACCGTGGTTCCTCGCTGTCCCTTTCCGCGACAACCGATGTCTGGTAAACTCGCGCTTCGCGCGGGCTGCGGCGGTACGCAATCATCCCGAATCGGCGTAGGCTGCCAAATCCCGCGCGGGCGTAACCGTTTCGGCCTCAAGTCTTTTATCTTCGAGCCACCACTGCAGGAGGAGGGCTGCGCTGTATTTTGGGATGAGACCGGCCAAGCTGGCCCGCTGTCATGCCGGTCCGCGGCCGCGAGGTCGAACGCCGATAAAATCGTGCAACGGGGGAGAACCTAGGAGGGAATCGCCATGAGTGATCCGCGTCGGATGGCCCGCGGCTTCGGGCTATCGTTTCTTGTTAGACTTTCTGGTCTCGTGTTCGGATTGAGCGGCGCAGCGTCGGCTCAAGGCTATCTGCCGGATGGGCCGAACGTCCCGATCGTCACGCTCAATGAAAGCCAGGAGGGCGCGGCGGGCCTCCCGCCGCTGCCGGTGCCTCCGCCCAACGGGTGGAATCAACAATCGATCTGGAACATGAAGGTCGTGGGGTTCAACGACAATCAGGGGCGCCCCAGTTCGGACGACGGCTGGATCGAAAACGAAAACGGCCGTTACATCCTTTACATGACGGACAGCGGCGGCACCATGCTGAATCCGATGACCAGAAATGTGGAGCCAAATGGCACGTCGCTGATCGACGTTACGCACCCCGACCACCCGGTTTTCCTGCATCACATTCCCTCGACACAGGGCAGCTCATCGCATGTGGCGGTCTGCAGCGGCAGCCTTTTGCCGAAGGCGATGCCGGGCCACTGGTACATGATTCGGCATGATGGATCGATCAATCAGGAGATGTGGGACGTCACCAATCCATTGGCGCCGGTTCGGCTCGAAGTCTTCCTCAGCGGACTAAACTTCACGCACCATATTTGGTGGGAATGCGACACCGGGATCGCGTACGTCATCGCGGGCAGCGCGTCCGATGGATGGTACTCGGGGCAGCACGTCTATATCTATGACATGAGCAATCCGGCGAGCCCGGTTTTCATCCGCCAGTGGGGGCTGGTTGGTCAGCAACCCGGTGCGTCCGCTACGGCGCAAAGCTGTTACAACGATCCTACGGGCGTCAACGGCCCATGTTATGAAGGCGTGACCAACCCGGCCGGACCCGGAGATCCTGAGATGGTTCACCAGGTGTACTCGGCGGGTGTAAATATAAATCGAGTATACATGCCCTATGGCGTCAGCAGCACCGGCGTCTTTCAAATCCTTGACCGGAACAAGCTGCTGACTGGCTGCTCGGTGTCGGCCAACCCGTCGAGCTGTCCGAACAGTCCGTCCCAGGCGGATTTGCTGTATCCGCAGATCAGTTATACGACGACGAATCCCAACCAGGGCGGGCACACCTCTATTCCAATCTTCGGAGTGCCGATTCCGCAATCGCAGCAAAATTTTCTCGACGGCACGCCGCAAAAGTACGATCTGCTGGCGGTTACTTCCGAAGACACGACGAACGACTGTCTTGGGCAACCGTGGAAAAATCCGCAGCTACTCGACATCACCAACGATCTGGCGATGTGGCCGATTTCCTCGATGACCGTCGGCCAGTTTCCGGGGAGTTTCTGCGCCAAGGGAGCACGCTTTGGTTCCCATGAGCTCAATCGGGAGATTTACGCCCCCTATTATGGCAAGATCGTCGTTGTTGCCATGTTCAACGCCGGGCTGCAGGTGTGGGACATCCGCGACCCTTACAATCCGAGACGCGTCGGCTATTTCATTCAGGCGCCGAACAGAGATACTATTTCTACTTGTGGGACGTACCAGAGTAATACGAATTACTGCAGGAATGCGATCTTTTCTGATCTGGGGGAGGTCGATGATCGGGGCTACATTTACAACCTCGACCGCGCCGGTTCAGGCCTGACTATCTTGAAACTGACGGGCGATGCCTTGGACGCGGTCACCGCACCCCATGTATCAACACCCTGGGGATCGCCGCCGGGACGGCTACCAGAGCCGTTAAAAGAAGAGTAGGTTCCTCGCTGACTGACGGAACCCGCGCCAAAGCTATTTTTTTGAACTTTGGCCGGGTTCCGTCGAGCGCTTCGTATAGAGCAAGACCTCTTTCGTGCGCCGTTCCGGGTTGCGTCCGGATGCAGCGGTGGGCGCCCGTTTAGCCGATACGGCAATGGGAATCCAACCGCCGGAGGTCGAGCGGAGGAAGGAAGAGCTATGACTGCCAAGTCGCTATTGCCGGCAATGGCGTTGGCGCTGTGCTGGTTTGCAGCGTCGACCGGCTATTGTGCGAACGGCACGGCTGATCCCACGCAGGCCCGTGACTTCAGCGCGGCAACCCTCGTAAAAGTGACGCCAGGGCAAACTACCAAAGCACAAATCGAGGCATTGCTCGGCAAGCCGTGGCGGACAACCTTTGCCGACGATTCGGATGAGCCGGGCCCCGTCGTTTGGGAATACCGGGGCGAAAATGCGAACGGCACCTACCGTGTCCACATCGAATTCGACAGTCACGACATAACAGCTCTGATTGCCGAGATCCCGGACAGCACGGGGGAAGCGCCGGCGAGGGTTGCCAAAACGCCGCCCGTACCGGGCAAACCCTAAACGCCTGGAGAGGTTGGCCGTGAGTGATCTGCGTCGGATAGCCCGCGCCTTCGGGCTGTCGCTTGCCGTTGCTTGTTTTGGTATGGCTTTCGGATCGAGCGGCGGCGCTGCGGTGGAAAAATATCTGCCGGACGGGCCGAACGTCCCGGTCGTCAGCTTGAACGAGGACCAGAGCGGGGCCGCCGGTCTGTCGCCGTTGCCGGTTCCTCCGCCCAAGGGGTGGGACCAAGAGTCGATCTGGAATATGAAGGTCGTGGGGTTCAACGACAACCAGGGGCGCCCGAGTTCGGACGACGGCTGGATCGAAAACCAAAATGGCCGCTATATCCTATACATGACCAACAGCCCGGGCGCCGGTCTCAATCCGCTCACCAGCAAGGTCGAGAACAACGGCACGTCGCTGATCGACGTCACCGACCCGGCGAAACCGGTTTTTGTGCACCACATCCCGACCGTCAGTCGCGGCGGCGCGACGCATGTCGCAGTGTGCGGCGGCAACACCTTGCCGCATGCGCAGAAAAACCACTGGTACATGCTGCGCCATGACGGATCGACCAATCAGGAGGTCTGGGACGTCACCAACCCGGCGGCGCCGGTTCGGCTGAACGTCATCATCAGCGGACTGATCGCGACGCATCACGACTGGTGGGAATGCGACACCGGGATCGCCTACACGATCTCGCAGACCAAGACCGATGGCTGGCATGAAACCGGCTCGCGCCAGCATGTTTACATCTATGATTTGAGCAATCCGGCGAAACCGGTTTTCATCCGCCAGTTCGGACTGGTGGGTCAGCAGCCCGGCGCCGACTTCGCGACGGCAAAGAGTTGCTACAACGCTCCCGGACCCAATTGCTATGAAGGCATCACCAATCCTCCGGGCGGCGTCCACCAGGTGTACTCCGCGGGGGTACAAAAAAATCGCGTCTACCTTCCCTATGGCGTCGACAAAGACGGCCTATTTCAGATCGTCGACCGGCAGAAACTATTAACCGGCTGCACGGTGCCGACCGCTTCGCCTAATTGCGCGAACAGCCCGACCCAGGCCGACCTGCTCTATCCGCAGGTCGGCTATATTACCTCCAATCCCAATCAAGGCGGGCACACCTCTATCCCGATCTTTGGCGTGCCGATCCCGGAAGAACAGCAAAACTATCTCGACGGCAAACCACAAAAATGGGACCTGCTGGCGGTCACTTCCGAGGACACGACCAACAATTGCTTGCCGCAATCGTGGAAAAACTCGGTTCTGATCGATATCACCAACGACCAGGCGCCGTGGCCGATCGCGACCCTGGATGTTCCGCAGTTCCCGGGAGATTTCTGCGCCAAGGGATCGCGTTTTGGTGTGCACGAGATCAATCGCCAGATTTATCCGCCCTATTACGGGAAGCTGCTGATTGTTGCGATGTTCAACGCCGGGCTGCAGGTGTGGGACATCCGCGACCCCTATAACCCGCGACGCATTGCCTATTTCATCCAGGCCCCGAACAAAAACACCGCCACGAGTTGCGGGACCTATCAGGGCAATACCCATTATTGCCGCAAAGCGACCTTCTCCGATCTGGGCGAGGTCGATGATCGCGGCTACATCTATAATCTCGACCGCGCCGGTTCCGGCGTGACCATCCTGCAGCTGACCGGAGACGCGTTGCAAGTCGTGACCGGACAAGGACGGCAAGGACGCTGAGTTTGTCGGACCGGTTGACCGGCCGCCCCCGCAAGCTCGCGGATATGGGATTGGCGGCCGGCGCGGCACTGCTGGCTTAGTAGCCGCCGCCGTGCCATGTCATCGGCCCGGGTGGTTCGCAGTGATAGCTTTGCGACCCGGAAATTTCGGAGCAATGCCGCTCGATCATGCATTGATCGAACATGAGGTTGGCTGGCATTCCCTGTTGCGCGGTGGCGTATTGCCGGCAGAGCGCCTGAACCATGACTGAGTAAGCATCGACGGCGCCAGTTTGCCCGCTGGCGGGGCTGTTGATAACAAAACAAATCGACGCGACCGCCAGGCTCGCGCCCCAGACGCATCGTTTTAGCGCACAGGTGCGTTGGGCTCGCGGAGTGGCGATAAAGACCATGATCAGCGGCTCAATCGACACGGCACACAACTCGGATATGCCGACGGGTGTACGCCGACGGAAGTACGCGGAAATGCAACCGGGCCATCTCCGACTGAGCGGCGTGCTGACATAGGTATTGCCCATTTTCTAGTCTTGGTTGCGTTTGACCGGAAAGACTGCACAGAAAATCGACCCGACTAAAACGCGCGAGAGATCGCGACGGCGAAATAGCCGTCGATCGGTCCTCGGCATGAAGGACCATCTGAACACTCCGCTCGGCTGAACCGATACGGGTGCCGCGCGTAGGTCGCGGCGAGATTTTGTGCAGTGGTGTACCGCTGGTAGACTGACTTTCGACGGGTCGGGCAAATCCGGCCCTGCCGGGAGGGAAGCGCCATGAGGCTGCGGTTTACCAACCCCTGGTGGGTGGTCGTTGGCGCTGTCACCGGGCTATTCGTGTGCAATGGCCCCGTCCTCGGGTTCACCTTTGGCGTGTTTCTCAAACCGATCATGGCCGATACCGGTTGGAGCCGCGGCAGCGTGTCGTTTGCGCTGTCGGTGGGCGGGATCTTCTCGGCGGTCGCGGTCCCGATCCTCGGGCGGATGATGGACCGCTGGAGTATTCGCCGCGTCGCGCTGCCCGGCCTGGTGGTCTATGCGGTATGCCTCGGCCTCGTCGGGCTCAGCCCGCCGATGTTCTGGATCTTCACGGTGATGTTCGTGCTCGCCGAGACGACCAGCGCGATTCAGACGCCGCTCGGCTATGCCAAGGCGATCTCGGCCTGGTTCGATGCGCGGCGCGGGCTCGCCCTCGGCATCGCGATGGCCGGGGTGGGGTTTGGCGGCTCCGTCATTCCGCAGCTTGCCAATTTCTTGATCGAGCGGATCGGCTGGCGCGGCGCCTATGCCAGCTTGGCGGTCCTGACTTTGGCGATTGCCTTTCCGGCGGTGGCGCTGTGGATACGCGAGCCGCGACCGGGCGAGGGCGAGCGCCACTTCCCCGTTTCCAGCGCCGGGCTCCCCGGGCTGACCATCCGCGAAGCGGCGCGCCGATCGCGTTTCTGGATTTTGGCGGCGGTATTCTTTCTGGTTGCGATCGCGATCAACGGCACCG
Source organism: Allostellaceae bacterium (assembly GCA_035570935.1). GTDB lineage: Bacteria > Pseudomonadota > Alphaproteobacteria > ATCC43930 > CGMCC-115725 > AP-15. Next base: position 49,621 of record DATMKU010000075.1, read on the forward strand.
TGGCGCACGTCATCCCGCTGTTGACCGATCGCGGCTTCTCGCGCGGCACGGCAACCGCGATCTTCGGCCTGTTCGGTCTGGCGACCTTGGCCGGACGGCTGCTCGCCGGCTACATGGTCGACCGGATCTTCGCCCCTTATGTCGCGTCGGTGTTTTTCCTGGCGCCGATCGCCGGATTGGTATTCCTCGTCAGCGCCGCGGGGCCGTTGCCGGCGGTCGGGGTGGTGCTGTTCGGCTTGGGCCTCGGCACCGAGATCGACCTGATTGCCTTTCTGGTGTCGCGCTATTTTGGACAGCGCGCCTTTGGCGAGCTTTACGGGTGTTTCTTCATGGTGTTCGGTTTGGGCTCGAGCGCCGGACGGGTTATCGGCGGCTACGTCTTCGACCTGACCCGGTCCTACAACGCCGCCTTCCTCGGCGCCGGGGTCGCGCTTATCGCCGCGGTGCTTCTGATAAACCGGCTTGGACCCTATGCCTACCCAGTGCATCGCCATATCGCGCCCGGTTTTACCCCCGAACCGGCGGCGCCTTGAGCGCGGTTGGACCGGGTCGGCGCCGGCGAAAATGTCATAGCGGATGATCGTGTGGACGCCCCAATTGCCATCGACGATTTGGGTCACGCCGAAAGGCGGCCGGATCGGCGCCCGCACGTTATAGAGTACGCCGCGGTTCTCCTCGACCAGGCTGTGGTCGACCACGCCGGAGTGCTCTTTTTCCTTTCGCCTTGCTTCAGCGCTGACGCGTCGACACGTCTGGATGTCGATGGGCCGCTTTATTTCGTCATCGCGCATTCCCCTGTGACAAGTCGAGCACGCAGCCGACGCGACCAATCGGGCGCAAATAACGTGCCAGCTCGTTGGATTGCAGCGAGGGTGGTGGAGCCGAGGGGGATCGAACCCCTGACCTTCGCATTGCGAACGCGACGCTCTCCCAGCTGAGCTACGGCCCCGATCGCGCGTCTCGAGCCCTTAGCGGGCGCGGCCGAACTATGGTCGGCGCGCTGCCGCCTGTCAAGCGTGGCTGCCGCAATACCACCGGTAGGTTGCTTGCGGTGACACGCTGTTAAAGGTACGGTCGCGCGGCGTGGTCGGAAACGGTAAGCAGCATGAACGCTTTGCTATGGCTAATAAGTACCCTGATCCAAATTTATATTTGGCTGCTTATCGCCCAGGCGGTGTTGAGTTGGCTGATCGCCTTTGGCATCGTCAACCGGCACAATCGTATCGTCGGCACGATCGAGGATTTTCTATGGCGCATCACCGAGCCGGTGCTGCGGCCGATTCGGCGGATTCTGCCCAATCTCGGCGGCATCGACATCTCGCCGGTGATCCTGATCCTTCTACTTCTGTTCGTGCAACGCCTGTTGGTTTTTGACATTGCCCCGCTGCTCCTGTGACGCGTGCGTTATCGAGGCACTGGACGGGATTCGGGTGGCGCTCCGGCTGACACCGCGGGCAACAGCGGATCGCATCGTCGCAACTGCCATTGCCGCCGGGGACGGTCTGGCGATCGTCGGCGGCGCCGCGAGCCGACCAAAGACCGTGCATACTTCGGGCGGCCCGCGGCTGCTGCTCGATCGGCCGAGCGCCGTGGTCGCCACCCCGCCGGCTCCGTGAACGCGGGAGCGCCGGCATGAGCCACGCGCTATTGTCGCTGGTCATCGCCGGGATCGCCTTTTGCGGGTCTCACACCCTGCTGTCGAGCACGCGGCTGCGCGGCTCGTTGCGCGACCAGATCGGCGAGCAGGGGTTTCTGCTTATCTATTCGCTGACGGCACTCGTAACCTTCGCCTGGTTTGTCGTCGCTTATTCGCGAGCACCCTTCATCACCGTGTGGACGCCGCCGCCATGGACCGCGTACGTGCCGATATCGGTGATGCCGCTCGCCACGTTGTTTCTGGTCGCCGGGTATTCGACCCCCAACCCGACCGCGGTCGGGATGGAGCGGTCGGCGCGCGCCGACGACCCCGCACCCGGTATCATGCGGGTTACCCGCCATCCGGTCATGTGGGCGGTGGGACTGTGGGCGGTGAGCCACCTCGCCGCCATCGGCGATCTGTGCTCGATCTGGTTTTTTTGCGTCATGGCCGGCTTGGCCTTTGGCGGGACTGTGTTGATCGACCACAAAAAGCAGCTGGCGCTGGGCAGCCATTGGCAGCGCCTGGCAAGCGTCACGTCGAACGTCCCGTTTGCCGCGCTCGTCGCCGGCCGCACCCGGCTGCGCTGGCGCGACATCGGCCTGTTGCGGCCATTGGCGGCATTGCTGCTTTACGCGGTCCTCTTTCTCGGCCATCCGTTCTTTACCGGTGTCGCGGTAATGGTCCCATAGCCGCGGCGGGGCTAAGCTGCGGGGCATCCACCCCACTTTTCCGAATTGGAGGACATCCCATGCTGCTGCCGCTCAGCGGACGACGCCTCTATTACGATCTCGCCGGCCCCGAGAATGGCCCGGTCGTCTGCATCACCCATTCGCTCGCCTCCGACGGCGGCAGTTGGGCCGAGCAGATGCCCGCGCTGCTGCAAGCGGGGTTTCGCGTGCTGCGCCTCGACATGCGCGGGCATGGCGGCAGCGACCCGGTCGCCGGGGACTACACGATGAGCGAACTCGCGGGCGATGTCGCGGCGGTGTTGGACTCGCTCGACATAACACGGGTGCATTACATCGGGCTGTCGATCGGCGGGATGATCGGCCAGGCCTTTGCCCTCGAGCACGGCGACAAGCTGATCTCGGCATTGTGGTGCGACACGTTGCCGGCGAGCCCGGCGGGTGCGTCCGAGATCTGGGGTCCGCGGATCAAGGCGGTGCAGGCGGCGAACTCGCTGGAGCCGATCGCCGAGGCCAGCATGGACCGCTATCTGAGTCCGGCCTTTCGCGCCAGGAACCCCGGCCGATGGAAGCAGTTGCGCGACACCGTTATCGCCACGACGCCGCAGGGCTATCTCGGCTGCTCGGCGGCAATCCTCGATTTCGATTTCGCGCCTTGGCTGCCCTCGGTGAAATTGCCGGTGCTGGTCGTCTGCGGCGAAGAGGACGCAGGCACGCCCGCGAGCGAAAACCGCCGCCTCGCGGGTCTCGTCCCCGGTGCCCGCTACGAGGAGATCGCCGGCATGCGCCATTTCCCCAATGTCGAAGCCCCCGACGCGTTCAACCGCATCATGCTCGCCTGGCTCGATGGACAACGCAGGGCGGAGTAGGCAACTCAGAGACTTGCTCGGACGAACGAGACCCAACGTTCGTGGTGCATTGATGACGGCGGGCGAGTTGCGGAGGTGGTTGGCCAAGCGAGGTTGCACCTTCGAGACTCACACGGGCGGGAGCGGTCATTTGAGCGTGATCCGCGACAGCCGGCGTTCGCAGCCGCGTTGCGCGGCAGCAGCAAAGAATTGGCGGCCAAGCTTCCTCCGTACGGCCCCATCGGCCGATCGCGAATTCACGCCTCCCGTTGGCGGTCGCGTTCTTCGTCCTCGGCGGCGTTGAGGATGCGGCGGGCGTCCTTGAACAGCGATTGGGCCTTGTCCTCGTGACCAAGCGCATGCTCGGCGCGGGCGAGGTCGAGCTCGACATAGGCGAGGGTCGGGTTTTCTCGCCCGGCGCCGCGTTCGAGCAGGTCGATCGCGGTTTGCAGGGCCTTTGCCGCATCGGCGGGGCGGTTCGGGGCTAGATAAATCAAGCCCAGATCGTGAAAATCCTCGGCGATCAGCGGATGCGCGGCGCCGAGATGATCTTGGTCGATCAGCGTCGCTTCCTCGATCAGCGGCAATGCTTCGGCATAGCGCTGTTGCCGCAGATAGGCGTTGCCGAGCCGGGCGAGGCTGCGCGCGGTCGCGAGCTTGTCGCCCTTGGCGCGGTCGAGAGCCAACGCCTGGCGCAGCGCCCGTTCGCCATCCGCATACCTCGCCTCGGCGGTCAGGACGGCGCCCAGCACCCGCAGGCGGTCGCTGTGCGGCGCGCCGCCGTTCTCTTGGTCGATGGCGACCGATTGCTCGGCCCAGCTCTGGGCTTGGCTGTCGTCGCCTCGGGCAACGGCAATCCGGGCCCGGTCGGCGAGCACCGGCGCCAGTTTCGGATCGGATTTCCCGAGCCGGTCGCGCAGCAGGTTGGTGGCGAGGATCGCCAGCGGTTCGGCATCGAGATAGCGGCGCTGCTCGATATAGAGGCGGGCGAGCGCCGCCATCGCCTCGGCGGCGGGCGGCGACGCATTGCCGTAGGCGGCAATCGCGATCTTCAGCGATCGGCGCCGCAGTGCCGTCGCCTCGGCCAACTCGGCCCGCTCAAAGCGCAATTGCGCCAGCGGAGCGAGGATCGGCAACAGCTGCGGCGCGGCGGGTCCCAGGCGCTGTTCGGTCGCCGCCAGCGCGCGGGCGAGCGCCGCACTCGGATCGACCGGTGCCCGGGGCGTCGCCCCGGCGGCCGCACCGGGCGCCGTCAGAGCAAGCAGCGCCGCCGCTGCAACGCCGGCAATGCGGCGCATCGCCAAATCCAAGCCGGCCGGCATTCGGCCCGGCCCAAACAGGGTGTCGCCCGCGGTCGAAAGGGCCGCAATGCGCTTACTGTCAAGCTACCTTGCCGGGGCTCGCGGCGGCCTGTTCCGCAACCAGCCTCCCGTGCAGATCGACCAGCAGCGGCCGGGTCTCGGCGAGACCGGCGCTGATCGCGTCGCCGGCAATCGGGGTCAGGGAAACCGCCTTGTGCTTTTTGATGGTCTCTTCGGCGAAAAAGCCCCAGCGGATCAGGTTGGCGACGCGTTCCTTGATCGCGAGATGACCGAGCCGCAACCGGTCCCACATCCGGCTGATGATCTCGTCGATGACCAATGCCGGGGCCCCGGCGCGCTCGCCGCCAAACGCGCTCGCCGACCACAATAGCATGACGATGGCCCAGTACTGGTAGGTAACAAGATGGTCCATCGCGTCTTCGACATGGGCCGGGGTCAGGCCCTTTTTCTTGACCACCTGCTCGCTGATTTCCCGCCATTTGTGGTCGCGGGCGCCGAAAAAACGGTAAATCTCCGAGATCGCGCCATCGTCGCAACCGATCGACCAGCCACGCCGGTAAATTTCTTCGCCGGCCACCGCGCAAATCTCGCCGATCGTGTCGCGGCAGTGCGCGTCAAAGGCTTCGAACAGCTGACCGGTGGGGCCGATCAAGCATCCGGCGGCAGCGACACATTCTCGGTTCGCCGCATCGAACACCTTGATAAAGCCGTCGCGCTCGCAATCCTTGATCCGTTCGATGCAAGTCCTGATGTCGGTGCCGTAGGAACCGTAGAGCGTGCGGTGGATCGATCGACTCGACACGCCCCCTCGGTCGCAGGACCTCGCCATAAAAATCACGTGCCAGTGCGCGCGTTTGTTCAGCCCCGGGAAATATCTGTCCCAGATGTTGTAGTATTCGAGCAGGAACCGGGCGACCACGCGCTCCGGTGATTTGACTGTGCTGTAGGCGGCTGACATCGCCTTGATCCTGCCAATCGATCGGGTCTGTCGCAGATTAGCCGATTTCGGCGGAGTGCAACACAAAACAACGCGGGAACATGCGGGCATTCCCATGGGTAATCTGTGGCAATGATCCGCCGGGTCTGTGGTGGCGAACCTTTGGCTTGACGCGGTTTGGCGGCTTGACGCGGTTTGGCGATGCTAAGAGGGTTCGGCGGACCGATCCGTCACGATATCGGGGAGTAAGGCATGAACGCTGCGGAACAAGCCCAACAGGCCGAGCGCTTTCGCGGGATGCATCGCGGACCGGCGCTGCTGTTGCTGCCAAACGCCTGGGATGCGCTGAGCGCGCGCATCTTCGCGGCGGCAGGCTTTGCCGCGATCGCCACCACCAGCGGCGGCGTGTCGTGGGCGATCGGCTACGCCGACGGCGAGGCGGCGCCGTGGGACGAGGTCGTTGCCGCAACCCGACGCATCGTCCGCTCGGTGCCATTGCCGGTGACCGCCGACATCGAAGCGGGATTTGGCGACACGCCCGAGGCGGTCGCGAAATCGGTCGGCGAAATCATCGCCGTGGGTGCGGTCGGCGTCAATCTGGAGGATGGGACGCCGCACGGCACAGCACCGATCCGCACCATCGCCGACGCCGCCCTGCGCATCCATGCCGCCCGCGAGGCCGCGCATGCCGCGGCGGTGCCGATCGTCGTCAACGCGCGCACCGACCTCTATCTGCGCAACATCGGCGACCCGGCGACGCGGTTCGACGAGGCTGTCGAACGCGGCAAGGCCTATCTCGCCGCCGGCGCCGATTGCTTTTACCCGATCGGGCTGCGCGACCCCGAAACAATCCGTCGCCTTGTCAAAGCGTTGGCGGCGCCGATCAACGTCAATGTGCGCGCCGGTTCGCCGAGTGTCGCCGAGTTCGAAGCCATGGGTGTTGCCCGCGCCAGCACCGCCAGTCAGATCGCGCTGATGGCCGCCGCGGCGACGCGCCAGATCGCCGAAGCGCTCAAGTCGAATGGCCGGTTCGACGCGCTCGACCCGGCGATGACCCAAGCCGACGCGCAACGACTCTTCGCCGATACTGCACTCTGACGTTAATTCTCTACTCTACAAAATAATTCTCATCGATTTTCCTGATCGTGGCGGCCAAAACCGGCAGCATCAGGGTCTGGAAATCCGGGACAGCCATATCTCGCCTCGCTGACGGATGCTCGTGATCGCGTTGGCAACGTTTGCCTCACGGCGGAAGAATCCGTTCAATCAATATGTCGTTCGCGGAAACAAACGGATTTACAATTGTCAAACCGAAGAGGGTCCTGCTGTCTTGCAGATCCTCGGTGATGAGGTATTGCACTCCGGCGCGTATCGCCGTGGCGCATAACAGGGCGTCCCAAAACTGCAACCCGTGGTCTCGGAGGATTTGGAGCGCGACGATGACATCGGCGTGCGCGGCGGCTTGCACCGGGAAGACATTGCTCCAAGCCTGCACCCGGCGAATGACCGTGTCGGCGCTGATGCCCAATTTTCGAGTGGCGACGTTGCTGAATTCTGCCAGCGACTGGAGCAGCAGAACCGCGTTTCCGCCGCGCATGCCTCGCGCAATCAGATCGCGCGCCCGAATGCGCCGCCAATCGGCCGACGGGCCCGCAGTGTAGACGAGAAGGTTTGTATCGAACGCGCAGTTCACGAGTTCTCGTGCATCTCATCGCGCGTGAAGGCGCGAAATTCTGCGTCAGTGGTCAACGGCTCATCCATAACCGCGATTGCATGATCGATTGCGGCCAGGCGTTCCGGCGTCAGCAGTGTCGGGCGATAGGGAAACATCCGAGCCACCGGGTGGCCGTGTTTGGTGATGACGACCTCCTCGCCGGCTTCTACCGCGGACAAGATTTCGGAAAACCGCTGATTGGCCTCACGCGCGGTTATCTGCTTCATAAAATGGCCTCGACGTCGCGAAGGTAGTACACATCATCATCCAAGCGCATCGTCAAGCACCGCCTGCGGCGAGGCCGGCGCTTCCCGACGTTGGTGATCGCCGTCCGCCCGTGTCAGCCGGGTTCGGCGGCGGCGGTGCGGGCTTCGGCGACGGCGCGGATGTGGTCGCGCAACGCCGGCTCGGTGCCGAACAAACGGCCGAGGTCGCGGGCGGCGAGACTTAAGAGCTGGCAGTAGCCGAGCGCCACGACATCGGCGTTGCGGCGGTCGGCAACGAGCAGCGCCAGCTCGCCGAAGAAATCGCCGCTGCCGAGCTGGACGGGATGCGGCGAAATCCGCACCTCGACCGCACCCGAGGAGATGAAGTACATCGCATCGCCGCGCTCGCCGCGGCGGACGACGACCTCGCCCGGCACCACCAGGCGTGGGCGTAGCAGCCGGGCGACGGCGCGTCGCGTCTTGTCGTCGAGCGTCGCGAACATCGGCACGCGGCCGACAAGATCGCCGCTCTTCAACCCGAGATCGAGCACGGTGCGCGCCTCGACAGTCCGCCGCCGGCGGCGCAACTGGCGCTGCAGGTCATCGTACAGCTCTTGGTTGATGATCGACTCGGCGCGCAGCCGACGATAGCTCTCCTCCTCAAAACGCGCGGCGGCGCGGGCCAGATACTGCGTCCCGAGCCGGCGCACATAGCTCGGATATTGCAGCTTCAGGGCGGCGATCGAGCGGTCGACCTCGTCGAGGCGAAGTTCGATTTGTTGTGCCATAACGGCGCTCGGCCCGCTGCCGAACAGCGGACCGATCTGCTCGCGATTGAACGCCGTCAGGTTTTTCAAAAGGATGCGGGCGGCGAGCTGGACCTCGAAGCGGTCGGACAGCTGGCGCGCCAGCGGTCCGGCGATGCCGATCCGCCGGTGCACTACCAGCGCCAAGCGAAAACCCGGACCAAAACGGCGCAGCCGTGCTGCCGTCTGCTGGTACCCGTCGGTGCCGTGCGTGCGAGCGGCGTCTCGCAGCCGCGCGGTATGCGCGAGCAGCACCGCCGCCACCCGCCGCGACACGGTTCGCCCCTCGAAGTATTCGAGACAAAATTCTTGCTCGCGGTCGGCGAGCACCGTCAGCGCCGCGCGGGTGCGCAATGCGGCAGGCAATTGCGCGTTTTCTTCGGCAATGTCGGCGGGATCGCGGGCGCGAGCGCCATAGACGGCGGTGACCTCGTCAACGACTTCCGCTGAGATCTCGTGCTCGCGCGCGACATTCTCGATCTGCCCCTGGATCGTCGCCAGGGAGAGCCCGATGACCCGCTCGCGCAAAGCAATCTCGGCCGGCGGCGCGTCGTTGAGCTTTAACAGCCGCATCAGCGGCCGCATTGTCGGGGCGGTCACCAGCAAGGTGAACAACACAAAGCCGGTCGCGAGCACGCCGACAAACTGGCGAATTTCCGGCGGCACCGATATTTCCTCGGTCACCGCCAAGGCGAGCGCCAACGAAACGGCGCCGCGCATCCCGCCCCACAGCATGAACAGCTTGTAATTCGGCCCGATCGGCTGGGCGATGCGGGCGAAGCTCAGGACCGGGATCAGCCCATAAAGGGTCAGCGCGCGCGCCGCCAACGCCGCCGCGATCAGCGCGCCAAGCAGCGCCAAATCGCGCCACGTCGCATGCACCAGCAATTCCGGGGTGCGCATCGCCGCGAACAAAAAGATCAGCGAGCTTGCCCAAAACGCCAGCTGTTCCCAGGTCGTGACCAGGCTTTCGAAATTCGACGGGGCCAGCCGGCGGCGGCCTTCGCCGCTGACGGCGAGCGCGGCGGCAGCGACCGCGACGACGCCGGAAACATGCAGGTAATGGTCGCAGATGATATAGATCGCGTAGGCAAAACCGATCGTCAGCGTTGCTTCGGCTAGCCGGATCGAGCGCAGCACCGGCATCGACAGCGCCGCGAGCCATCCGGTCGTGTAGCCGACGGCGATGCCGCCACCGAATTGGCGCACAAAGATCAGCACCCCGTCGCCGGGATGCGCCGGCCGCGCGCCGGTTAATATCGCGACCGCGAGCGAATAGATCGCGATTGCCGCCGCGTCGTTGAACAGGCTCTCGCCCTGCACCAGGGTCGACAGGCGGCGCGGCGCCCCGATATCGCGGAAAATGGCGACAACCGCGGCGGGATCGGTGGTGGCGATGATCGCGCCGAGAACGATGCAAGCGAGCACGCCGACCGGTGCCAGCGGCCACAGGGCGAAGCCGACGACAAGGGTGCAGACGACGACGCCGATGACCGCCAGCAGCAGCACCGGCGCGACCTCGTCGCCCAATTGTTGGACATCGACGTTGAGCGCCGCATCGAACAGCAGGGCCGGCAAAAAAATGTACAGAAGCGACTCGGCGCTGAGCCCGAAATTATGCAACGTGCCGATGATGTCGCGGACCGCACCGCCATGCAGATAGGGCGGGGGAATGTGGGTCGCGGCGCCGATCGCGATCCCGACCAGCGCCAGCAGCACGCTGTACGGGATCGAAAACCGTTCGGCGAGCGGCAGCAGCAGGCTGACGAGCCCGAGCATCGCCGTGATGGTAAAGACGGTTAGAACAGTTTCGTGCATGTCGGGCCCGCTGCGGCAAATTAGCGATGCCGGCTTTGCCTCACAAGCGAACGGGGCGACGCGAACCTCAAGCGAACAGTGGCGCTGCGTCGATTTGCCTGTTCGGCGATCGCCGCGGCTACAATATTCAACCGGAAACCGTTGGATTGCGCCTGATGTTGAGCCGCCGCGTCCTTCTCGTGCTGCCGGCTATGCTGGCGATTGGCATTTCCGGGCATGCCGGCGACGCCCAATCCCAGAACAATGCTGCGGCAGTGCTGAGCATCGTCAGCGCCACCGGAAAGCACAGCTTCAACGTCGAGCTGGCCGAGACCCCCGCTCAGCAGGAGCAAGGTCTGATGTTCCGCCGCGAACTCGCCCCGGACGCGGGCATGCTGTTCGACTTCAAAGAGCCGACAATGGCAACGATGTGGATGCGCAACACGCTGATCCCGCTCGACATGCTGTTCGTCGACGCGCGCGGCCGCATCGTCAACATCGCTCAGCGCGCGGTGCCTCAATCGGACGCGATCATCGCCGCCGCCGCGCCGGTGCGCGCCGTGATCGAGCTGAACGGCGGAACCGCCGCCCGGCTCGGCATCAAGCCCGGCGACCGGGTGCTGTTCCCGATTTTTGGTCCGGCGTTGTAGTTGGCGTTGAAAGGCGAGGGTCGACATTCCGGTCTGCCGCCCATCCGCCGCTCCGCAGGTCGTTGACTTTGCGCCGGAGACGGTCCAGCGACGGACCGGTCACAGAAATCCGCGGACCAGATCGAGAAAAGCGTCGAGGCGGTCGTGATGCACCCAATGGCCGGCGCTCTCGAAAGTGACCATTCGAGCGTTGTTGAAATGGTTTATCCGGCCGTCGTCGAGCGGCTTCGAAGCCCAGCTCTCATTACCGTAGACGAGCAAGGTCGGACAGGCGATGCGGCCCCATAATTCTTGGATCTCGGGTTGCGGCATTTCGTAGGGCGGTTCGGCGCGGACATAATTGTCGAATTTCCAACTATAGGTGCCGTCCTCATTTTGGTTGACGCCGTGCTGGGTCAGATGCAGCGCCTGTTCCGGCGAAAGGTGCTGGTTCTCCTCCTGCATGCGGCGAAAGGCGTCCTCGATCGAGGCATAGCGGCGCGGCATGCGCCCGGACAACCCGCGCTGCTCGTCGATCCAGCTTTGCATGCGCTCGGCGATGCTGCGCTGCCGGCGCTGGCGAACCCGTCGCGGCGAGGCGCCCAGCCCCTCGATCGCGACCAGCCGGCGGACAAAATCGGGATAGACGCCGGCATAGCGCAGGGCGATCACACCCCCCAGGGAATGGGCGACGATCGTCACCGGCGCCAACTCCTGCTGATGGATCAGCTGGGCCAAATCATAGACATAGCCGGCGATTGTGTAATTGCCGCCGGGCGACCACTGGCTGTCGCCATGCCCCCGCAGATCGGGCGCCAGCACATGCCAATCATGCCGCAGCGCCGCGGCGACCCAGTCCCAGTTGCGGCAATGGTCGCGCCCGCCATGAACCAACAGCAACGGCGGCGCGGCGGGATTTCCCCAGTCGACATAATGCAGCCGCAGCCGCTGCGAAAAGTAGATGCGCGAGGTTGGGCCGGAGCTGTCGAAGGTCATCCAGAGGCTCGTCGTCACCGCATTGCGCTGCGACCCTAACGCCCGGACGCGAAAACGAAAAGCCCGAGACGTCCGGTCAAAGACGCGAAGACCCCCGCGCGCATCTAATGCGGCAAGCGGGGGTCGTTGTTGCGAAGGCTCGCTTCGCGCCCGGGCTCGCGAGCCCAGGCTCAATCTTGGACTTAGCGCTCGATTGCCGATGCCAAGCGGTCGGCAACTCCGGACTTCCCCGGTGGAAGCATGCCGATCCGACACCCTCCTCTTCGTTGACGACATGGGGAATCTGGACCCCGCTGCGGCCGGCGTCAAGAGGTGCCAATCCAGAGCCGTGCTTGAAACCGCGCGCGGGCCGGGCTAAAAACTGTTAGCACTCAATATCGAGGAGTGCTACACACCGGTGTGGCGTCGGGTTTTTTGACCCGCACTTTTTATTTGAGGAGGGACCCCGTGCAGTTTCGACCGTTGCAGGATCGCGTCCTGGTCCGTCGCATCGAAGAGGAGGAGAAGACCAAGGGAGGCATCATTATCCCCGACACCGCCAAGGAAAAGCCGATGGAAGGCGAAGTTCTCGCCGCCGGCCCGGGAACCCGAGGCGACGACGGCAAGTTGCATCCGCTCGATGTCAGGATCGGCGACCGCGTGCTGTTTGGCAAATGGTCCGGCACCGAGATCAAGATCGATGGCGAGGATCTCGTCGTCATGAAGGAGAGCGACATCATGGGTGTCGTCGACAAGGTCTGAGGAGGGAGTGAATTATGGCTGCAAAAGAAGTCCGCTTTCACACCGACGCGCGCGACCGGATGCTGCGCGGCGTCGATATTCTCGCCAACGCGGTAAAAGTCACGCTCGGGCCAAAGGGGCGCAATGTCGTTCTCGACAAATCCTTTGGCGCGCCCCGTGTCACCAAGGACGGCGTGACCGTCGCCAAGGAGATCGAACTCGGCGACAAATTCGAGAACATGGGCGCGCAGATGGTGCGCGAAGTCGCCTCGAAGACTAGCGATCTCGCCGGCGACGGCACGACGACGGCAACCGTGCTGGCGCAGGCGATCGTGCGCGAGGGTGCGAAGGCGGTGGCCGCCGGCATGAACCCGATGGATTTGAAGCGCGGCATCGACCGGGCGGTTGAGGCCGTTGTCAAGGACATCGAAAAGCGCTCGAAAAAAGTCTCGACCAACGACGAAATTGCCCAGGTCGGCACAATCTCGGCCAATAACGACGGCGAGATCGGCAAGATGATCGCCGAGGCGATGCAAAAGGTCGGCAACGAGGGCGTGATCACCGTCGAGGAAGCAAAGTCGCTCGAAACCGAGCTCGACGTCGTCGAAGGCATGCAGTTCGACCGCGGCTATGTTAGCCCCTATTTCATCACCAACGCCGAAAAGATGGTGGCCGAACTCGACGAGCCGTACATCCTCTTGAACGAAAAGAAACTGTCGAATCTACAATCCTTGCTGCCATTGCTCGAATCCGTCGTCCAGTCCGGCAAGCCGTTGTTGATCGTCGCCGAGGATGTCGAGGGCGAGGCATTGGCGACCCTCGTCGTCAACAAATTGCGTGGCGGGCTTAAGGTCGCGGCGGTCAAGGCGCCCGGCTTTGGCGACCGGCGCAAGGCGATGCTCGAGGACATCGCGGTGCTGACCGGCGGTCAGGTGATCAGCGAGGATCTCGGCATCAAGCTCGAAAACGTCACGCTCGACATGCTCGGC
>DATMKU010000076.1:0-8654 GCA_035570935.1 Allostellaceae bacterium
CATAGACGACCTCGTACGCCGTCAGGCCATCGAGCGCCGCGGTGATTTCCGCCACCAGCGGCGCGATGTTCTCGGCCTCGTCGCGGACCGGAATGACAATCGAGAGATCCATAAACCCGTGACTTGGCCCTCGGCTCGCCGCGAGCTGCGGCAAAGCCGACCGATTGACGTATCGCCTTTGGTGATAGGCGGGCGATGTAGCATGTTTCCCCAACAGCGACAAATCGCCTGCCGGGAGAGAATGTTGCCTGACGAACTTGACGCCTTAGCGCGAGCCCCGAGCCTGAAGGCCGACCAGCCTTCGCCGCCGGCGGCCCACGCCTTGCCGGGATGGCGGGTCGGCGCGACGCGGTTCGGGCTCATTCGCATGTCATTGCTCGCCCTCGTCGTCGGCATGGTCACCGGGCTCGGCGCCTTTGCTTTCCGCGAGCTGATCGGCCTGGTCCACAATTTGCTGTTTTTGCGCAGTTTGTCGTTTGCTTACGATTCGAGCCTGTTCACGCCGATCAACCCGTGGGGGCCGCTGGTCATTTTCGTGCCGGTGGTGGGCGCGATCGGCGTCACCTTTATCGTCTCGAAATTCGCACCCGAGGCCAAGGGACACGGCGTCCCCGAGGTCATGGACGCGATCTATTACGGCGGCGGTGTCATCCGGCCGGTGGTCGCGGTCGCCAAATCGCTCGCTTCGGCATTGGCCATCGGCAGCGGCGCCGCGGTCGGGCGCGAGGGGCCCATCATCCAGATCGGCTCGGCGCTCGGTTCGACCTTGGGTCAGCTGATCGCGATGAGCCCAGGCCAGCGCATCACCCTGGTCGCGGCCGGCGCCGGCGCGGGCATCGCCGCGACCTTCAATACGCCGATCGGCGGGGTGCTGTTTGCGATCGAGCTGATGCTGCCCGAGGTCAGCGTCAACACCTTCTTGCCGGTTGCGGTGGCGACCGGGACGGCAACTTTCATCGGCCGACTGTTTTTTGGCCCGCAGCCGGCGTTTCACGTGCCGACGATCGTGCCGCTGCCGGCCGAGCCCGCCGCCGGGGCGCTGGTCTTGGCGCTCTACGTCGTGCTCGGCGCATTGTGCGGAGTGGCGGCAGCCGGTTTTATCCGCGGGCTGCACCTCGTCGAGGATCTGTTCGAGCGTATCCCGCGACCCTACCTGCGCCACTGTCTCGGCATGCTGCTGGTCGGCATTCTGATCTACGCCCTTTATGCGAAATTCGGGCACTACTTTGTCGAGGGCGTCGGCTACGCCACGATCCAGGCGATCCTGACCGGCCATCTGACTTTTGTCGCACTGCTGGCGCTGCTGTTCGCGGCGAAGCTCGCGGCGACTTCGGTCAGCCTCGGCTCGGGCTCGTCGGGCGGGATCTTTTCACCGTCGCTGTTTATGGGCGCGACCCTGGGGGCCGCTTTTGCCGCGCTGGTGTCGGCGATCGTGCCGGGAAGCCCGGTGAACCTGCCGGCCTTTGCGATGGTCGGCATGGGCGCGATGGTCGGCGGCGGCACCGGCGCGGCGATGACCGCGGTGACGATGATCTTCGAGATGACCCGCGACTACGACATCGTATTGCCGATGATCCTCGCGGTCGCGGTGGCGCTCGGAGTCCGCCGCCTCTTGTCGCGCGAAAACATCTACACGCTAAAGCTGGTCCGCCGCGGACACGCGATCCCAAAGGCGCTCCAGGCCAACATGTTTCTGGTCCGCAAGGCCAAGGAGGTCATGGAGCGGGATTTTCTGATCGTCCCCGCCGATCTCGGCCTGAATGCGTTTTTGCGCCGGTCCGATCACCCCACCGGCATGCGCCACATCGTCGTCACCAAGGGCGACCGCATCTTTGGCGTCGTCCGCATCAACACCGCATTGAGGCCCGGCGTCGCCGAGGCCGGCGCCGACATCGCTTTTGGCGATGTCGCGACCCGCGATTTCACGCTGAGCAGGGAAGACGACGTCGCCTTTGACGTGATCACCCGGATGTGGCGCCGGCACGCCGTCATGGCGATCGTCGTGCGCAGCGACGGCCGCCATTTCCGCCTGCCCCGGCCGGGCGACGTCCTGGGTGTCATTACCAAGGAGCATGTCGCCGATGCGGTAGCGGGCAGTATCCAAGTCTATCCGCGATAGATTGCGCACGCCGCGCGGCGTGCGATGGAACTTCGGCCGCCGCCGCGGCATTTAGAATAAAGAATGAACAAGCGTAAGACAGACGAACTGGCGGCGATCCTCGTTAACCAATACGGCTCCTGGGCGCTCGACCATGCCAAAGAGCGGCGAGCGCAGCACGCGCACGCTCGGCGGTCGGAAGCCTTTCGGGTATGGAATTCGATCGCGGCGGCGACGGCGCGGCTGTTGCGCGCCCAAGGCCGCACGAGAAATCCCGCCCAGTAAACGGCGGATCAGCGGTCGACCCAGGCGATGCGCAACACGTTGGTGGCGCCGGGCGTGCCGAACGGAACCCCGGCGGTGACGACGATGCGCTGGCCGGGTTCGGCGATCCCCTCGCGATGGGCGATGCGCGCGGCTTTTTGCACCATGTCGGTGAAGTTCTTGACGTCGCTCGACTGCACGCAATGCGCGCCCCACAGAACCGCGAGCCGGCGTGCCGTCGCCAGTTTCGCGGTCAGCACCAGGATCGGCGCCGCCGGGCGCTCGCGAGCGGCGCGCAGCGCGGTGGCCCCCGAAGTCGTGTAGGACACGATCG
Source organism: Allostellaceae bacterium (assembly GCA_035570935.1). Taxonomy (GTDB): domain Bacteria; phylum Pseudomonadota; class Alphaproteobacteria; order ATCC43930; family CGMCC-115725; genus AP-15. The sequence goes on from DATMKU010000076.1 coordinate 2,697, forward strand.
CGGCGGCGCCGAGCACGCCCGCGACCTGGCACGCCGCGGCGCTGATCGCGTCGGGTGCGGTGTGTTCGTGCTCGACCCGCGTCCCCTCGAGCATCGTGCGATAAAGCGGGTCCTGCTGCACCCGGCAGGCGATGCGGTCCATCATCACCACCGCTTCGACCGGATAGCGGCCGGCCGCGGTCTCGGCCGAAAGCATCACCGCGTCGGCGCCGTCATAGACCGCGGTCGCGACATCTGATGCCTCGGCGCGGGTCGGGGTCGGCGAGAGGATCATCGATTCGAGCATCTGGGTGGCGACGACGACCGGCTTGCCGGCGAGACGACAGGCATGCACCACCTGCTTTTGCACGATCGGCACGTCTTCGGGCGGCATTTCGACGCCGAGGTCGCCGCGCGCGACCATCAGCGCGTCGGCCTGCTCGATGATCTCGGGCAGGCACTGGATCGCCGCCGGCTTTTCGAGCTTGACCATGACCCCGGCGCGGCCGGCGACGAGCTTGCGGCCTTCGGCCACGTCATCCGGCCGCTGGACAAAGGACAGCGCAATCCAGTCGGCGCCATGGTCGAGGGCAAAGGCGAGGTCGGCCCGGTCCTTTTCGGTGATCGCCGACAATGGCAGCACGGCGTTCGGCACGTTGACGCCCTTGCGGTCGGACAGGGTTCCGCCGACCCGGCACAATGTCTCGGCGTATTCGGCGCAGCAGGTTTCGGTCTCGAGCCGCACCTTGCCGTCGTCGAGCAGCAATTCGGTGCCGGGCTCCAGCGCCTCGAAAATCTCGGGATGCGGCAGCGGGGCACGGGTCTCGTCGCCGGGGCTGCGATCGAGGTCGAGCCGAAAGCGGTCGCCGGCGGCGAGTTGGATCGGACCTTTGGCGAAGGTGCCGAGGCGCAGCTTTGGCCCTTGCAGATCGGCCAGGATGCCGATCGGCCGGCCGGTCGCCTGTTCGATCTCCCGGATCGCTGCGAAGCGGGCCAGGTGATCCTGATGCGTGCCGTGGCTGAAGTTGAGCCGGAATACGTCGACGCCGGCGTCGAACAGGGCGCGGATCTGTTCCGGCGTCGAACTCGACGGGCCAAGAGTCGCGACGATCTTTGCGCTGCGCCGGCGCCGCATCTCTATCTCCCCCGGCATCTTCTCAGGCGGTAACCAGGATCGCCCGGAAATCGTTGACGTTGGTCAAAGTCGGGCCGGTCACGACAAGGTCGCCGAGCGCCGCGAAAAAGCCGTAGCCATCATTGTCGGCGAGCGCCGCCGCCGGTCGGATCCCGCTCGCCGCGGCCCGCGCGATGCTGTCGGGATAGGCTATCGCGCCCGCATTGTCCTCGGTTCCGTCGATGCCGTCGGTGTCGCAGGCAAGCGCCGCGATGCCGTCGGCGCCGTCTAGCGCCACCGTCAGCGCCAGCAGGAATTCGACATTGCGCCCGCCGCGGCCCGTGCCCCTGACGGTAACCGTCGTCTCGCCTCCCGACAGCAGCACGGCCGGCGGCCGGACCGCCCGGTTGCCGACGCGAAACTCACCGGCGCGCAATTGCCGCGCGATCGCCGCGTGCACCAGCGCGACATCGCGCGCTTCGCCCTCGATCCGGTCACTGAGCACGATCGGCGTGACCTTCCGCCGCAGCGCCTCGGCGGCCGCCGCCTTCAGCGAGTCTTGCGGGCTGGCGATCAACTCGAACCGTGCGCGCCGGAATATCGGGTCGCCGGGTTTTGGCGTTTCCTCGGCCGCGGCCGCCAGGTGCTCGACAACCCCCACGGGTTCGTCGATGCGGTATTTCGCGAGCACCCCCCGCGCATCGGCAAACGTCGTCGCGTCGGGCACCGTCGGGCCCGAGGCGATCACCGCCGGGTCGTCGCCGGGTACGTCGGAAATCGCCAAGGTGACGATGCCGGCCGGCGCCGCCGCGGCGGCAAGACGACCACCCTTGATCGCCGAGAGGTGTTTGCGCACCGTGTTGATCTCGCCGATCGTCGCACCGCAGCGCAGCAATGCCCGCGTCACCGCTTGCTTGTCGGCGAGGGTCAATCCCGGGGCTGGCAATGTTAGCAGCGCCGAACCGCCGCCCGAGGCGAGAAACACGAGCTGGTCGTCGGGTCCGAGGCTCCGCGCCAGGTCGAGGATCCGCCGCGCCGCGCGCTCTCCGGCGTCGTCCGGCACCGGGTGGCTCGCTTCGAGGATCTCGACCCGCTCGCAGGGTAAGGCGTGACCGTAGCGGGTCAGCACGACGCCTTCGAGCGGACCCGGCCACATTTTCTCGAACGCGTGCGCCATCGCCGCCGCGGCCTTGCCGGCGCCGGCGAGCACCGTCCGGCCGGAGACGGCGGGCGGAATATGTCCGGCGAGCGTGCGCGACGGGTCGGCCGCGGCCAACGCCGCGGCAAACATGGCCTTTAGGAATTCGCCCGGCGGCGATTGATCGCGCGGCGCCACGTCACTCTTCGGTCTTGCCAAGCCCGACGGCATTTCATATCGAGCGCCGGGGAAAGGCCAGCATTAGATCGCCGTTGCCGGCGAGGGGGGCGCAGTCATCAGCGTGGGTCGGGAAAAGCGCATCGTCAGCTTGTCTTGCCGCCGGGGGGCGATGCGGGCGGCGTTGTTGGCGTGGCTGCTGATCACAGCACCGCCGAGCCGGGCCGATTCGACGCCGCCGTCACCACCGCCATCGGCATCGACGCCGTTTTCGGAGATCTTCGCCCAGCTTGCCGCCCGGCTGGTCGAGGTCGTGGTCAACATTTCGACGACCGAGGCCAACACCCCACCCGCGACCAAGGGCGCGACCGAGGGCCAGTCGCCGAACCCGGGATCGCAGCTCAACGAATTTTTCCGGGATTTCTTTGGCGACCGCGGCGCGCCTGGCGGGCCTAACGGCCTGGCGCCGCCGATCGCCTCGCTCGGATCGGGATTTATCATCGACCCGTCCGGGCTGATCGTCACCAACAACCACGTTATCGCCAACGCCGAGCAGATCAGCGTCACCCTGTCGGACAACACGACATTGGAGGCGCATGTCGTCGGCCGCGACCCGGTCAGCGACCTCGCCTTGCTGAAAGTCGACGCCAAGACGCCGCTGCCGGCGGCGCGATGGGGCGATTCGGCCAAAACCAGGGTCGGCGACTGGGTATTGGCGATCGGCAACCCGTTCGGCCTCGGCGGAACGGTGACCTCGGGGATCATTTCGGCGACGGCGCGCGACATCCATGCCGGGCCTTACGACGATTTCCTGCAAACCGACGCGTCGATCAACCGCGGCAACTCGGGCGGGCCGATGTTCAATTTGAACGGCGACGTGATCGGCATCAACACTGCGATCTTCTCGCCCTCGGGCGGGTCGATCGGTATCGGCTTTGCGATACCGTCCGCCTCGGCGCGCCCGATCATCGACCAGCTCAAAGCGACCGGCAAGGTCGAACGCGGCTGGATCGGCGCCCACATCCAGCCGGTGACCGACGACATGGCCGAGGCGATCGGGCTCGACAAAGGCCGTGGCGCGATGATCGCCTCGATCGATCCGGCAAGCCCGGCGGCGGCGGCAAAACTGCAGCCGGGCGACGTGATCCTGTCCTACGACGGCAAGCCCGTCGACCGCAGCCGCCAGTTGCCCCGGCTGGTCGCCGACTCGCCCCCCGACAAGGCCGTCAAACTGTCGATCTGGCGCGACGGCAAAGCGCGCGCGGTCGATCTCAAAGTCGCGGCGCTCGACCCCAACCGCCCGCCCCCGCCGCCGCCGGCGGAGCCGGAAAAGCCGAAACCGCCGCCGACGGTCGATGCGCTGGGGCTCAAGCTCGCCAGGCTGAGCGGCGATCTGCGCAAGCAGTTCTCGTTGCCCGAGACGGCAAAAGGGGTCGTCATCGTCGACGTCCCGGCAAACAGCGCGGCCGCCAGCCAAGGATTGCGGCCGGGCGACCTGCTCGTCGCCGTCGGCGCGGGCGCGGTCACTGCGCCCGACGAGGTTCAGCAGAAGGCCGCCGCCGCACAAAAGACCGCGCGCAAAAATCTGCTGGTCCGGGTCGAGCGCGACGGCACCACCCGCTTTGTCGCCCTCCCCGCCGAGGGCGGCTAGACAAGCCGCGCCTACTCCGCCGCGGCCAATGCGGGAGCAGGCGCCGGGCTGCGCAACCGCGTGAGGAGGTCGGCTTCCTTCGCCTTGGCGCGGGCGAGGTTCGCATCCTTGATGTGGCCAAAACCGCGGATCTCTAGCGGCAACAACGCAAGCTCGACCGCGACGGCGTGGTTGGCGGGTGTCAGGCAGCCGACGATCTCGTCGATCACCGCTTCGTAGTCGGCGATCAGCCGGCGTTCGGCGCGGCGCTCCTCGCTGCGCGCGAAAACGTCGAAACGGGTGCCGCGCAACCGCTTCAGCTTGGCCAACAATCGGAACACCGTCAGCATCCACGGCCCGAATTCCCGCTTGCGCAAATGCCCGGTCCGCGGGTCGCGGTCGCCGAGGATCGGCGGGGCGAGGTGAAAGCGCACCTCGTACGGGCCTTCGAATTGGTCGGCGACGCGCTTCAGAAAATCGCTCTGCGCGTAGAGCCGGGCGACCTCGTATTCGTCCTTGTACGCCATCAGCTTGAACAGGCCGCGGGCGACCGCTTCGCTCAGCGCCGTGCTCACCGAACTGCCGGAAAGACAGGCCGCCTCGGCGTCGCGCACGCGCCGTACCTGCACCGCATAGCGCCCGGCATAGGCGCTGTCCTGGTAATCGGTCAAAAACGCGATCCGGCGGTCGATGACTTGTTCGAGCGATTCGGAGAGCCAGTGGCTCGCCGGGAGGGAAGCGGTTGGCATCGCCCGGGCTTCGACCAGCGCCGGGTCTTCGGCGGCGCGACGGCCCCAGCGGAAGGCGTTGCGGTTGAACTCGACGGCGACCGCGTTCAATTCGATCGCACGCTCGATCGCCTCGGCCGACAACGGCACCAGCCCGCGCTGATAGGCATAGCCGAGCATGAACAGATTGCTGGCGATCGAATCGCCGAACAATCCGGTCGCGAGCCGGGTCGCATCGAGGAACTCGGCGCTGTCGGGTCCGGTCGCCTCGGCGATGCTGCGTTCCATGGCACCCGTCGGGAACACCAGATCGGGGTTGCGGGTGAAGTCGCCGGTGATGGTTTCGTGGCTGTTGACGATCGCCCGGCTGTGACCCGGCTCGAGCTTTGAGAGCGCGTCGGCGCTGGCGGACACGACGAGATCGCAGCCCAACAGCAAGCGGGCGTTGCCGGCGGCAATCCGCACCGCATGGATCTGGTCGGGCCGTTCGGCGATTCGCACATGGCTGTAGACGGCACCGCCCTTTTGCGCGAGGCCGGTCATGTCGAGGACGGTGCAGCCCTTGCCCTCGAGATGCGCCGCCATGCCGAGCAACGCGCCGATCGTAACGACGCCGGTCCCGCCGACGCCGGTCACGAGAATGCCGTAAGGCTGGTCGAGAGCGGGATGCGCCGGCTCGGGCAGAGCCGGCAGGCCGGCTTCGCCGAGATCGCCCGCCGGGCGCTTTTTGAGGCCGCCGCCATGGACGGTCACAAAGCTCGGGCAAAAGCCCTCGACGCAGGAGTAATCCTTGTTGCAGCTCGATTGGTCGATCGCCCGCTTGCGGCCGAATTCGGTTTCGACCGGCACCACCGAGACGCAATTCGAGGTCTTCGAGCAGTCGCCGCAGCCCTCGCAAACCAGATCGTTGATAAAGACGCGCTTGGCCGGGTCGGGGAAACGGCCGCGCTTGCGGCGGCGGCGCTTTTCGGCGGCGCAGGTCTGGTCGTAGACCATCGCGGTGACGCCCGGGATGTCGCGCAATTCGCGCTGCACGGCGTCGAGGTCGTCACGATGGCGGACGGCGGTACCGGCCGCGAAATCGACCGTGGACGGGTATTTGTCGGGCTCGTCGGTGACGACGACGATGCGCTCGACCCCTTCGGCGGCGAGTTGCCGGGTCAGCCTCGGAACCGTCAGGCCGCCGTCGATC
>DATMKU010000077.1:0-4324 GCA_035570935.1 Allostellaceae bacterium
GATTGGCACTGGCTGCCGCCTTCTTCAGCGTTGCGTATGCAGTGATCATCTCCCGCGGGATCAGGTCATCGCCGATGCTGAAATGCTCCAGTGAACGCTGCGTCTGTGCCCCCCACAATTTGTCAGCGGGGACCTCCACCACGCCCATGCTGTCGGTTTCGCGGCGAACGTCAGTCATGGCATGCGCCCTCCGCAATCCTCAGTCGGCCGAAGCGCCGACTAGTCGCGCGATCGGCAAACCCGGATCGCCGTTGCAGGCGTATCGTCCCGCACACCGCACTCGCAACTTGTCTTGCTTTTCCGCGCGACGGTCATATCCCGGCGGCGGCGCCCCGAAGCTCGACCGTGAATGCCGGGTCGTCGAACACGCTCGCCGGCCAGCTCAGCCCGTAATGCTCGCGCAGCATGGCGCCCGCGTATTCGGTGCGAAACAGCCCGCGGCGTTGCAGGATCGGGATCACCTCGGCGCTGAAGATGTCGAGCTGCGCCGGCAATAGCGGCGGCATGATGTTGAACCCGTCGGCCGCACCGTCGGCGAACCAGTCTTCGATCAGTCGGGCGATCTGCTCGGGCGTCCCGGCGGTCACGAAATGCCCGCGCGCGCCGGCGAGGTAGCCGAGCAATTGGCGCAAGGTCGGCCGGTCGCGGCTGACCAGGTTGAGGATCACCTCGGCACGGCTGCGCGCCGCCTCGACCGCGCCCGGGTCGGGGAAATCCGCGGGCGAGAGCGGCCGGTCGAGCGGCAGATGCGAAAAGTCGTGCCCGCCAAAGCGGCCCGACAGCCGCTTGCGGCCGACCTCGGGGTCGGAGAGGTCGTTGAGCTCGCGCACCAGGCGCTGCGCCTCGGTCTCGGTTGCGGCGATCATCGGGCTGAGGCCGGGCAGGATCAGCACCTGCTCCGGCGGTCGTCCCTCGGCTGCCGCCAATGCCTTGAGGTCGGCGTAAAACTCCTGCGCCGTCTCTTTCGCCATGTGGGCGGTGAACACCGCGTCGGCATGCCGCGCCGCAAACCGGCGGCCGGTGTCGGACGAGCCGGCCTGCACCAGCACCGGCCGGCCCTGCGGGCAGCGCGGCATGTTGAGCGGCCCCGCGACCTGATAAAAATCGCCCCGGTGGCCGACCGGTCTGATCCGCTCGCCGCGAGCATAGATCCCGCTCGCCCGGTCGTCGAGGACGGCATCCGGGGCCCAGCTGTCCCACAGCTCCTTGACGACTGCCATGAACTCCTCCCCGCGGGCGTAGCGGTCGGCGTGGGTCACCTGCCCGGCGCCGCCGTAATTCTCCGCCGCAGTCGCGAGCCACGAGGTGACGATGTTCCACGCGGCGCGGCCGTTGCTGATGTGGTCGATCGAGGCAAACTGCCGCGCGAGGTTGAACGGCTCGGTGTAGGTGGTCGACGCGGTGGCGATCAGCCCGACCCGGCTCGTCGCCGTCGCCAATGCCGCCAGGACCGTGATCGGCTCCAGCCAGGTGCGCGGGGCCTGCGCCACGTCGCCGCCAAGCGCCAGCTGGTCGGCGAGAAAGATCGAATCGAACAGCGCCGCCTCGGCGCGCTGCGCCAGATCCTGGTAGTAGCGAATGTCGGTCAGCGCCAATGGCGCGGTGTCGGGATGCCGCCACGAGGCCTCATGATGGCCACGGCTGTGGATGAACAGGTTCAGGTGCAGTTGCCGCTTCATCGCGTCATCCTCGGATCCGCTCCGCATCGCCACAAGCCGGCTCGGCCGGGGCGTCGTCGAACATCGTCAAACCTACTTCATTCGTCCTCGGTTCCGGGGCGCGCTTTCGGCATGGCGCCCCCCGGCGCGCGCGATTATCGTCACAAAAGCCCGAGCGGTACCGAGAGGTTGGGGAAATGGCGGCGACGATGATCCTGACCGGCGACGTGAATTTGATGAACGTCGCCGATCCTCTGGTCCCGTTCGCGCTGGTGCGGGGCGAGTTCCGCGCGGCGGACATCGTGTTCTCGAACCTCGAATGCTGCCTGTGCCCGCCGCCCTCGGGCCATTCGCTCGACAATGAGGGCTTTTTTGCCGACCCGGCGGTGGCCGGCGAGGCATTGAAATCGGCCGGCATCGAGGCCGTCGGCATCGCCAACAACGTCAATTACGGTGCCGCGGCGATTGCCGCGTCGATCGCCCGGCTCGATGAAGTCGGTATCCCGCATGCCGGCGCCGGCATCAACCGCGCCGCCGCCCGCGCCCCGGTGATCCTTGAACGCGGCGGCCTGCGCTTCGGCTTTTTGCAGCGCAGCTCGGTCTACTGGCCGACCAATCACGAGGCCGGCGACAATTCGGTCGGCATCGCCGTGATCCGCGGCCACACCGCCTACCAGGCCCCGATGCATGGTGGCCGCCCGCCTGCCAACCGGCCCGGCCTGCCGCCGCAAATCATCACCTGGGCCGACAAGCAATATCTGCGGTGGTTCGCCGACGACATCGCGGCGTTGCGGGCGCAGGCCGACATCGTCGTGGCCTCGTGCCATTGGGGTGTCGGCCGCGAGGTATTGCAATACATGACCGAGATCGGCCACGCGGCGATCGACGCCGGCGCCGACATCGTCATCGGCCACGGGCCGCACTACTCGCTGCCGGTCGAGGTTTATCGCGGCAAACCGATCTTTTACGGGCTCGGCAGCTTCTCCTTTCACACCGGGCATGCCGGGCAGCGGCATGGCGACTGGCTCGGCATGATGGTCCGGGCCACCTGCGACCTCACCCGGATCGACCGGGTGACGTTGCAGTTCGTCCGCCACGACGCCGAAAACCGAACGGTGTTGCGCGCGCTCGCCGACGAAGCCGGCGCGTTCGATCAGATCGCGCGGGAAAGTGCAGCGCTCGGCGCCGAACTCGCAGCCGACGGCGACCAGATGGTCGTCAAGCTACGGGCTTGACCTCGTTCGGCCGCTGGCGGATTTAGAGCCGGCCGTCGCCGGCCCCCACAACCGATAGGAAGAAAATGCCCAGCATCACCTATGTCCATACCGACGGGTCACGCGAGGTGCTCGACGTTCCGCTCGGCACTAGCGTCATGCGCGGCGCAATCCTGAACGGGGTCGACGGGATCGTCGCCGAATGCGGCGGCGAGATGATGTGCGCGACCTGCCATGTCTATGTCGAGGAGCCCTATCTCGACCGCACGCCGGCGCAGTCGGACGACGAAAAGGCGATGCTCGAATTCACCGCGAGCGAACGCAAGCCAAACAGCCGGCTGAGCTGCCAGCTCGTCGTGACGCAAGAGATGGACGGGCTCGTCGTCTATCTGCCCGAGAGCCAGGTCTGATGCCGGGTCCGGTCGTCGCCGTCGTCGGCGCCGGCCAGGCCGGATTCCAGGCCGCCTCCTCATTGCGCCAGGAGGGTTTCGCCGGCCGCGTCGTGCTGATCGGCGACGAGCCGGGGCTCCCCTACCAGCGCCCGCCATTGTCGAAATCCTATCTCGCCGGCGAAAGCGGTCTCGACGAATTGTTGCTGCGGCCCGGCGCGTTCTACGAAAAGCAAGAGATCGAGCTCGTCAGCGGCGACGCGGTCACGGCGATCGACCGACCGGCGCGCCGCCTTCGCCTGGCCTCGGGCGGCACCCTCGCATGCGATCACCTCGTGCTCGCGACCGGCGCGCGCTGCCGAACCTTGCCGGTGCCGGGCGCCGACCTCGACGGCGTCTTTGCGCTGCGTACCTTGGCCGATGCCGACATCCTGCGCGAGCGGCTGGCCGTGGCGGGTGAGGTGGTCGTCGTCGGCGCCGGGTTTATCGGCCTCGAATTCGCCGCGGTCGCGATCGGCGCGGGTTGCGCGGTGCATGTCGTCGAGGTCACGACGCATCCGATGGGCCGGGTGGTCTCGGCCGAGACCTCGCGTTTTTTCACCCGGGCGCATCGCGATTGGGGGGCGACGATCTCGCTCGGCGCCGGGATCACCCGCATCCTCGACGACGGGCGGCGGGTCACCGCGGTCGAGACCACCGACGGCCGGGTACTGCCCGCCGATCTGGTGCTGGTCTGCATCGGTGTCCTGCCCAATACCGAACTAGCGGGCGAGGCCGGTCTCACGGTCGATAACGGCATCGCGGTCGACGAATACCTCGCGACAGCCGACCCGGCGGTTTCGGCGATCGGCGACTGCGCGAACTTTCCGACGCCTTATGCCCTCAGCCGGGTTCGCCTCGAATCGGTTCAGAACGGCGTCGACCAGGCGCGCGCGGTCGCCGCCCGCATCGCCGGCAAACGTGTAGGACCGTATGACAAGGTGCCGTGGTTCTGGAGCGACCAGCGTGACCTCAAACTGCAGATCGCCGGCATCACCGTCGGTCACGACGCCGCCGTACTGCG
>DATMKU010000078.1:0-3469 GCA_035570935.1 Allostellaceae bacterium
CGCGAGCAGGCGATCGGCCGGGATGCCGGCGAGCCCGAGATCGGCGAGCCGCGTCGGCAGCCCGGTCGCCGCGAAATGGCGGCGCACCCGCTCGCCCTCGCCCGAAGCGATGAGCCCGAGCCGCCCGGCGAAATCGAACGCCAGCATCATCCCCAAGGCCACCGCCTCGCCATGCAGCAGCCGGTTCGAAAACCCGGTTTCGGCTTCGAGCGCATGGCCAAAGGTGTGGCCGAAATTCAGCAATGCCCGGTCGCCCTCCTCGCGCTCGTCGGCGGCGACGACCGCCGCCTTTATCGCGCAGCTGGTGGCGATCGCATGGCGCAGGGGCTCGGGTTCGAGCGCGCACAGTGCATTCCCCTGGCGCTCGCACCAATCGAAGAATTCGACGTCGCGGATCAGTCCGTATTTGACGGTTTCGGCATACCCCGCGAGCAGCTCGCGGCGCGGCAGGCTCGACAGCACATCGGTATCGGCGAGCACCAGCCGCGGTTGATAGAACGCCCCGATCAAATTTTTTCCGGTGCGCGTGTTGATCCCGGTCTTGCCCCCGACCGAGCTGTCGACCTGGGCCAGCAAGGTCGTCGGGATCTGCACGAAATCGATGCCGCGCAGCAAGGTCGCCGCCGCAAAGCCGGTCAAATCGCCGACGACGCCGCCGCCCAATGCAACAAGCATCGATCCGCGCTCGATCCCGCACGCCAGTATGTCGTCGGCAAGCCGGCCGAAATGGCCGAGCTCCTTGGTTTCCTCGCCGGGCGGGATTACCACCGCGTGTTCTGCGATGCCGGCCCCGGCGAGGCTGTCGCGCAACGGTGTCAGCCAATGCCCGGCCACGTTCTCGTCGGTGACGATAACGGCGTGATGGCGGCGCATCAGCGGCAAAATCTCGCGCCCGGCGGTCGCGATCAGGCCCGGTCCGACGACGATGTCGTAGCCGCGGTCGCCGAGCGCCACGCGCAGCCGCTCGGGCGCGGGCTTGGATGGTATCGTCATCTCTCGCACTCCATTTCGGGCGGCGTCAGCGCGAGCGGGCAGGCGGCGAGCGCCGCGATCGCCCGGTTCACCGTCGCTTCGGGGGACCCGTCGCCGCTGTCGATCGTGACATCGGCCTCGCCATAGATCGGGTGCCGCTGCTCGATCAGCAGCGCCAGGATGTCGCGCGGGTCGCCGGCGTTCAACAACGGCCGGTCGCTGCGCCGCGACACCCGCTGCACCAAGACGTCGAGATCGGCGCGCAGCCACAGCGACACCCCGCGCCGCCGAACCGCCACCCGGGTCAGCGGGTTCATAAAGGCCCCGCCGCCGGTCGCCAGCACGTGCACCGGCTTCGCCAGCAATCGGGTGATGACCCGCCGCTCGCCCTCGCGAAAAACCCGTTCGCCGCGATTGGCAAAAATCTCCTCGATCGTCTCGCCCGCCGCGGCTTCGATCTCTTGGTCCGAATCGAAAAACGGCAGGGCGAGCCGAATCGCGAGGCGGCGGCCGATCTTGGTCTTGCCGGCGCCCATCAGCCCGACCAGAACGACGGTTCGGCACGGGACAAAGCGCCGCACCGTTACGGTTCGCCGTTCCGTTCCGAGCGCTTCAGTCTCCACCCCGGTCCTTTCCAACAGGCGCTGCTCTTTTTCACGGCGCGCGGGGAGGGTACTAGCATATCGTGCGGCCGGGTCGTCAATCGGCGAGACCGGTTGAACCCGGCAGATTCGGCCGAAACGCTTCGGCCAGGGGGCATGCGAGCCACGGCATGGGAAAGCTGACAATTGGGTTCGTTCTCGTCGTCATATTGGCGGTGCTCGGGGGCGCGGCCTTTCTCGCGTTCTGGAACCCGCCGGCGCCAACGGCGCCTGTCGAGAAGGTCTTGCCGGATGCCCGCTTCCCGAAGTGAGCCGTCGCCGGTAACCTCAGCCGACAGTTCGGCACCCGGCTTCTCCAGGCATCTCGAGGCCTTTCTCGAAATGCTGACAGCCGAGCGCGGCGCCGCTCGGCTGACGATCGCCGCCTATCGTCATGACCTCCGCGATCTGTTGCGGTATCTGTCCGCACGCGGGGAGGCGCTCGAAACCGCGGACGAAACCAGCCTGCATGCCTATCTCACCGCGCCGACAGCGGCGCAGCTGGCGCCGCGGAGCCTCGCGCGGCGGATCTCGGCGATCCGGCAATTCTACAAATTCATCATCGTCGACGGGGTCCGCGCCGACGACCCGACGATCGGTCTCGACACGCCAAATCTCGGCCGCCCGCTGCCAAAGCTGTTATCGGAAGGTGAGGTCGAAGCATTGCTCAAAGCCGGCCGCGACTGGCCGGGAGACGAGGGCGTGCGCGTGCTGTGCCTGGTCGAGCTGCTTTACGCGACCGGAATGCGCATTTCGGAACTCGTGTCCTTGCCGCATGCGGCGGCGCTGCGCGACCCGCGTTTTTTGCTGATACGCGGCAAAGGCGGGCGCGAGCGGGTGGTGCCGCTCGGCGAACCGGCGCGAACGGCGGTCGCTGCCTATCTCGAATGCCGGCCGCGTTTTCTGCCCGACGGACGGCCGTCGCGCTGGTTGTTTGCCTCGCGCGGCGGCGAGGGGCATCTGACACGCCAGCGTTGCGGCCAGTTGCTCAAGGAATTGGCGACGAAGACCGGGCTCGATCCGGCGCGGGTGTCGCCGCATGTGCTGCGCCATGCCTTTGCCAGCCATCTGCTCGATCACGGCGCCGATCTGCGCAGTGTGCAGCAGATGTTGGGGCATGCCGACATCGCGACGACGCAGATCTACACCCACGTCCTGTCCGACCGGTTGCGCAAGCTGGTGCATACCGCGCACCCGCTGGCGCGGCGAAAATGATGCGCCATTTCCTCGATTTCGAACGGTCGATCGGCGAGCTCGAAGGCAAGATCGAAGAGCTGCGGCATTTGTCGACGACGAGCGAACTCAACATCGCCGAAGAAGTCGGACGGCTCGAAGCCAGCGCCGCGCGGCTGCTGCGCCAGACCTATGGGCGGCTGACCGCATGGCAAAAGGTGCAGGTTGCGCGCCACCCGGAGCGCCCGCACGCGCTCGACTACATCGGCGGCTTGATCACCGAGTTCATCCCGCTGGCGGGCGACCGCTCCTTTGCCGAAGACAAGGCGGTGGTCGGCGGCATCGGCCGTTTTCGCGGGCGCAGCGTGCTGGTGCTGGGCACCGAAAAGGGAGCCGACACCGAAACTCGGCTCGACCGTAATTTCGGCATGGCGCGTCCGGAGGGGTATCGCAAAGCGCGGCGGCTGATGCGGCTTGCGGAGCGGTTTGGGCTGCCGGTGCTGAGCTTTGTCGATACCGCCGGCGCCTATCCCGGCATCGACGCCGAGGCGCGCGGCCAAGCGGAGGCGATCGCCCGCGCGATCGAGACTTGTCTCGACATCAAGGTGCCGCTTGTCGCTTCCGTGATCGGCGAGGGCGGTTCGGGCGGCGCCATCGCGCTCGCCGCCGGCAATGCCGTGCTG
>DATMKU010000079.1:0-4191 GCA_035570935.1 Allostellaceae bacterium
GAGACGACGCCGGTCAGCAAGCAATTCGGGCCGCACTGGCGCCACAGCGCGCAGGCTTCGTCCAGGGCACTCTTGAAGCCATGCGACACTGCATCGTTGTCCCAAAAGTTGTTCGGACCGACATAGTTGTCGTTCGGCTGACCCAGATCCGAGCCGCAGAGAAGAGTGGGGTTACTTTTAGCCATCTGCGACGCCAGGCTGCCCGGCGGAGGTTGGGGACATCCAGACCGGGTGTCTTGAGCCAACACGGTCATCCGCGCGGCAACGACGACAACCAGAAAGACGGCGAGCGCGCCCCTATTCGGGTTGGTCAACTCTGCGACTCCCTGGTGGTAGCGACCAACACTTGACTCCATTCTTGTCTTCCCGGCGAAGGCCGGGACCCACTTCTGCCATGGATACCGGCTTTCGCCGGTATGACGGGTAGGTGGGTGCTATCCGTCAGGTGCTATCCACGAGCTGCACGAACGAGACAAATGACTCCCGCAGCCTCTCAATCCGTCACCCCCGCGAAAGCGGGGGTCCAGGGCAAGTACTCGCGCCGGCGCCCCCCTGTTCCAGCCAGGGGCAAGCTCTGGATACCCGCTTTCGCGGGCATGACGAAGGAGGTAGCGTTTGTGGGTGCCAAGCGTCAGAAGTATACCATTAGCGGTGCAGACCTGACGCTCGACTCCGTTATCGCCCGCCCGGCGCAGGCTGGGATCCGTTTCCGTATGGGCACCGACCTTCGCCGGTGTGGCGGGATGGGTGGGCGCTATCCGATAGGTGCTATCCACTAGTGCCCGCAACCGGGCCGCGAGGCGTGTGCCCCGGCAACACCTGCAAAAGCTGATCGCCGACCCCTCGGCACGAGGAGCGGCAGTCCCGGTGTTGCGATCATCGCCGAGCGTCTGCGGCGGCGCGAATGGGTTTCGCGCCGCTCAACCCACCCTACAACGGGCTGTTGCCGTCAGGGTGCTGCTTGCGGGGCGATATGGGTGGCGCGCATCAGCCGCAATGCCTCGGGGTCGCTGCGCATCGCCGTTCCGGCGTTTTTGACGAAGTCCCGATATTCGCGCGCCATCGCCGGCGAGACGACCTCGATCATCAAGCGGTTCTCCAGCCAGAATTCGATCACATGGAAGAACGGCTTGTGGCCCAGCATGCCGCGCCCGTAGGTCTTGGCGTGCCAGCCCTCGCGGGCCCCGATGCGCTCGATTTCGTCGGGCTCCCGCGGCACCGACAGGAAGACGTGAAATGGCCAGGTGCGGGGCGGCGCCGCGTTGTCGCCGAACACGACCTGATCTTTGTTCGGCGGAATGTCGAGGGTCGCGCGCTCGGGATAGACCTCGATCATCGTGCCGTGTTCGTCGCCGCTTGCCGCCATAAAGGCACCTTCCAGCGGTCCGAACGGGAAGGATTTGCCGTGCATCAGCTCGGCCAGGACCTCGGCGACATGCTGCGGGTCGCGCGCCGGGATCGACACATGATGGATCATTCGGGAAGCCCTCCTGTTGCTCAGCGGCCGGCCGCGAAGCCGGCGGGATTGACCGTTGCCTCTTTGCGATTGCCCGCTTTTCAGGTCTTTGCCGGGCGCGGGTAGACCTCGTGCTTCACCTCCCCGATCCAATGCCGGGTCAGCCCGGGCACCTCGGCGATTTCGATCGTCAGGCCCCCGGGGTGAAAATCGTATAGAACGGCACCGAGCCGCTTCTCGCCGGGCATCTCCGGCTGGATCGGGGCATCGACCAGAAAACTCGACGCCGGCGACCAGACATAGCGGGTGCCGTCGTGCGCAAAGTCACGCGCCTTATGCAGATGGCCGCTGGCGACGAATGCGACCCGATAGCGGCGCACCAGCGCCATCAGCCGCGCGCGCGGCTGCGGTTTGATCGACCAGTAGCCGGTGTCGCCCTCCTCGGGGCCGTCGAGAAACAGCGGCCGGTGCAGAAACCACGCAATCCGGCGGCGACCTGCCTCGGTCATGACCCGATCGAGCCATTGAGCCTGCTCGCCCTCCTCGGGCGCACCGCTGTCGATCAGCATCGCATCGATTCCGACGAGGCGCCAGCCCGGCGCGCCGTCGTCGACGTCCTCGACCCAGCGGTCCGGCCCGAAATGGCGCCGCCAGGTCATGAGCCGCTCGCCGTTGACCGGCTGAGAGGCATGGCGGGCGTCGCCGACATCGTGGTTGCCGGGCACCGCCAGCCAGCGCACGCCAAGCCCGCGCATCAGCCCGGCGGCGTTGGCGAGATCCTCCTCTACCTCGGCGCCGTCGACGGTGACATCGCCGGTATGGATCACCAGATCCGGCCGCTGCGCCGCGATCCACTTCGCCAGCGGCGGCCAATTGTCGGCGAAATGCGCCTTGCCCGGGCTCAGATGCGTGTCGGAGATCTGAACGAGGCGCATCGCTACTTGTCGCAGAGATAGGCGGCGAGGTCGGTCATCTGTGAAAACACCTGCGAACAGCCGGCGGCGGTCAGCTGCTCGGCATGGTCCCCGGCGCAATGGCTGCCGCCGCAAAATCCGACGACCGGCATGCCGGCGGCGACCGCGGCGGCAACCCCGACAACGCTATCCTCGACCACGATGCATGCGGGCGGCATGGCGCCGAGCCGGCTCGCCGCCAGCAAAAACAGATCGGGTGCCGGTTTGCCGACCGCGACCTGCGTCGCGCTGAAGACATGCGGCTCGAAAAACCGCAGCAGCCCGGTCAGCGCCAGCCGCTCGCGCACCCGCTGCAGATGGCCGTTCGAGGCGACGCAGCGCGCGCCGGTCAACGCCGTCAGCAGCTCGGCGACCCCGGCGATCGGCTTCAGCTCGTGTTCAAGGACGAGTGCGGCGCGGTCGCGCATCGCTTCGAAAAAGCCCGCCGGCAACGCCCGCCCATAGCGGGTCGCCACCGCGGCGGTCAGGGTGTCGCGGTTCTTGCCAAAGCCTAGCAACAGGGCTTCCTCGGCGGTGGCCGGGAAGTCGGCATCGGTCAGGCACTCGCCGAGCACGCGGGCAAAGATGGTCTCGCTGTCGACCAGAACGCCGTCGCAGTCGAAAATGACGAGATCCGCCACCTGCCGCCCTTCACAGCACCGGCTCGCGCCGGCAGCACTCTCTATACCGGGCCAAGGGTCGGCTGGAAAGAAGGGTCGGGTCAGCCAGCCGACCCGTTCGATCGGCGCGGTCCCACGGGTACCGCCAGGCTCAGAACAGGATGCCGGTTTCGAGCAGAACCCGCGTCTGCGAATTGCCGGTCAGGTTCGGACCAAGCCCCAACCCCGAGACGACAGAGTTAGCCTTGACCCACGAGAATTCCCCGCGGGCGAAGAAGTAGCTATATTGGTATGTCGGTGTAAAGGTGAACGAGAAAGCCCCACTCCCTGGTCCATAGAGCAGATTCGGCGATGTTAAGGTATTGCCCGTCGTCCCAAGATATTCAACCCGGCCGCCAAGATTAAAACCTGCGCCGAGATCGTAGTTGGCCAGCAGAGCTACACCGTAAGTCGATGCGCTGGATGTCCAGCCGAGGCTGCTATTCGCCGGAACGTGCGTCGCCTGGAAATACGGTTGTATGATCCACGGATCAGCGTTATAAGTATAGATCAGATTGTAGATTTGAGAATTGCTCTGCGCGATGGGTGTACGAAGAGTTGAGATATTAGTCTTGCTCGCATTACCACCCGCGGCAAACTCGAAAGTGTTGGCGCTGTTGAGTGTGTAGGTGGCCGAACCGGTCACCCAATTGTAAACTCCGGAATCAAAGCCGTCGGTGAAAGACAACGACAAAGCCACCGGGCCGATCGTGTAGTTGGCTTGGCCGCCCTTGCTGACCGCGGGTTCCTGACCCCACAGCAGGCCGCGCTCGATATTTATGTTCTCATAGGAGAATGTGTATTCGGCCCCGATCAGGGTCGGCAACTTGCCGCCCTCGACCGAGAAATTGGCAGTCGGCGCGATCTTCAGGAAGCCCTGCGGAAACCACCCCCACAGATTACCGAACGGCGTATTCGCGCCGATCGTCGCTTGCGCCGTCGAGATGTAGGGCGTGCCCAGGGACGCGACCGAGTAGGCGCCGCCTTGGGCGAAGAACTGAATAATACCGTCGGTCTTCTGGACAAAGAGCTGAGCGTTGTTCAGGTCACCCGTCCACGCGTGGTTGGCGGGGACCGCCCCCAAAGGAGCCGGGTTGTTCTGCCATTGCACGAGGCCGCTGCC
>DATMKU010000080.1:0-3250 GCA_035570935.1 Allostellaceae bacterium
TTGACGCGGCTCTTGATGGTGCCGACGGCGCAGCCGCAAATCCCCGCGGCGTCCTCGTAGGAAAAGCCCGAGGCGCCGACCAGGATCAGAGCCTCGCGCTGATCCGATGGCAGCTTGGCGAGCGCCGTGCGGAATTCCTCGAATTCGACGCGGCCGGTCTGCTCCGGATGCGATTTCAACGTCTCGGCGTAGCGGCCGTCGGCGTCTTCGACCTCGCGGCGGCGCTTGCGATATTCCGAGCGGAACAGGTTGCGCAGAATAGTGAACAGCCATGCCGGCATGTTGGTGCCGGGCTCAAAGGAATCGATGTGCGAGAGCGCGCGTAACAGCGTCTCCTGCACCAGATCGTCGGCGCGATCGATATTGCCGCACAACGAGATGGCGAACGCGCGCAGGCTCGGCACGGTGGATAGCACTTGGTCGCGTATCGCAGGGTCAAGCTTCATTGCGACGAGCCTCTGGCTTTCAGTCTTGATCGCTCAAGCGGCGGACCAGATCGGTGATATGCTGCGGCACGCCCTGATTGACGACATCGTCGTACATGGCCCGCAACTGCTGGCCGATCTTGGCCTGGACCTCACGGCCCAGCCTTGCCTCGGGTTTCGGGGGATTCACCGGCGCGCCCATGGTATCTCGGGTTTCTGGCTTGTCCGAAGCTGGCTTGTCCGATTCAGGCTCTACCGCTTCGAGATTGGTCCTACGGTGTTTCATTTCGCCATTTTTCCCCCGTTCGCCCATGTCAAACCCGCCCTTGGTACGCACAAGCCCCACCTAGCGAGACCAACGCCCGGTTTTGCCCATTGTTCCGGGGTTGGGGAACTTTTTTCGGAACTTTTTTCGCCCGACCACGTTTTTGTCGGTTAGCCTCGGGAAACCCTGAAGGGGAGGGCGTTGTGCCTAATTCACAAGCAGTACTCCAGCATCTACCGTTTTTGCGCCGTTATGCCCGCGCCCTGACTGGCAGCCAGGCCTCCGGTGACGCCTATGTGGCGGCGACCCTGGAATCGCTGATCGCCAGCCCGGAAATGCTGGCGGAAAGCGCCAATTCGCGGGTTGGGCTCTACCGGCTCTTCACCAAGATCTGGGGCTCCTTGGCGGTGAACGGCAAGCCCGAGGCGGGCGAGGGCGTTCTGCCGCCCGAGCAGCACATTACCCAGATCACGCCGCGGCCTCGGCAGGCCTTCCTGCTGGTAGCGCTCGAGGGCTTTTCCGAGGAGGACGCCGCCCAAATCCTCGGCTGCGACCTTACGACACTGCGCAACCTGGTCGAGGAATCCGGCCGCGAGCTCGCGGCGGAAATCGCCACCGATGTTTTGATCATCGAGGACGAGACCTTCATCGCCATGGATATCGAGGCGCTGGTGGAAAGCCTCGGCCATAACGTCATCGGCATCGCCCGCACCCATAATGAGGCCGTAGCGCTCGCCAAGAAGAAGCGGCCGGGCCTCATCCTGGCCGACATCCAACTGGCCGACGGCAGTTCGGGCCTCGATGCCGTCAACGAGCTGCTCAGCACGTTCGAAGTGCCGGTGATCTTCATCACCGCCTATCCGGAGCGTTTCCTCACCGGGCAACGGCCGGAGCCGGCGTTCCTGATTGCAAAACCGTTCCAGCTTGCTGTGGTCTCGGCGGTGGTGAGCCAGGCCCTATTCTTTGGCCGCAAAGCCCGCCATCGCGAGCGGCAACCGGTCGAGCGCCAGCCCACGGCGTAACAGCGTCCACAAGTCGATCTGTTCTGCGCATGGCCGGGCTTGTCCCGGCCATGTGCGTTTGGGTGATGCATGAGGGGCTGGGCCGGTTCTGAAAAAGTCAGGGCGCAGCCGATCGGCATATCGGCTGCGCCCAACATGACCGGCCAAGCACGGGGGGAGGGGGGAAAGGATGGCCGGCCGCTTAGTCAAAGCGCGACGGCAGTCTTTAGTTCCGTTTTGGCCGGCGTTTGATCGCTGCGTACCGGTAACAGGCCAGCAAAATATTTGCTGATTTGGATCACGACTCGGTGAATTCCAGGAAACCTCGGAACGGCTCACCCAGACAAATGTTGCAGCAGCGTTGAATGGGCTCGGGGGCCATTCGCATGTCCGGGATTTGGTCCCGGCGCGCTGGAGGCGGTCCGATGGTCAGGCAGTTATATCTTCGTATAGTGAGCGCGCTCGGTCTTGTTGCGCTTGCCGCGCTGTTCGTGGGTATCGACCCGTTTCTGAGCGCCGGCGCCAGTCTGAGCAGCCAGACACCCGCCGTTTCGGTCAATCGCACCCTCAAGGGCGACCGGCTGCCGATAGCCAATTCGGCCATCCTCGACGTTCCTGACGGCCAGGCGCGGTTTGCCCGCCAGCCGAGCGCCGAGACCCGCGCGCAAACGCCGTTCGCCTGCGACCCGGCCTTCAGCCTTATTCGCTCGCCCAATTCGGCCCCCACGGCCAACGTCTATCGCCGCTGCATGGCCTAAGCGCCTGGAGCGCCAATCGCTTCAAATTTAAGGCGATTCCTATCGTTTTGGTGGGGCGGGATCTTTACGGGGAACCGCTATCTGTCCTGAAACAACTTCGGGGCAGGCCTTTTCAGATCATGTTCAAGCCGACCCTTCCCCGCAGCGCCGGGGCAGCCCCCTTTTCGCGCCCGCCCGCAGAGAACCATTCCGGGCCGGGAGGCGACTAATGAAGGACACCAGCGAAAGGGGACGCTGCAGCACTCCATCGGCATTCGATCAGCTACGCGGAGCGCAGCGGAACCTTCCAACGATGTCACGGCTTAACGAACTGAAAATCGGCACTTCAGCAGGGTGGAGAGTTATCATGGCAGCGAGCGCTCGATTCCGACAGCTCCGTAGTATCGTTCTTTTCGCGGGTCTCATGACGATTCCCGCCGCTCCGGCTTTTGCGCAAACATTGTCGTATCAGCCGGCCGATCGCGGTTTGGCTTTCCCGCAATACGCCCCGCAGGCACAGCAGCCGAGCGACGCGACCCAAGGCACCGACCAAATGCCGGCGGCGTTCCGCCGTCAGGTGGTGTCGTATCAGGGCAACGAGGCGGCCGGCACCGTCATCGTCGACACCGCGCACACCTACCTTTATCTGATCCTCGGCGGTGGCAAGGCGATGCGCTACGGCATCGGCGTCGGCCGCGAAGGCTTCACCTGGTCGGGCACGCAGACGATCACGCGCAAGGCCGAATGGCCGGATTGGATCCCGCCGGCAGCGATGATCGCCCGCCAGCCGTATCTGCCGCGCTGGGTCGGCGGCGGCCCCGG
>DATMKU010000081.1:0-4406 GCA_035570935.1 Allostellaceae bacterium
GGGCGGCGGAGATCGAGCCGCGCCTGCCCGATCCGTTTGTCGCGATTGGCGACACATTGTCGATGCTCGGCGCCGTCAACGAGGCCATCCTCGCCTATAACTCGGCACTCGCCCGCGATGGCAGTTGCCTGCCGGCATTGCAGGGCCTGGCCAAGGCGTATATCGAAACGGGCCGCCCCGAATTGGCGCTGGCGCCGGTCAACCAGGCGCTCGCGCTGAGCCCGGACAATCCCAAGCTGCTGGTGCTGCTCGGTGTGGTAACAGATGTCGAGGGCCGGCATCAGCAGGCGCAAGCCTATTACCAGCGGGGTCTGCAGCGGGCGCCGGGCGACCCGCCGCTGACCGTCGATCTCGCATTGTCGCTGGCGCTGAGCGGCAATTCCCGAACGCGATTGATGTCTTGCAGCCGGTCGCGATGGCGCCTTCGGGAACCGCGCAGGAAAGGCAAACCTTGGCGCTGATTTACGGTCTGCAAGGCAGCACCGCCGAAGCAGCACGGCTCGGCCGCATCGATCTCGACGAAGCCGCGGTCGAACACAACCTTGCTTACTACCAGACATTGCGCGAACTGTCGCCGCAAGCGCGCGACCAAGCAATCTGGTCGGCCGGGGTCAGGCAGCCGCCCACAAGTTCGTCTTGAGCCGCGCGGCCCTTCACGCCGACTTCGGTCAGTGCTTGGCGAACGTATCCATGATGTTGATCGCGGCCGGACCGAGCAGCACGATAAACAGGGTCGGCAGAATGAACACGATCATCGGCACGGTGAGCATGGCCGGCAGCCGCGCCGCTTTTTCCTCGGCGCGGGTCAACCGCGCGGCGCGCGATTCAGCCGAGAGGACGCGCAACGATTGGGCGAGCGGCGTGCCGAATTTGGCGGTCTGCTGCAGCGTGTTGACGATAGCGCGAATGGCGTCCGAATCGGTACGGTTGTTGAGATTGTCGAACGCCATCCGGCGGTCGGGCAAAAAGGTCAGCTCGGCGGCGGTAATCGCCAGCTCCTCGGCAAGTTCGGGGAAGCTGTTGGCGAGTTCGCGCGAAACCCGCAGCAGGGTCGCATCGAGGCTCAGCCCGGCTTCGGCGCAAATCACCATCAGGTCGACCCCGTCCGGCAGCGCCAGCTGCAGCTTTTTGGCACGCTTTTTGGCGGCATTGGTCAGATAGATCTTGGGTGCGTAGAAGCCGAGCACCGCCGCGCCGATCGCCGGCACAAAGCGAAGATCGTGCGGTATCGGCATCAGATTTAGCAACGAATCGTCCATCAGCGCGGCGGCGGCGCCGATCGACGGCAGGATCAGCCGGGCAAACAAAAACGCGACCATCGCATCGGAAGACCGCATCCCGGCGCGGGCGAGCAGCAGGCGCGCTTCGGTAGCGTGCCGGGAGCGCAACAAATCGAGGCGCGTTACGGCCGCGCGCATCAGCCCGACCGGGCGACGGGATTGCCGGCGGGTGCGAGCCGCGAGCGCCGCGCGCCGCATCGTCTCGCGGCGCTCGACGACCCGTTGCAGACGCCGCTCGAACGCGTCTTTTGGCCGAAACGTCTGCCACAGCGCGAGGAACATCGTCAGCACCGCCAGCGCGGCGAGCATCGCGATCGCGTCGTCGAGCCCGACCCCGGCGGGAAGCAGCCGGGCGATACCGAAATCTTGGGGGTGGCCTGCGTTCACCGGACCGCCTTCATATTTCGAACCGCGCCATCTTGTTCATGATCGTCACCCCGGTGACCAGCATGGCAACTGCGATGCCGCACAGAATATGGCCGCGCGGGTCGCGAAACAGCGGCCGCAGATAGTCGGGCGAGGTCAGCATCAACAGGCCGATGACCACGACGGGCAAACCGCCGAGGATCATCGTCGTCGCCCGCGTCTCGCTCGACATGGCGCGGACCTTGGCGCGCATCTGCCGGCGCCGGCGCAACGCCTCGGCGAGATTGGCCAGGGTCTCGGCGAGATTGCCGCCGGTCTCGCGCTGCACGCTGAGGGCAATGATAAAAAATCGGAACTCCGGTGCGTCGATGCGCTTGGCGATGTCCCACAACAAAGCCTCGAGGTCGCGCCCGAGGCGCATCCCGCTCTCGATCAGGCGCAGTTCGCCGCCGACCGGATCGGCGATCTCCTGGCCGGCGCCGACGATCGCCTCGCTGATCGGCAGGCCCGAGCGCAAGGCGCGGACCATCAAATCGATGGCGTCCGGGAACAGCGCGATAAACGCCGCGACCCGACGGCTCCCCATCCGGCTCACCACCAGATATGGCAAGGCCATACCGAGGAACAGGCCGACCAACGCCGCCGGCATCAGCCCGATCGAGGTCAGCCCGATCAGGGCGACGGTTGCGGCCGCCGCCACGCCGATCATCGTCAGTGAATATTGCCCAATGGTGATCGCGCGCCCGGTGCGGGCCAGGCGCGCGGCGACGATCTCGCGGCGCGGCAGCCAGCGGCGGGCGACGCGGTCGATGTTCGGGGTTGTGCTCTGCACCCGCGCCAGCGACTGCGTCGGGGTCGTCACCGCGCCGCCGCCGAGTTGAGCGTGATCGTAAATCGATTTGAGGCGTCGCCTGTAGCGCCGCCGCGCCACCCGGCCGACGACCAGTATGAGCGCGGCAAAGGCCAATAACGCGCCGCCAGCCGCCAGCAACGGCAACAAATCGTCAGGGTGCAGAATCATCACGGTTGCGCATTGCCTGTCTCAATCGGCGGGCCGAAGCGGCCCATCCCGCTCTCAGCCTCCGACCCAAAGGAAATACTAAATATCGAACCGTTGACCTTCTTTCGGCCGGACACTCAAATGATTTCCAGAAGCGGCCGGTCGAGCCCGAAATATTCGGCGCGGGGCAGGAAATGCGGGCGCAGCCCGCTCGACTTGAAGACGCCGCGTAGACGCCCGTCGGTGGTTTCGCCCTGGAATTGATAGCTGAACAACTCCTGCGTCGTGATGATGTCGCCCTCCATGCCGACGACTTCGATGACTTCGACGACGCGGCGTATGCCGTCGCGCATCCGGCTGATTTGCAGGATCAAATTGACCGCGGCGGCGATCTGGGTGCGCACCGCATGCGAGGGCAGGTTGATCCCGGTCATGCCGACCATGTTTTCGAGCCGGGTCAGCGCCTCGCGCGGGCGGTTCGCATGGATCGTGCTCATCGAGCCGTCGTGCCCGGTGTTCATCGCCTGCAGCACGTCGAGGGCCTCGGCGCCGCGGATCTCGCCGAGGATGATGCGGTCGGGCCGCATGCGCAGGGCGTTGCGCAAAAGGTCGCGCATCGTGATCTCGCCGGTGCCTTCGAGATTGGACGGGCGGGTTTCGAGGCGCACGACATGCGGCTGCTGCAACTGCAATTCGGCGGCGTCCTCGATCGTCACAGTGCGCTCCGCGGTGTCGATCAGCCGCGACAGCGCGTTGAGCAGGGTCGTCTTGCCCGACCCGGTGCCGCCCGAGATCAGGATGTTGAGCCGGCAGCGCGCGGCGATCTTCAACAGCGTCGCCATCTCCAGCGAGATGTTCGCCTGCTGCGCCATCGTGTCGAGAGTGATCGTCTTTTTTGAGAATTTGCGGATCGAGATCGACGGCCCGTCGATCGCCAATGGCGGGATGATGATGTTGACCCGGCTGCCGTCGGCGAGCCGGGCATCGACGAGCGGACGGGATTCGTCGATCCGCCGGCCGATCTGCGTCACGATCTTGGTCGCGACGTTCATCACGTGCTGGTCGTCGCGAAATGCGAGGTCGGTCAGTTCGAGCTTGCCGCGGCGTTCGACATAGACCTGCTTGGGTCCGTTGACCATGATGTCGGTCACGGTCTCGTCGTCCATCAGCGGCTCGATCGGGCCGAGCCCGAGCATGTCGGCGATCAATGATTGAACGAGATCGCGCTGCTCCGAGAAATTCAGCTGGATCTTGGTCTCGGCGAGCAGTTCCTTGACCCAGCCGGAGAGCTGCGCCTCGAACGTCGCGCGCGGCATTTCGGCGGCAGCGGCGACATCCATGTGTTCGAGGACGAGCGGCTGGATTTGCGCCTTGGCGGCCTCGATGACGGCGCGGTTCGCGCGCCGCTGCGCCGCCGCCGGGTCAGGGTCCGCCTCCGGCGCCGACGGGGCCAGCAGCTGCTGAATCAGCGCGGTGACAAGATCGCGCCGTTCGAGCGCGTTGGCCTCGATGGCGTGGCGCAGCAGATAAGCCTGAACCGCGGTGTCGACCAGCTTCGCCAGCTCGCCGCGGCTCAGCAGGTGGCGCCGCTCGGGGCGGATTTCGCCTTTGAGGCGGGCCACCAGCTGCTCGCGCGCCGCGAGCAGCCGATCCTCCTGCGAGGCGAACGACCCGGGTTCGACCTCGGCGAGCGCGGACCCGGCAACAAGCGGCGCCGGCATGCTCAAGGCGCGGCGCGAGGTCAGCCCGGCGATGCGCGC